>NZ_CALHGM010000010.1 GCF_938030145.1 uncultured Campylobacter sp.
GAATTATTTTCTACTTTTAATTTAAGGAGTTAAAGATGAAAAGGGGTTACAAAATCCTTTTGGGTGTGTTCGCCGTTATCGGCGGGATTTTTTGTGTCTTGCTAATCATAGGTTTTGTAGGTTCAAAGCTGCAAAAATCTACGCTTGAACAGTGCGAAGGCGGCGATGCGATGGCGTGTTATTCAGTAGCAGTCGACTATAGAATTGGTGATGAGGGCAAAGGAATTGAAAAAGATCTTCTTAAGGCTGTAGAATATGAAGAAAAAGCATGCGAGTTGGGGTATTTTCAGCAATGTGAATCGATTGCCTTAAATGCCGATATAAATGGCGATATGGAAAGGGCAAAGAAGTTCTATCAAAAAGCCTGCGAAGTAGGTAAAAATAATCCTAAGGTACAAAACAGCGCTAATGACAAAAAAACTTGGGAAGAAGCATGCAATCGCCCTATGTCAGCTAAAGACGAGATAGCGGACTACGTTAAAAAATGTGAGGGTGGAGACATGGACTCGTGCAATCTCGCAGGCTACATCTACGAAAGTGGAGAATCAATCACTACGAAAGAAAAAATCAGACCCGATTACGCTGAAGCTATGAAGCTATATAATAAATCCTGCGACAATAATAACTCAGGCGGCTGCTTTTCGGTAGCTACCATGATCATCAACAAACGCGGCATAAAAGGCTCTCCATATCAGTATGCCGACAAAACTAAGGCATATCTCAAAAAAGCATGCGATGCAGAAAAAGATCCGATATGGAACGCATGTGGGCTTTACGCTATATATGAGACGGATATAAAAGAAATGAGGCAATACTATAAACGCGCTTGCGAGTTAGGTAAAAAGACCGATATGAGCCGAAACACCGTAAAGGAAGAAAGCTTAATCCGAGATTTCTGCGCAAAAGGCTCGGGTTTGTAATTTCCCAACCTCTAAAATTGCAGCAGGTAGGATAAAATTCTAGATTCTGCCTGCTCGTAAATTTACGAAATTCTAAATTTATTCAAAATTCTACTTCCTAGCCCCTCGCGTCGTCATCAAAGACTGCTCGTAGAAAATTAGCAGCGTTATCGAGACGCCCGTGCCGAGCGCCAGCGAGATCGAGACCGTGGCGAGGGCGTTGTCGAAAAACGAGATGAGATGAGCGAGCTTTTGCTCTGCGCCCGCGGCTTTGATATAAGAAAACAGCGCCAAAACCGCCTTGTAGGCGTAAATGCCGGGGATCATCGGAAGCAGCGCGGGAAAGGCGATGATCTCTGCGGGCACCTTGAGGCGCTTGGCGCAGAGCATTCCCAAAACGCCGATCAGAAACGACGCAAAAAGTGTCGCGGCAGCGATCGAAAAAATTTGGCTTTGAATCAGTAAAAACCTGCACGAATGCGCTACCGCGGCAAGCAGCGCCGAGAAGGCAAGCGTCTTTTTGGGTGGCATGCACGCATACGCAAACCCGAGTCCCGCCGCAGCGGCAAAGCAAGCATCCTTAAATACCAAAAGCGCTATATCAAACATTTACGAGCCCCAAATTTGAGATGCTAAGCGTCAGAAAGAGTCCGATCGCGATGCAGATGATCAAAAGCCCCGTGTTTAGCCCTCTGCTGATGCCTACGAGCATATTTTCGTTTAAGATGTCAAATACCGAGTTGATCAGCCAGACGCCGGGGATCAAAAAGAGTATGCTCGATCCCACGGCGACGTCGGGCGTGGCGCTAAGCCCGTAGCGAGCGCCTAGCGAGACGATGAAGGATGCTGCGAACGAAACTGCGATGTATTGGATTTTTAGGTTGATTTTAAGTTTGCTAAGCAGATGGCGGGCGCAAATTCCAAAAGCCGTAGCCGCAAAAACTAACGCCATCGCGCCACCGTCACTGCCAAACAGCTCGCAGAATGCGGCGTTTGCGACGCTGAGCAGAACGAGAGTTTTGGCAAAGCTTTTCTTCTGCGAGGCTAAAATTTCTGCAAATGCGGCTTTGGCGCGCGCAAAAGGGATTTTTTCATCGTAAATTTCCCAGCTAAGCGCGCTTAGCTCCGAGATCAGATCGAAGCTGATCTGCGCCGCAGCGCCCGTTTTGACGTAGGTGCGGCGGATAGAGTTGTCCGCAGGATCCATCACGCTGATGATGAAGTGGCGCACAAAGATCATCAGGCTAGCCTCATAGTCGTAAGCGTCCGCTATCCTGCGCACGCAGCGCTCGATGCGCGCGGTGTAAGTGCCGATACTAAGCATCTTGGCGGTGTATTCACTAAGAAAATTGGTAAGCTCTTGGATTTGCGGTCTCACCGCTTCTGCTTCTTTTGCTGCCGCCATTTCTGTTGTCATTATTTCCTCCGCTACTCTTGTAATCTCAATATCGTTTTGCGCTGTTTTCGTCGTTTTTACTTCTACGACGCTCGTTGTAGCTTCCTGTTTTTGCGGCGCCGCCATCGTTTTTGATGTCGCTACGATGTCCGTCGTCGCGGAATTCTTATTTTTAAAATTTAATGCAGCGGCAGCGCCCGTGGAGGAATTCTCACTATTTAAATTTGGCGCGCCAACAATACCTGCGGCAGCAAAGCTTCGGCTGCTTAAATTTTGATCGTTCAAATTTAACGTCGCTTTGGAATTTACGTCATTCAAATTTAACGTCGCCGCAGAATTTTCATCGCTCAAATTTAACTCGCAGTCCGAGCTTTGCTCGCTTAAATTTAAACTTTCAGCGTCCTCGCAAGATTCGCTAAATTTAGAATTTCCCCTGCCCACGGCTTCACCTCAGACTTATGAGATCGAGCGGGTTGATGTGGTAGTTCTGCTGCGTCACTTCAAAGGTCAGATCCGAGCCGATGCGCCCGATGATGTAGCCCTTTTTGACGTTGGAGCCGACGCGCACGGTAGGCGGGATCTGATTTAGATGCGCGTAGATCGTGTGGATGCCGCCGCTGTGCTCTAGGATCACGACCTTATCGAGCACGGCGGTTTCTTTGGCAAAGACCACCTTGCCCGGTAGCACCGCCTTAACCTGCGTGTCGCCGCTGTTTGAGCCTAGCACGATATTTTCGTTGAAAAGCTTGATGTTATATACGGGATCGTTGTAATTACCGAATTTCCGCTTCAAATACGCGCTGTTCAGAGGCGCTGCGGTTTTGGCTCCGCTGTATTTTTTAACGCGCGAGGACTGATAGCTCGAGCCGTACTGCTTGACCTTCTGGTTGATTTTGCTTACGCGCTCATCCGCAGGCTCGCTCACTTCGGGCTCGGGCTCGCTAGGAGGCGCAGGCTCGGGCTTGCCCGCCTTTTTGGCAGCCGCCTTTGCTTTGGCGTACTCTTTTTCGCGCGCCTGGCGCTCCTTTTGCTTCTGCGCTTCAAGCTTCGCTTGGCGCGCCGTTTCCTCCTTCTGCGCTTTGGCTTTTTCCTCGGCGTCGTCGATGATCTTAAGCTCCTGCAGGGTCTTAGATATGGCGTCTTGCTCGTCGTTTATCTTCTCCAGGCGCGCGATGTAGTCCTCTTTGTCCTTTTTCATCTGTGCGAGCTTCTCTTTTTGGGTGGTTTGCTTGGCGTTGAGATCGGTTTTTTTCTTGTCGTAGCCCGCCATGCTTGCCTGGATCGATTTGATCTTTTTGTTCTGCTCGTTGATAAAATTTTGATTATTTTCGTAGTCTTTGATCAGCCCTTTAAGCTCGTCGTTCATAACGATGCCAAGCCCTTCTAAAATTTCGCTAGCCACGATAGAATCGGGCGTGGTGGTGGAATTTACGTCGGTGATGAGATCAAACGATAGCTCTTGCGAGATCACGCTTATGATCTTGCTCTCCAGTTCGCTTTGCACGCTAAGAAGAGTGGCATTTTGGCTATTGAGCTTCTCAAGCTCCTGCGCTTCGGCGGCGTATTGATCCTTTAGGCCTTCGATCGTTTCGCTTAGCTGTTTGATCTCGCCCTCGCGCTTTTTAAAACTCTCCTGCTCCTTTACGATTTGGCCCGCGATCTCGTCGATCTTTTGCGAGAGCTGTATCCCCTCCTTTTGCGAGCTTTTGAGCTCTTGACCCGCTTTGGCGATCTTATCTTTCGTGCTTTGACCCTTTGCGGGCGCGGCATAAGTAAGAGCCGCGGCAAGCCCCAGCGCAAGAAGCGGCGCTAAAAAAGCCCTTTTCATGCTCGTTTATTTCCAATTTGCAGCATCACAAAACTTACCGCGATGATAGATAGTGCCAAGGCAACACTCAAAAGGATCAGTGCGTCGTAAGGCAGCACTATGGCGGTGCGTAGATCGCCGATACCCTTAAGCGTTGTCGAAAACACCTCCCAGCCTGGAAGCGCAATGTAGAAGCAGGTCACGATCAGCGTGGCGATGAAGGAGTCTATTATCGCCATCCGGTAGAGTTTGCCGCTTTTTATCAGAAACGACGCGCCGAAAAGCTCCATGATCTCGATGCGCTCTTTGTGTTCGTAAACCCAGATACGCATCTGGCGGTGAATTAACATCACGCCTAAAAGCACGATGAGAAACGCAAAGCCATAAACGAGGCTTTTGATAAGCAGTAAAATTTTAAAAATTTCATCGTGGGTTTTTTTAAAAATTTCTACCCTCGTAAGCGAGCCAATAGATTTTAGATCCTGCTCGATCTTGGCAAGCTGCGCGGCGTCGGGGAAGCTTTCGAGCTTAACGCTATAAAATTTAGGCAAATTTTTACTAAGCTCGGCAAAGGCGTTTTGTGAAATTTTGCCCTTCAGTCGCTCGGTTATGCCCGCTGTGGAAATTTCGCTAATCGAGCTGATTTTAGGCACTGCTTTTTGCGCGTCTTGCAGGCTGAGCGGAGTTTTAGAGACTAGCACGATATTGTATTCGTTTTGGATCGAGCGCTCGTAGCTTTTGGTTAGGTTACTCATAAAAATTCCAAACTGCACGGAGAAAAGCAGCGCGACGAGCGAAAAGATCACGCCGAAATGGGTTTTAATCGATTTCATTTACTTTAGCGTCCTTAATCTCAAAATGTCGGTGCCTAAAACGCAGCGTGGCGGGCATTTTGTGCGTTACGATGACGACGCAGGCGTTCCACGACTCGCACGCCGAGCGCAGCAAATTCCAAATAATGGCGCTGGAGTAGTCGTCCAAATTTCCCGTAGGCTCGTCGCACAGCAGCAGGCGCGGATTGTGCGCCATCGCGCGCGCCAAAGCCACGCGCTGCTGCTCGCCGCCGCTAAGCTCGAGCGGATACTTGCCCATCTTATGCCCGAGCTCGACGTGGCGCAGTAGCTTTTTGGCTTGGTCTTGGCAGACCTGCTGATTGTAGCCCATTATCATTAACGGAAGCATTATGTTGCGCTCGATCGTCCATTCGTTGATCAGGCGGTAGTTTTGAAAAATAATGCCGATGCGCTGGCGCAGGGTGCGCAGATCGGAGTTTGTGATGCCCTTTAGATCGCACAAGCAGACGTTCAGCTCGCCGCCGATGATGTCGATGCCGCCGTAGAAGGACTTAAGTAGCGTGGATTTGCCGCTGCCGCTCTTGCCCGTGATGATGACGAAGTCCTTCGCGCCGATGCCGAAACTAGCGTCTTGGATGACTGCGCCCGCCTTTTCGTAGCCCAGCGTGAGGCCTGCTGCGGTGATGATGTTGTAATCGTCCGTTATCTCTGCCATTGTGAAAATATCTCCGAAATTTTTTGATGTGCCGCGTGATTTTCGCGCGTAGGAAGCGGGCGGCGGATGAAGTAGCTCGTGCCGCTTTCGTTTGCGCGGATGAAACACTGCTGCGGAAAGTCGAATGCCCCGAGCGAAAGCAGGATTAGCACGTCTTGCGGCTCGGCAGTGCACGGCTTGCTTTGCCGTTCGTTTTGCGGCTCGGCACAGCTTGGTTCGCTTTGCCATTCGTCTTGCGACTTAACGCGGCTTGGTTTGCCTTGGCATTGCTGCTCGGCACAATTTAATTCGCCTTGGTGTTCGGCTTGTAGCTCGTCATGGCTTGGCTCGCTTCGGCGCTCGACTTGCGACTTGATAGAGTTTGACTTATTTTGTAATTCTGCTTGCGGTTCAGTAGCGTGGTTTAGCTCGTTTTTTAGTTCGGCTTGCGGCTCATTTTTGTAAAGCGCAGCGCTTGCTTTTTTTAGAATTTGCGTAGCGTTTGCTTCGTCTGTGCGAGTCGCATTTGGCGTGACACTCTCTTTTATTGCACTGGTTGCCGAGAATGAGCCGACCGCATTCGGTACATTGTTTGTATCTATTGTGCCGATCGCTGCGGGCGTAGTGCTCGCACCTGTCGCGCCGATAGCCGCAAGCGCACCCTCTGTGCCGCTAGCATTTAGCGCGCTGCTTGTTGCGATCTGCTCGCAGGCTAAAGCGCGTTTTTCGCCAGGGGCAGTGCGGCTAAATTTAGTGCTTACTGCGACATTTACCGAAACATTACCCGTTAAATTTACGTAGTTTGAGCCCAAGCAATTTTGATTTAAATTTACGCTCTCTTTTACGCCCGTTTCATCCACGCGGTTTGTATTCAGTGGGGCGCTCGCTTTTTTTAGAATTTGTGCAGCGTTCGCGCAAGTTGAAATTTTATCGCACGCTGTCGTAGCTAAAATTTTGCCGCCGCCTGACGAAATTTCATCCATGCTCGCGCGCTCGGTTAAATTTTTGCCGCGCGTCGCGTCTAAATTTATAGCTTCGTCGTTTATAGCTTCGCCCGCGCCGCTTAAATTTACGCCGCGCTCCGCGCAAGTCCCGCCCGCGTCCAAGCTTTTCTGCGCGTCAAAGTAAAAAATTTCCTCAAAATGCACGAAAAAATCCTCGCCTTTGAAGGTGAAATTTTTAAAATTTCGCGCTATTGCCGCCGCGTCAAATTTTAAAAATTCCATCTCAAACTGCTGTGGCTCGGCCTGGCCCGCGGTTTTATTCTCGTAGATCAGATCGTAGATGTCTTTGTCCATTTTGCGCCATCTATCCTCGTATTTGCTCGCTACGGCGGCGTCACGGTTTTTAAAATGCGAAATTTCGCCCGCTTTGCGCTGAACGTAGGGCGAGAACTTTTGCATTGCGTAGAGGAAGTACTCCTCGCTGTCGGTGCGAAGCTCGAAGCGGCCGCCGCGCCCGAGCGTGCGTGCGATCTGTGAGGCGAACTCGTCGCTTATGACGCGGCGGTGCGGCGCGTCGTCCCACGGCACGGGGAAGTGCAAAAATACGCGCTGCAGGCAGCCCGCGGGAAGCAGGCTCAGCAAAACCCGCGCGTCGGTGGCTATGAGAGCGATGTTTTGCAGCCCTTCGCGGATCGCTAGTTTTGCGACCTGTTCGATCGCGGGCTTGTAAATTTCGATACCGATTAGCAGCGCGTCTTGATTTGAGCGCGCTTGATGAAGCAGGTGTCTGCCCGAGCCGAAGCCGATCTCAATGAAAATTTTATTAAATTTAGAGCTTTTTACGAGGGATAAAATTTCATTCTCGTCCAAAATCAGCGGCGTTTTTTCGGTAAGCGAGCTGTCTTTGTAAGCAAACGCCTGCGAGATTATTGGTCCGCAGAAGCGCTCTTTAAAAATTTCGAGCGCTCGCTGCAGATGACCGATTTTGGCGGGCTTGGTGATCTTTTCGCCTTTTACTATCACTTTGCCGCCGCTGGGCTTTAGGGTGATAAAAAACTCGCTATCAAAGCTTTTAGTTCGCACGAGCGTTAAATTTCTGCCGCGCGCCGTTTCTAAAAATTCGGTCTCGCCGAGCTTAATCGGCAGCGGCGGCAGGCTCACACTTTGGGTTATGAAATTTGGCAAACTTTATTCTGCCTGCGCTGCGGCAATGACTGCACTAGGCTTGGACAGCTCTCCGTTTTCGGTTTTGACGGTAATGCGGTATTCATATCCTTCGCCGTAATCGATATTGTCGATATATTCAGCACTAAGTCTGCCGCGAACCTCTTTAATCGTGCTCCACGACTCGCCTCCCTTAGGACGGCGCTCGATTAGATAAGAGCTTACTCGAAGATCCGGATGCGGGCGCCAGATGATCTTAACGCGGCCCGGAAGCCCGTAGATAGCCTGCGCAAACGGCACGGACTCTAACATCTTTGCTGTGCTTGCGATAGCGACCGGAGAAGGAGCCGAAACGCCCTTGGCGCCGTATGTGCGCACCGTGTATTTATACGAAGTGCCCGGCTGCAGCCTCGTATCTACGTAGTGGGTGGAGTATGGATCTGCGATAGTGGCGATCTTTTTGGCTTCGCCGCCGCTTGCGGGCGCTCGATAAACGACAAAGCCCAATACGGCGGTATTGCTGTCGTATCTAGGCCACTCAAGTCCGATCTCATTGTCGCTCGTGATCGTCCTGATGCCCTCCACGCGCGGCAGGCTTTCGTCGCTTGCGCTAGGCGCGCTAGACGTAGCGCAGCCAGCCACTAATATCGCTAAAGTAGCGCTCAACGTTAGTTGGTAAAATTTTTTCATAAATTTCATCCTTTACCTTTTGATTTGTCGTAAAATTTAGAAATTCGCTCGGCAAGCCCGCGCATATTTTCACCTCTTTGCCGCTTCGCGGATGGATGAAATAGAGCAAATAGGCATGGAGCAAAATCCTGCTAATTTTAGCGTTTTCGCTCTTAAATCCGTATAAATGATCGCCCAAAATGTGCCGATTTATCGAGCTTAAATGCACGCGGATCTGATGCGTGCGACCCGTGAAGAGCTTTGCCGCGACAAGATTAAAGCTCTTTAGGTTTATCGGCGGCAGGTTTTGGTTTTGAGCTGGATTTTTAAAATTTAAGGCTTTATTCTCGGCGAGACGGGCTGCTTTGGTTTCATTTGCGCTCATATCAGCGGTTAAAATTTTATCTACGTTGTCCGCGCGGCTGCTTGGAATTTTATCTATGCTTTGGATTGAAATTTTATCCGCACTCCGCATGCAATTATTTGAAATTTCGTCCGCGTTATCCGCGCCTGCGTAGTCGTTTAAAATTTCATCCATGCCCGCATTCTTGCTCGCGCTTGCGTCGGTAGTCGAAATTTTACCCGTGCCTACAGCTAGGCCTGCATTTAAAATTTCATTCCCGCGCACGCTCACGTCGGTCGCTAAAATTTTACCCGTATCTGCATCCCTGCTAGCGCTTAAAATTTTATCTCCGCCCGCATACATAGCCGAAATTTTGCTCGTGCTCGTAGCTGCGTCTGAAATTTTATCGGTAGCGCCCGTTGAAATTTCATCCATAGCGTCGCCCGAAATTTTGTCTTCAGTCGAAATTCTACTTGCGCTTGCGTTCGCAGCTAAAATTTTATTGGTAGCTGAAATTTTATCCGCCCCCGTGCTCTTGCCAGCAGCCGTGCCATCGCTCGCATTTAAAATTTCATTGCACCTCTCGGCGGAGTTTTGAAGCTCGCTTAGTTCCGCTCCGCTTAAAATTTCATAAAACGCGCTCTTTGCACCGCGTCCGCCAGGTACGATCCCCATTTTTAGGCGGTTTGCTGGGTTGCGAGCGATCGGGCGCTCGATCACGCAGGGCTCTTTCAGAGGCAGGTCGATGAGCGCGAGGTATATCCGCCCCATGCTCTTATCGCTTAGCTGTGCCGATAGCGCGGCGTGCGCGGCGTTGTTTTTGGCGACGAGCAGGGCGCCGCTGGTGAGCTTATCCAGGCGGTGCACGATGCCCGCGCGAAGCTCGCCGCCGAGCGTGGAAAGCAGATAGCCGCGAGACTTGAGCCAGTCCACGAGCGTGGGCTCTTTGACGCTTGCGGCGGGGTGGACGGTAAGGCCCGCGGGCTTATTTACCACGAGCAGATCCTCATCCTCGTATAAAATTTCAATGTCGAAGTTTAGCCTCTCCGCGCCTGTTTGCTGCGGCGCGGGCGCGGGGTAGTCGATGTGCACGAGCTCGCCTGCAGATAGCTTGTAGCCGGGCTTAGTTTGCACGGCTCCGTCCACTTTGACCGCTGCAGATTTGATTAAGCTTGATATTTGATTGCGCGAAATTCCAAGCTGCGAGCTTAAAAAAACGTCGAGTCTTTCGCTGCATTGTGATATTAGATTATCCAAATTTATACCTTTTTTGGCTATTCTTACGTCAAAATTTTAATTAGGATTAAGCGTTGTTTAAAATTGACAAAAAGATTTTAGCATATTTTGATTTCATTCAACCTTTTTTAATCGTGCCGATAGTGGTTTTTTCATACGTTTTAATAAGCGAGGCAAACGACGTGCTGTCCTCGAAGCAGGTGGTTTATTTCGGCGTAGGATTTGCCGTTTTTACGCTGTTTTTTCTCTTTCCGATACGCAAATTTTTATATCTGATCCCGATATTTTATTGGACCAACATCATATTGCTGCTCAGCGTCGATTTTTTCGGCGTTAGCAAGCTAGGAGCAAGGCGCTGGCTGGAGATTCCTTTCGTGCATTTTACGCTGCAGCCCAGCGAGGTGATGAAGCCCGCGTTTATCCTGATGCTGATGTATCTGATACACAAAAATCCGCCGCCGAAAAACGGCTACGGGCTCAAGGATTTTTTGCGCCTTAGCTTTTACATACTTCTGCCTTTTGTTCTGATCGCAAAAGAGCCCGATCTAGGCACCGCCGCGATACTTTTTTTGACGGGATTTGCTATTCTTTTTATCATCGGCGTCGATAAAAAAATTTGGCTTACGCTGATCATCGTTTTTGTGGCCAGCTCGCCGATTTTGTACGAAAACATGCACGATTATCAAAAAAAGCGCATCGCCGATTTTATCAGCGAGGAGCCCAATTACCAGGTCAAGCAGGCGATCATCGCTATCGGAAACGGCGGCATCTACGGCAAGGATAGGGATGAAGCGACGCAGACGCACTTTAAATTCTTGCCGATTGCGACGAGCGATTTTATCTTCGCTTATACGATCGAGCGCTTCGGCTTCGTGGGGGCTGCCGCGCTGATCGCGCTGTATGCGCTGCTGATACTGCATCTGCTGAGCCTGAACTACGATTTCAAAAGCGATTATCTGATACGGGTCTTTACGAGCGCGCTTGCCTCGCTCATCTTCATCTACGCGGGCGTCAATATCTCGATGGTGGTGGGTTTCGCGCCCGTCGTGGGCGTGCCGCTGCCGTTTTTCAGCTATGGCGGCAGCAGCTTCATCACCTTTATGATCCTTTTTGGAATTTTGCAAAATTTGCTGACGTTTAGGATGAAGGATAACTACAAAACCTACAAGATCAGGATGTAAATTTAGCCCGCACGGATAAATTTTGAAATTCTACAAAATCGCGCGAGGTTTATTTTAAGCTTCGGCGGCGAAATTAAAGTGGAGGCGCTAAATTTTAAAACTCGCTACAAAATCACGCCGATGCCGAGTGTAAAGACCACCGCGAAAAAGGCGTATGTAAAGGCAAATTCCAAAGTTTGCGAATTAAAAAATCCGTAGTACAAAACGCTCGTGAAAAATCCGCCCACGAAGGCTACGGCAAAGATCCCGATCCGCGCCGCGACGGGCTTTGCACCGCAAAATTTGTATAGGTAAAAAACCCCGCAGAAGCTGATCGCAAACCAGATCATCGCAGGCACCGGCCCGCTTAGGCCTATCATGCCGAAAAGATTGGCTAAATTTAAAAGCAGTAAAAATATCACCACAAGCGCGATCAGCGCGGATTTGATCATCTATCGCGCCTTGCGTCGTCTGCGGAATTTTCGTTCGAATCTAGCTTGAAATTTTCGCCGCCCTGATTGAAATTTTGCGAGGAATTTTCATCCGCGCCGTCTTCGCCCGCGCCGTCGTTTGAAATTTTAAAATTTTCGTCGGAAATTTCATCTGCACCGCTCGCAGAATTTTCACCGAGATCGTCATTGGAATTTAAAATTTCATCGCCGCTTTTAAAGTTTAAAATTTCATCCGTCGCGGCGCTTTTATTTTGCGGCTCCCGCGCCTCTTTTGCGCTGCCGAAATCCGCGTCTTTTAAATTTGCGCCCTCATCTAAATTTTTAGAGCTTTCGTCCGCAGAATTTTTATAAGCTTTGTTTGAAAATCTTTTGTGCTTGATCTGTAGATAAAAGACGAAAGCGACGAACGCCACCGCCGTGATCGCGATGTAGTAGCGGTTTTCGAAGAGCAGCGCGCCCTCCACTAGCCCCGAAAACAGCGCCAGCAGCGAGGCGGTAAGAAACGGAAAGCGCACTACATCTTTTTCGCCGATCGCTAAGGCGATGAGCGCGACGCCGAATATCGTGGCGTTTAGCAGCGCGCCTAGGACTTTGATCTCGGCAAAAAGGCTCGGATTGACGCGCGAAGTGACGTAAAGCGCGAGCGCGACGGCGGCGAAAAGCAGGATAAAAAATACGATTTTTTTCATTTTGGACCTTTTAAAATTTATCTTTAAATTTACGATTCAGATGCGCCTTTTATGCGCATAGAGCGCAAGTATCGGCGCATTACAACTACCGCGTTCGAGACATTACGCAAATATTGCGCGTCCTGCGGACATAGCGCGAAATTTTAGGGTGCGACCGTGCTGTTTTAAGCGCGACTGGTGCAATATACACGCTCATAACTTAAACGCAATCCTAATTGCGCGGACGCGGTTTGAAACACGATTCGCATTAGGCGCGACAAAATCGCTATTTTTCGCGCGACTTAAATGCGATTCTGTCGGTAAATTTTACTGCCAGCCGCACTCTGCTGCGTCAAGCGGCGCCAAGTCCGTGCTTTAAAATTTTATGCCGAGCCGC
This sequence comes from uncultured Campylobacter sp., assembly GCF_938030145.1. Lineage (GTDB taxonomy): Bacteria > Campylobacterota > Campylobacteria > Campylobacterales > Campylobacteraceae > Campylobacter_B. The sequence continues at coordinate 12,624 of NZ_CALHGM010000010.1, forward strand.
GTTAAAATTCCGCGCCTAAGCTGTATATATCCCTAGCTCGTGGCGCCGCAAGACGCTCCGTAAAATTTTACTCGTCAGCAGTAAATATTCGGCACGCGGGCGGAATTTTGCGCGCAGCACCGCACGTTTTGTTTTAAATTTAGCGCGGCGGGCTTTAAAATTTTAAATTTACCGCTTCCGCGCTCTGTTTATCCGCAAGAGCTATCGCACCTGCTAAAATTTATCTGCGGAGCAAATCTTAGCGCCGAAATAAAATTTCATCTCGCTCGTAAAATCGCAGCGCGTAAAATTTCATCACTTGTTTTTCTGAAAGTACGCGTCCACGCCGTTTGCGATGCCCTGTGCGATGCGATCTTGATAGGCACTTTTGCCTAAATTTTTACCCTCCTGCGGGTGCGTGATGTAGCCCATCTCCACGAGCACCGCGGGCATCGTAGCGCCCACCAGCACCCAAAATGGCGCCTCGCGCACGCCGCCGTCTCTGCTCGAGAAGCTCTTTTTGACCGAGCTTAGCATATAGCTTTGAATATCGATGGCAAGCTTGTTTGAAGAGATTATCTTCTCGCGATTTAAGAAATTTAGGAAGGTCTGCTTCGAGAAGGTATTCATATCCTCCAAATCGCCCTTGTTTTCGAGTGCTGCGGCGTTTTTACTGCGCTCGCTTCTAGCCGGGCTTAAGAAAAAGGTCTCCACGCCGCTCATTTTAGATGCCGCGCTGGCGTTAGGAGCGGCATTTGCGTGGATCGAAATAAACATATCGGCATTTCTTTTAGCGGCGAAAGCGGTGCGCGACCTTAAATTTATAAACACGTCGGTGCTGCGCGTGTAAAGCACCCTATAGCCGCGTTTTTGAAGCAGCGCGCCGAGCTTTTTGGATGTGGCTAGTACGATATTTTTTTCCTTCAGCCCGTTTCCGACCGCGCCCGAATCGCTGCCGCCGTGACCCGGATCAATTACGATGAGCTTGCCCTTGGTCGATTTGTAAATTTTACCGACGGCCACGGACGCGGTTTTGGCACCTTGCGCATCATCTATCGTGCTGATTTGCGGCTCGCTATCTTGCTCGCGTCTGCGATTGCGCCCTGATTTTTGATCCTTGTTTTTTTCTGCGCGCGCGGATTTTGCGGCTTTTAAGCCTTCAGCCGTACTTAAAATCATCATATTGCCGCTAATTTCAACGTTTGCGTTAAATTCTTTCGGGTCGCTAAGTACGATGCGCACGGTCTTATCGTTGTATTGCGAGACGCGTACATCGCTAACAAAGCTATCTTTAAGCCGCGTTTTTTGTGACTTTTGCCGCGCGCTAAAATCAATCACGAAGCGAAAATTATCGCTACTTGCGATCGTAAAATCTTTATAATCGCCGCGCTTTAGATCGCGGTTAAACTCAAGCACGATCTCATTTTTATCGCCGCGCAGAGAATTTAACGCAAGCTGGGCGTTTTTGTCCGCTTTTTTGACGCTGCTTTTTCTAAGCTCGCTGCTTTGATCTGCGGACTCCTCGTCATACTCGTTTTGCGCGATTGCGTCCTCGCCGCCATCGTCCTCCTGGGCGTCTACGGCCTCGTCCGCGCCGATCGGTCTAGTCGAGCGTAAAAATTCCAAATCTTCTTTAGATAGCGAGCTTAAATCGGCTTCTTCTGGCGCGCGCGTATTTTTGAGATTTTTGGAAGTGGAATTTTTTGAATTTTTAGAATTTTTGGAGGCGGAGGCTTTGGGGCTATGCGCTAAATTTGAAGTGTTTTTCTCGTCCGAGCTTTTGGAATTTTTTGCGTTTTCATCTTTGAGTTTTTTAGAATTCGTGCTGCTATCGCTTGCTTTGCCTTCTAATTTGGCTAGCGCAGATTCATAAGGCGAGGAGTCAAGCCCTAAATTTTTCGAGCTGTAAACCAATCTCTTTAGCGCTTTGATGCGAACTTCTTTATCGGACGCGCCTTGGTAGAGCGATTTTAGCTCCTTGTGCAGCGAGCGCTTATAATTTGGCGTCGCTACGATGAAATCCTTGTCGAATTTCGCAAAAAACGCCTCGCTCGAAGCTCCAAACGCCAATACGCAGCTAAAAGCCGCGATTAGAAAAATTTTAACTATCTTCGCCATTTACAAGTTTTTCTATCAATTCCTTCACGGATATTATCTCGTTTAATCGCCAACCGTTCGCGCCGGTAAAAAACAGACCGCTTTGCGTTTTGCCCAGATACGCGTCGCTTAGGCGGTCTGCGATGCAGTATCCTACGGCGTTAGCGCCTTTGCCGCGCTCGCATGGGCTTACGCAGTTGCTGATACAGCGGATCTTAGGCGCCGTGCCTGCGGCGATCATATCTTGCAGATTGGTATGAATGCCGCGCGCGGGATAGCCTACGGGCGATTTTAGAAGCCGGATGTCTTCTTTTTTGGCATTAAGAAGCACCTGCTTAAATTCCTCCGCGGCGTCGCATTCAAAGGTACCGATGAAGCGCGTGCCCATCTGCACGCCGTCCGCGCCCAAAGATTTCACGCGATCGATGTCGGTTCTATCCCAAATTCCGCCTGCGACAAATAGCGGGAAGCTGCCCCATTGCGAGATTTCTGCTTTTACTTGCGGGATTAGATTATCCAGCGCAAACGCCGGATCGCCGCACTGCTCGTAGGTAAAGCCCTGATGCCCGCCGCTAAGAGGGCCCTCGAGCACTACGGCGTCGGGAATTCTGTCGTAGCGCTGCTTCCAGCGCTTGGCGATGATCTTAAGGGCCTTGGCGGAGGAGACGATAGGCACGAGCGCGACGTCCGGGGTATCTGCCGTAAATTCCGGCAGATTGGTAGGAAGCCCGGCGCCGCTTATGATGATGTCGATGCCGGCCTCGCACGTGTCGCGCACGATGCGTTCGTAGTCGTTCGCCGCGCACATTACATTCATCCCCAAAGGCGCATTGCCACAAATTTTACGGGCGTTTTGCACGATGGTAAAAAGCGCCTCTTTGCTATAAAAATTCTCGCTTTGATATGGTCTGCCCTCGAGCGATTTTTTGGCAAATTTAAGATTTTCGTAGTAGCCGGTGCCGACCGAGCTAATGACGCCTAGACAGCCGTTTAGGCTGACATTGCCGGCAAGATTATCCCAGCTGATACCAAGTCCCATGCCGCCTTGAATTATCGGGTGCGCAATCTCGTGTTTGCCTATTTTTATACTCATTAATCCACCTTTAATTTAGCGAATTTTTTCTTTCCTACTTGGAGTGTATATTCGCCAGAGCTAAGCTGAAGCTGCTCATCTAAAATTTTATTTTGATCGATACTGACGGCGTTTGATTTTATCAATCTGCGCGCATCCGAGCTAGAGACTGCGAGCTTGCAGCTAATTAACGCCTTTACGATCCATGCAGGCGAGCTTACGTGATATTCCTTGATCTCGCTAGGAAGCTCGCCGGCGCCGTGGACGCGGTCAAATTCCTGCTTGGCTTCAAAGGCGGTGTTTTCGTCATAAAATTGCGTGACAATCTCGGAGGCAAGCTCCTCCTTAACCGCCTTAGGATGGATCGAGCCATCCGCTACGAAGCCTTTTATTAGCTCAATATCTTCGCTGCTTTTTTGGCTTAGCAGATTATACCAATCCCACATTAACTCATCGCTGATACTCATCACCTTGCCGTACATATCATGCGGCGTATCGGTTACGCCGATGTAGTTACCAAGGCTCTTGCTCATCTTATTCGTGCCGTCAGTGCCTACCAAAAGCGGCATCATAACGACGCTTTGTTCTTTGCCGACATCATAAATTCTTTGCAGCTGGCGACCCATTAGAAGATTAAATTTCTGATCGGTACCGCCAAATTCTATATCGCATTTCATGCAAACGCTGTCGTATCCCTGTAGCAGCGGATACATAAACTCGCTGATGCTGATCGGCTGCTCTGCCTTGTAGCGCTTCTCGAAGTCGTCGCGCTCGAGCATCCTGGCAACATTGAAAGTACTTGATAGCTCGATCATTCCGCTAGCACCCAGGCGGTTGGTCCATTCGGAATTAAACATCACCTTGGTTTTGGCGGGATTTAAAATTTTAAAGACCTGCTGCTCGTAAGTTTTGGCGTTTTGCAGCACGACTTCGCGTGCTAGCTTTTTGCGAGTCTCGCTCTTGCCCGTAGGATCGCCGATTTGAGCGGTAAAATCACCGATTAGAAATTGCACGATCGCGCCGTGGTTTTGTAAAAACGCGAGTTTATTCAGAACGACGGCGTGTCCTAGGTGTAGATCCGCAGCAGTGGGATCCATGCCGATTTTGACGTAAAAGACCTCGCCGCTGTCGTAATAGCGCCTAATCAGAGCTTCGATCTGCTCTTCGCCGATGATCTCCGCGACGCCGCGCTTAAAATTTTCCATAATGCCTTGAATGTCAGCCATTTGCTCTCCCTTATTTAGTTTTTATATACGTCCGTAAGCGATACGAAATCCACGATTTTAAAGCGGTTTTTGAGTTTATCTTTAATCTCCGTGGAGTCTAAATTTTCATTTAGCTCGATGATGATCTCAAAATAATCTGACGTCGTTTCGCTATTTTCGTTGAGGCTTATCGACACCAGATCGACCTCGAGCTTGACTAAATAGTTCAAAAACGTCGCCAGCGAGCCGCGCTTGTTTTCTAAATTTAATATGATCTTGTAGCGGTGCGGCGCATTACGCGTCCATTTTACGAAGATCATCTCATCGGTTTTGATTAGCTCGCTTGCACGTTCGCACAGCTTATGATGCACCGTTACGCCGTGTCCGTTGCGAAAGCCGATGATGTCGTCGCCGCGCTTTGGGTTGCAGCAGTAATCAAACTCAACCTCGTCGATTTTAAAATTTGAATACACCACGATGTTGTCAAATTTTTGCTTCTCGATCTCATACTTGCTGCGAAATTTCATATTGAAAAATTTCTCTTTGAGCGGGTATTTTTTCAGCGCGTTTACGACGTCTTTTAAAAATACCGAGTCGTAGGCAGCTTTGCCGATCTTTTTGCTTAAATTTTCTTTTTCAAGCCAGCTTAGAATGCTCTCCTTGCTCGTCGTAAAGATCGCGCATAAAATTTTAATCGCTACTTCAAAATTTATATCTCTGATCTTTTGCTTGCAAAACGCCTTTATCGTCGCGCGCGCCTTGCCGGTTTTGACCGAGCTTAGCCAACTGCAGCGGTAGTGCGGCTCGCTTCCGGTGATGATATGGACGATGTCGCCGTTTTTAAGCTCCGTTAGCAGCGGCACTTTGACGCGGTTTATAAAGGCCTCGGTCGCTTTTAAGCCCACTTGAGAGTGTATCTCGTAGGCGTAATCAAGCGCCGTGGCGCCGCGCGGCAACGTAAAAATTCCGCCCTTGGGAGAATACACAGCGATATCCTCGACGTAGAGGCTATCTTTGGCGTATTCGTAAAGATCCTCGGCATTTGCGTCGTCCTCTTCCTGCATGCCGATGTCGTTTAGCCAATCGAGCTTCGGATTGATCGAGCCGCTATATTTATATTTCCAGTGCGCAGCGACGCCGAATTCCGCGGTATTATGCATATCGAAGGTGCGGATCTGCACCTCTACGATCATACTTTCGTTAAAAACGGTCGTGTGGATCGTCTGATATCCGTTTTGCTTCGGTAGCGCGATATAATCCTTAAAGCGCGATATGAGCGGATTAAATTTAGTATGGATTATACCCAAAGCCAAGTAGCAATCCATCGGCTTTTGCACGATGATGCGAATGGCTAAAAGATCGAGCACCTCCTCGATCGAAATTCCTTTGCGCTGCATCTTTAAAAAGATCGAGTAGTAGTGTTTCATTCGCTTCTGGATATCGAAGCCACCCTCATTAAAGCCGTTTGAGAGCATATACTCCTTGATCTTTTCGCTAAATTTACTAAGATTCATCTGAAGCTGCTGCTTATGCTCCTCGACGTAATCGGCGATCGCCGAGTACTCTTTAGGCATAACGTATTTGAAGCTAAGATCCTCAAGCACGTTTTTGATCGATGAAATTCCAAGCCTGTGCGCGATCGGCGCGTAAACCAAAAGCGTCTCCTCGCCGATACGTTTTTGCTTATCGGGGCGGAGTGCGTCTAGGGTTAGCATATTGTGTAGCCTATCGCAGAGCTTGACGACTAGGACGCGCTGATCGTTAATGGAGATCATCAGCATCCTGCGGAAGGTAAGTGCGGTGGTGCGAAGCTTGGCGTTACTATCGCCGGATGGAGCTAATTTATCCTCTCTGATGTTTACGATTTTAGTAAGCCCTTCTACGATTTTGGCTACTTCGTCGCCGAATCTTTGTCTAACCTGCTCGATGCTGTAATCTGTATCCTCTACTACGTCGTGTAGTAGCGCAGATATCACCATTGCGTCGTCTCCACCCATAAAAGATACGAAGCAGGCTACCAAAATCGGATGGATCGCATACGGCTCGCCGCTTTTGCGAAACTGCCCGTCGTGCTGAGCGATGCATAAATTTATAGCATCCACCAGTAACGGAGTGGGCTCTTTTAGATTATAAAGCAGCTGCTTGGCGCTTTGAATGTCTTTGGTATCGGCGACATCGTCGATGAGACTTTCTAAGAAGTTATCATTAATCCTTGTCAACGATTCCATCTAATGCGATCTTACCTTCGGCTAGTTCCAAGATTGCTATATCGGCAAATTTCATCCTGCGAGTATCTACGTTATCTATTAACGGTGGTTCACCTGCAGCTAGCTGCTCGGCGCGTTTGCTTATCATCAAAGATAGCTTATATCTATCTCCGCCCGTTACTTTTAAAGCCTTGGCTACTATTTGTTCGGTTCTCATCAATTCTCCTTAAATTTAAAATTTTAGTTTTTTACGATCGAGCAGGAGCTTAGATCTCCGCCATCGACGATTTTGTATAAATTTCCGCTCTTAAACATATTGCACACGATGATCGGAAGCGCATTATCCTTAGCAAGCGCGATAGCCGTATCGTCCATCACCCTGATGTTGTCGTGCAGGGCTTGATCGTAAGTGACTTTGGAAAGCAATTTGGCGTCTTTAAATTTTTGCGGATCCTTATCGTAGATCCCCATTACCTTGGTTGCTTTTATGATAGCGTCGGCTCCGATCTCGATCGCGCGGAGAGTGCCCGCAGTATCGGTCGTGAAGAATGGATTTCCCGTGCCCGCGGCAAAGATCACGACGCGGCCTTTTTCGAGGTGCCTTTTAGCGCGGCCGATGATGAAGGTCTCGCAGATCGCTTCCATCTTTATAGCGCTTTGCACACGCACATCCATGCCTGCGTATTCTAGCGCCTCTCTCATCGCGATTGCGTTGATGACGGTCGCTAGCATACCCATATGATCGCCGCTGGTGCGTTTGATGATACCGCTAGCTGCGGCGCTTACGCCTCTTATGATATTGCCGCCGCCGATTACGATGCCTACTTCGATGCCGCCTTCTACGAGCTGCTTGATCTCTTTAGCGATAAATTTTAAAATTTCGCTGTCAATCCCAAAGCCGTTCTCTCCCGCTAGCGCTTCACCCGAAAATTTTACGAGTATGCGATTGTATTTAGCCATAAATTTAGCTCCTAATAAAATTTTAAAATATTACCCAAAAGTCGTTTAAAAATAACTTTTTAGGCTATTTTAGATGATCTTTAAGGCGGTTTATCCAGATCTTTTTCGGAGCGATTATCTCGCTAGCGCTGCCGTTTACGGCGTGATAGATCAATGTGCCGTGCAAGCTCGCGTAGTAGCGGATTATGAGGCGCTGCAAATAGGGCTCGTAGCTCGGCACGAACCAGCCGTTATTGCTGATCGCTACGACGTATTTGGGCGAGCCCTCGTAAAGCTCTGCGCGCGTAGCCTCGTAGCAAACGGCGCTTCTTACGCTTCGCCCGCCAAGCTCGTAGTCGCTAAAGCCGCTAGCTGTGGAAAAATCGGTCGCGCCGCCTAACAGCACGCGGTTGATAAAATTTCGCGCAAATTCCGGCAGCGGCACCATTTCGCCAAACGGCACCAAAATGTGCTTATCGAAGCGCTTCATTTCCCCGTTCGCAAAAAGATAGGCGCTGTTGTAAAATTTCCCGTCCTCATACGCTTCCGCGCCCGCTACGATAGTAATTGCGCGCGATTTTTCCTTTAGAGCTTCAACTAGCGCATTTTCTAAATTTAGCGGCATCGCAAAGGCACTCTCGGGCAAAATTATCGCGTCTTGTCCCTCTGCGATCGCATCGTCTATGCGGGCCAAATTTGCCAACGCGGCGGATAAAATTTTATCTTTTGCCCAGATGTCATGCTGCGAAATATCGGTGTTTGCGAGTGAAATTTTAATCGGTAGTGGCTCGGGCTCTTTTTGGCTGAATTGCAATGCGCAGATCAAAAACGCCGTGAAAATTAGGGCGTTAAGCTTAGCCGCCGCACCGCACCCCCGTAGATACAAAACCGCGCAAAGCCCCGCTAAAATCAGAGCCAGCGCGCTAAGATCGGCTCTGAAAATTCCATGGCTTAGCAGCAGTTCAAAATTTAGCCAATCAAAGCCGAAAGGGTGGATAAATTTCAGCGCTAAAAGACACGCAGCGCGCAAAACGGGCGCGTCAAAGATCGCAAAGATGCGGAAAATAAAGGCATAAACGAGACAAATTCCAAGAATTTCAAGCGGGATCAGAAACGCAAGATTGAAATAGATCAGGCTGAAGCTGATCCAGTGCATCCACAGTGCGCCGATAAAAAATCCGCACCAAAACCACTCCGCCTTGCTTGCTTTTAGTAGATAAAAAAGTGCTGCTATCGCAATTAGAGGCGAGAAAAATTCCGCCGCCAGAGCGCCTAAGCCGTCAAATTTAGAGCTTAAAATTTCTACGAAAATAAAATTTGAAAGCGCAAGAGCAAGAACAAAGCCTTTATTTATGTAACTTAATGTAAAATAGCTACTTTTTAAATTTCTAATGAAGGAAACACATGGAACAAGGAAACTTCTTTGCATCAATCCTGCCTATCGTCGTAATCTTTGCGATTATGTATTTTTTGATTATCAGACCGCAGCAAAAGCAGGCCAAGGATCATAAAGCGATGGTCGATGCGCTCGGCAAAGGCGATAAGATCATAACTAGCGGTGGCATAAAATGCACGGTCGTGAAAACAAACAATGATTTTATCACAGTTAAGCTTAACGATGAGGTCATGGTTGAGCTGGATAAACAATTTGTGGCAAGAAAATTAGATGAGCAGTAAAATTTCATACCGTCTGCTGATCTTTTTGGCTGCGGTTATTTTTTCGGCGATTTTTGCCGCGCCTTCGATCTTTCAGACCGAAAAGGGAAGCAAGATAAACTTGGGTTTGGATCTGCAAGGCGGCCTACATATGCTTTTGGAAGTTCAAAGCGACGAGGCGGTCGTTTCAAAGATCAAATCGATCGCTGCGAGCGTCAATTACGCCGCCAAGCGCGATGATCTGCTGATGGACGGGCTAAAATTGGAAGGTGATTCGTTCGAGTTTGAAATTTTAGACGCGGACGAGGCTTCTAAATTTGATGCAATTTTGCATAGTGCGGCAAGCGGATTAGACATTCAAAAATCTGGCGAAAAATACCGCGTCACGCTAACGCCGGAGGAGGTCGAAGCGACTAAAAAGTACGCGATCGAACAGGCCGTAGAAACTATCCGCAACCGTTTGGATCAATTCGGACTTGCGGAGCCGACGGTAGCAAAGCAGGGCGAGAGCTATATTTTGGTTGAGCTTCCGGGTGTCAAAAGTGCAGCGGATGAGCAACGCGCCAAGGATCTGATCGCCAAAGCGGCTCACTTGCAGCTTATGGCGGTGGACGACGTACGCCAAGACCGCGCGCAGACTATCAGCGCAGCGGATGCCAGAGCTTACGGCGACGTGATCTACCCGGACGTTAAAAATCCGAATTACAAGTATCTCATAAACGAAATTCCGGTGCTTGATGGCGCGATGCTAGTTGATGCGAAGGTCGCTTTCGATCAGCACACCAACCAGCCGATCATAAATTTTACGCTAAACTCTCAAGGCGCTCAAATTTTTGGCGATTTTACCGGCAAAAACGTCGGCAAGCGTCTAGCTATCGTACTTGATGGCAAGGTTTACTCCGCACCGCGCATAAACGAGCGTATCGGCGGCGGCAGCGGTCAGATCAGCGGTGGATTTAGCGTCGAGGAGGCGCACGACGTAGCGATCGCGCTTAGAAGCGGCGCGCTTTTGGCTCCGGTCAAAGTATCCGAAACTCGCAGTATCGGTCCTAGCCTAGGACAAGATAGTATCGATAAAAGTATGGCAGCGCTTAGTCTTGCAGCGGTTGCGATTTTGATCTTTATGATTTTATACTACGGCGTAGCGGGGCTTTTTGCCGATATCGCGCTTGTAGTCAATATTTTATTTTTGATCGCTTGTATGGCGCTTTTTGGTGCAACGTTAACGCTTCCTGGAATGGCTGGAATCGTACTAACTATCGGAATGGCCGTGGATGCGAACGTCATCATTAACGAGCGCGTTAGAGAGGTGCTAAGGACGGGAGTTTCAATCCGCCAAAGTATAAATAAAGGCTATGAAAATGCGATGAGCGCGATCGTGGATTCAAATATCACTACGTTAATTACTTCTGCTGCGCTTTATGCTTACGGCACGGGTCCAGTGAAGGGCTTTGCCGTCACGATGAGTATCGGTATCGTAGCGTCGATGATAACGGCTATTTTAGGCACTCACGGAATGTTTGAGCTAGTAATAGATAAGATGGAAAAAAGCAAAAATACCGCGCTTTGGCTCGGTTATAAAGTAAGAGGAGGCGCAAATGCAAGTGTTCGATAAGGGTAAAATTTATGATTTTATGAAATTTAGATATTTTACCTTCGCGCTTTCTGCTGTTTTGATAATAGGCTCTATTGCGCTGTTTTTCATTAAGGGCATTAATTACGGTATCGATTTTAGCGGCGGTACGCTCATTCAGGTTAAATACGACGCCAAAGCGCCGCTTGATGAGATCAGAAAGCGCTTCGAAGCGGCAAATTTAGGTAATATCAACGTGACGGAATTTGGTAGCGATCAAGAAGTTACGATTAGATATTCAGGCGCTGCGAGCGAACTGGGTGATAATCCCGCCTTAGCGGCGCAAAAAATTTTGCAAGGCAGTGGAAACTTCGACATTCGCAAGGTCGATATCGTAGGTCCTAAAGTTGGCGAAGAGCTTCGCACAAACGGAATTTTAGCGGTATGTGTGTCGTTTGCGCTCATTTTGGTTTATATCACCCTGCGGTTTGAGTGGAGATTTGCGGTCGCCGCAGTGCTATCGGATCTGCACGACGTCGTAGTTGCCGTAGGTGCGATGATTTTAGCCGGCGTGGATTTCAACCTTGAAATTTTAGCCGCACTACTAACCATAATGGGCTACTCGCTTAACGATACTATCGTTGTTTTCGATAGAATTCGAGAGGGTGTAAAAGATAGTAAATCGATTAAGCTTGACGAGGTTATAAACGAATCAATCTCTCATACGCTATCGCGCACGTTGCTTACTTCGCTTACGACTCTCATCGTCATCGTGATTTTATTCGTCTGGGGCGGAGAGATGATACACGGCTTTAGCTTCGTGATGCTAATAGGCGTCATAGCAGGAACATTCAGCTCCGTATTTGTAGCTGCTCCGATGCTGATTTTGTTTAAATTTAACGTCGAGAAATACCGCGCATTTTTGGCTGAAAAACAGCGCCGTATCAAAGAGAAAGAAAAGAATCGCGCCATGTATGAAAAAGGCACGGTGTAAGGATAAAAGATGAACTGGGGAAGGGTAATTTACATATTTTTTGCGCTTATGAGTATGACTACGATAGGCGGGTTTTTGTATGAGAAGAATGAAATTTTACTTTTCATAGCAACCAGCGTGAATGCAGTCTCGACGCTTTTGAAAGTAGGCGTGCGAAATATGCTAGCAGCTGAGCTTTTTGCAAGCTCGCTCGTTGCGGATCTGCATCTCATACCGGCGTTCGTTTTGATTGTAGTAGCTCCGGGAGATCTGTCGATCGTGACCTCGCTTGCCATCGGCGCGCTACTTGCAAACTTTTTCTCGCTAATTTTAATAGCGATCGAATCGGCAAAAACTAAAGACGAATTCTAGGAGCGCAGAATGCCTTACGATAGTAAAAGTATTGAGCTTAAATGGCAGAAAATTTGGGATAAAGAGGGAGTTTTCGAGCCTAAGGACGATTATAGCCTGCCTAAAAAATATATCCTTTCGATGTTTCCTTATCCAAGCGGTCGCATCCACATGGGGCACGTGCGAAACTACAGCATCGGCGACGCGCTGAGCCGCTATTATAGACTACGCGGATACAACGTGCTTCAGCCGATCGGCTTTGATAGCTTCGGTATGCCTGCGGAAAATGCGGCGATCAAACACGGCATTCACCCTAAAACTTGGACTTACGAAAATATCGATTATATGAAAAACGAGCTTCACCGCCTAGGCTTTAGCTTTTCGGCTCGTCGCATGCTCGCTACCTCCGATCCGCTCTATACGCGCTGGGAGCAGGAATTTTTCATCAAGCTTTTTGAAAAAGGGCTCATCTATAGAAAAAGCGCCGTGGTCAATTGGTGCGAGCACGATCAGACAGTGCTTGCCAACGAGCAGGTCGAGGAGGGTCGGTGTTGGCGCTGCGGCAACGAGGTCGTGCAAAAGCAGATGCCTGGATATTATCTAAAAATTACCGCTTACGCGCAGGAGCTTTTGGATTGCCTAAAGCAGCTTGAGGGCAAGTGGCCCGCTCAGGTGCTTACGATGCAAGAAAACTGGATCGGGCGCAGCGAGGGTTTGGAATTTAGCTTTAAATTTGACGAGCAAAGCAGAGCCAAACTTGGCGGCATCGAGGGCTTTAAGGTCTTTACGACGCGCCCCGATACGATTTACGGCATGAGCTACGCGGCGGTCGCGCCCGAGCACGAGGTCGTAAAGAGACTTTTGGATAATAATTTACTTGACGCCGAAGCTGCGGCGAAGGTGAGAGAAATTTTAAATCAAAGCCCGCGGGAACGCCAAGCAAGTGATAAAGACGGCGTGAGCCTCGGAATCAGCGTGCTTCATCCGCTAAGCGGCAAAAAAATCCCCGTTTGGACTGCGAATTTCGTTTTGGCAGAATACGGTGGCGGCGCTGTCATGGCTGTGCCTGCGCACGACGAACGAGACTTTGAGTTTGCAAAGAAATTTAACCTGCCGATCATTCAAAGCATCGCTCCTAAAAGCGGCGATTACGACGCTAGCAAAGCTTACGTCGAGCCCGGAATTTTAATAAATTCCGCGGAATTTAGCGGCATGGATAGCGAGAAAGCAAAAAGCGCCGTTATATCAAAATTTGAGGAGCTAGGGCTCGGACGCCGCGTGGTAAATTTTAAACTGCGCGATTGGGGAGTGAGCCGCCAGCGTTACTGGGGCGCGCCGATCCCGATGATCCACTGCTCAAAATGCGGGCTGGTAAGCGAGGAAATTTCAAATCTGCCCGTAGAGCTTCCGCAGGATATTAAGATTACGGGCAAAGGCAATCCGCTCGACGCGCATCCTAGCTGGAAGTTTTGTAAATGCCCTAAATGCGGCGGCGACGCGGTACGCGAGACCGACACGCTCGATACCTTTTTTGAAAGCTCGTGGTATTTCGCGCGCTACGCAAGCGACGAGCGAACGTGGCAGCAGCGGGCGTTTGACGAGCAAAGCGTGAATTACTGGATGAACGTCGATCAATATATCGGCGGCATCGAGCACGCGATTTTGCACCTTTTGTATGCGAGATTTTTCCAAAAGGCTCTTCGCGACATAGGCTATCTGCGCGATAGCGAGCCGTTTGAGCGGCTGCTAACTCAGGGTATGGTGCTAAAAGACGGCGCGAAGATGAGCAAAAGCAAGGGCAATACCGTCGATCCCGATGATATTATCGAGAGATACGGCGCCGATACGGCGAGACTTTTTATACTTTTTGCCGCACCGCCGCAAAAGGAGCTTGAGTGGAACGACAGCGCGGTAGAGGGCGCGTATAAATTTTTAAATCGCCTCTACGATCGCGCCGAAAACGCCTATGCTACGGATAAAATTCCGCAGATCGACCACGCAAGCCTAAATAAAGAGGAAAAATACGCCCGCCTCAAGGTTTACGAGGCGCTTAAGAAATCGCAGCAGGTTTATGAGAGCAGCTTTGCTTTTAACACCCTAATCGCCGCGTGTATGGAGGCGCTAAACGCTCTAAACGCGCAGAGCGACAAAGACGTATTCACCGAGGGCTACTTTGTGATCTTAAGTCTGCTTGAGCCTATCGTGCCGCACATCTGCGCCGAGCTTAGCGAGAAGCTGTTTAAGAGGCGGAATTTCGGCGAGCTGCGAGTTTGCGAAGAGGTCTTTGAGAGCGATACGATCAAACTCGCCGTCACGATTAACGGCAAAAAGCGCGCCGAGTTCGAAGCGGGCGCGAGCCTAAGCGAGGGCGAAATTTTAAACCTTGCGAAGCAGAATTGCGCCAAATGGCTAGAGGGCAAGAGCGTCGTAAAAGAAATTTACGTCAAAAACAAGCTTGTAAATTTGGTGATAAAGTAGGCGAAGATGAGGAAAATTTTAACCGTTTTTTGTTTGATTTTTTTAATCGGCTGCGGCTACAAGCCCGTTTCAAGGATCGCGAAAGAGACTATGAGTGGAAGCGTATTTGTGGATGTGATGATGAGCAAAACTGATCCGCAAAACACCGTCGCGATCAAAGATGCAATCAGGCAGGGTATAGTTCAGCGCCTAGGGATGAGCCTTGCGGATAAAAACTCGGCGCAGACGATCGTAGTAGCGAGTATAAAAAGCCTAAGCTTTAGCGAGCTTTCATACGATCAGTTCGGCTACGTCACTAGCTACCGCGCAAATCTCATCGTAAATTTTAGCACTAAGCTTAAAAACGGCGAGGTTTTCAGCAAGGATTGCGTTGGCGATTACGATTTTAAAGTTAGTCGCCTAGTCAAAAATAGCTACGATACGAGCTCGATCATTAGCGATAAGGACCGCTACAAGGCGATCGAAAATGCCTCTGCGCAGGCGTTTGACGAGTTTATTTCGGCGCTTGCGATTAGGGGATTCAGACTTGAGCGGGCGCAGCATTAAAGAATTTTTGCAAAATCGCCCGATTTATTACAAAAAAATCGACTACGAGCGCTTCCCGCGGGCGTATGCCGCCATTAAAGATAAAATTCCGCTTAAAAACGTCATTCAGATCATCGGCACCAACGGCAAGGGCAGCACCGGGCGGTTTTTGGCTAACGCGATCGCCGAAGCGGGCTTTAACGTCGGGCACTACACCAGCCCGCACGTTTTCAGGCTCAACGAGCGCATCTATCTTGCGGGCCCGACAGATAAGCGCTTAAATTCCCGCGAGCTAAATTTAGATCATAATTCAAAGCAGTGTTTAAATTTAAACTGCGGCTCAGACGAGCTAAATTTTATTTGTGATTCAAATAGCCCAAGCAAGCCAAATTTAAATCAAAGCTCAAGCGAGCTTGCAAAGCAAAATTTCAAATCCGCGCCGATCGGACGCGACGTTAGCGACGCGCAGCTTCAGCGCGCGCATGAATTTTTGCAGGCGAGCTTGCCCGCGGAGTTTAAAGATAGCCTGTCGTATTTCGAGTATCTCACGCTTGCGGCGGCAGTGCTTTTTAGGGATTGCGATTACTGCGTGATCGAGGCGGGGATGGGCGGCGAGTTTGATGCTACGTCGAGCTTTGGGCGCACGCTGTCGCTTTTCACACCGATCGGCACTGATCATTTGGGCATGCTAGGACAAAATCTAGAGCAGATCGCCCACACCAAGCTCATTACGATGGATAAGGAAGCGATTTTAAGCGACGAGATGAGCGAGGTTCCGCTTCGTATCGCAAGGCAGATCGCAGAGCAAAAAGGAACTCATTTGAGGTTTGCAGCAGAGCTTTTAAACAAGAGCGAGCAAGCGCAGATCGCGGAGTTTTGCGCGCACAATAATCTACCTAAATTTCAAATTTCAAATTTAGCTCTAGCGCTTGCCGCAATGAAATTTTTAAATTTGAAATTTGAAATTTCGCAGCTGCCGCCTCTAAATTTACGCGGCAGGATGGAGACTCTGGCGCCGAATTTACGCGTGGACGTCGGGCACAACGAGCTTGCGGCGCAGCAAGTAGCCCGCGAAATTACCGAAATCTACGGGGGCAAAAAAATCGTGCTGATTTACAACGCTTTTGCCGATAAGGACGTAGTCGCGGTGCTGCGGGCTTTGGCGCCTGTAGTGGAGCGCGTGGAGATCTTTAACTACGAGGTTGCGGATCGCGAAATGGCGGCAGAGGAGATAACCCGTGCGCTTGACGCGCTTAAAATTCCACATTCGCCGTTTTGTGGCGAGCTTAGAGCGGACGAGGAGTATTTGGTTTTCGGCTCGTTTCATTTGGTAGAAAATTTTATTTTATGGCTTGAGGCGCGCCGTGGCTAAAACTAAACTTACCCTAAGCGATCACTTTGGCACCAAGACGCTGTATTTTGGCGAGAATTTTAGATTTCAGCTTAAAATTTTATCCGCGTTTTTTGTAATTTTTCTGCTTGTTCTGTTTTTTGCGATATTTAAACTCGCGAGCGACCGATCAAATTTAAAAGAGCTAAACAAAACCCTATACGCCGAAAATCTCGCGTTAAAAGAGCAAAATATCGCGCTTGAGGGCAAAAATGAGGAGGTGCTTGCCAAGCTGGACGGACGCGAAGACGATGGAGGCGGGCTGGATAGTGATATCCAAGTAATGCTTGCGATGAATGAGATGAAAAAGGAGCGCAAAAAGGGCTCCGGCGCGCATATCGCAGCTAGCGAAAAAACGGCGAGCGCGATTCTTAGCGCTGTGCCTAATGGACTCCCGATGCAGTATCGCGGCGTCACTAGCCCTTTTGGGATGCGCACTCATCCAATCAGCGGCGTTACGAGGATGCACCACGGCATCGACTTGCGAGCAAGCGAGGGCACTCCGGTGTTTGCGACGGCAGAGGGCTTCGTGCAGTTTGCAGGCGGCAGCGGTAGCGGATATGGAATTTTAGTGATTCTATCGCACAATTATGGCTTTGAGACCCGCTACGGCCACCTTAGCTCTGCGGTCGTAACGCCCGGTTCTTGGGTTAAAAAGGGCGATCTCATCGGTTATAGCGGTAACACCGGCTACAGCACAGGCCCGCACCTGCATTACGAAGTTAGGTTTTTGGCTCAAAGCGTTGATCCTGCAAATTTTATGAGCTGGAACGCGCAGAATTTCAAAAATATCTCGACCTTGGAGCCTAACGTATCGTGGCAGGAGATCGCAAACGTCGTGCAGCACCAGATCGAAAGGTTCAAATAATGCAAGCCGAGGTTTACGAATACTTTTTGCAAAACCAAAAAGAGCTTTTGATCTGCGAGGATGAAAAGGAAGCCGCGGCGTGCGAGCAGGTGCTAAAATTTATGGGCTACGCGACCTTTTGCTTGCCCGATTTTAGAGCGAGCTTCGGCGAGGATCTGCGCAGCTACATGGGCGAGCTAGCTGGCATCAGCACCGCTCTTAGCGCGTTTTATAAAGCAAGCGGCAAAAAAATTTTAATCTCTCCCGTCCGCACGATCCTAAATAAACTCCCCGCCGCAAGCCATCTGCGCCCGCTAAATATAAAATTTGGAAGCGAGTTAAGCCTAAGCAAACTGAAAGAGGAAATTTTACGCCTTGGATACGACGTGCGCGATATCGTCGAAAGCATGGGCGAGGTGAGCTTCCGTGGCGAGATCATCGATATTTTTTCGGTAGGGAGCGAAAGCGCGGTTAGAATTCTGCTCGACGGAGAGATGGTCGAGAGCATCAGGCACTTTGACGTCGCGACGCAAAAAAGCGAAAAAGATGAACTTGCGCAAACCGAAATAGCGCCGTTTTTGGCAAATTTAAGCGAGGACGAGTTTGAGAGCGTGAGCGAAAAGATATCGCGCGCGGATAGCGATGCGCTAGCGCGCGATCTGGGCTCGCTCGGGTTTTGGTTCATCGAGGGCTTCGTAGATTACACGAGCGCGTTTGATTGCATCTTGTTGCACGAGATCAAAAAGGATGAAATTTTTTCCGAGCGTAATTTGGATTTTTTAGACGCGATCGAGGTACTGCCCGCGGCGCGTAAATTTAAAGACCTCGCCGTGACGCCGTCGCAGGAATTTTTTGAATTCCACCGCAGCGAGGCTATCACGCTGATCGCGCGAAATGATGCTCTGCTCGCGCCGTTTGATCTTAGCGGATTTAACAATATCGAAATTTTACGCGAGGATTTCGTCGTAAATTTAATAAGCGCCGAGCGGATCATCCTTTCGCTAAACAAAGCGGCGCCTAAAAAGCGCGTGCGAAGATCGAGCTTGGCGCTTGATGAGCTAAACGTGGGCGATTTTGTCGTTCACGAAGATCACGGTATCGCTAAATTTAACGGGCTTGAGCTCATAGAGGTGATGGGGCGCAGCAAGGAGTTCGTATCCCTGCTCTACGAGGGCGGCGACAAGCTGCTACTGCCGGTCGAGTACCTAAATAAGATCGATCGCTACGTCGCAAGCGGTGGCGCGGTGAGCTTGGATCATCTGGGCAGGGCGAGCTTTTCAAAAATCAAGGAGCGAGTGCGCGAAAAGCTCTTTGCGATCGCTTCAAAGATCATCGCGCTAGCGGCAAAACGCGAGCTGGTGCGAGGGCTCGTCATCAAAAACGAAAGCGCGGATTATGCGAAATTTTTAAGCGCAAGCGGTTTTAGCTACACGAGCGATCAGCAAAAGGCGGTGAGTGCGATTTTGGCGGATCTGCAAAGCGGCAAGGTGATGGACCGCCTGCTTAGCGGCGACGTGGGCTTTGGAAAGACCGAGGTTGCGATGAATGCGATCTTTGCTTGCATTCGCAGCGGGCATTCGGTGCTGTTTTTCGTACCCACTACGCTGCTTAGCTCTCAGCATTACGCCACGCTTAGCGAGCGCTTTAGGGAGTTTGAAATTCCTGTTTTCAAGCTCGATCGCTTTAGCAGCGCGAGGCAAAAGAGCGAAATTTTAAAGCGCCTGCAAGGCGGCGAGGCGATCGTCGTGGTCGGCACGCACTCACTTTTAAATTTAAACCTCGCAAATTTAGGGCTTATAATCATCGATGAGGAGCATAAATTCGGCGTTAAGCAAAAGGAGCGGCTCAAAGAGAAAAGCGCCGCCTCACACCTGCTTAGTATGTCTGCCACTCCGATACCGCGCAGCCTGAATATGGCGCTAAGCTCGATTAAAAGCTACTCCACGCTGCTTAGCCCGCCGCAGGACCGCTTGGACGTGCGCACCTTCGTCAAGCAGTGGGATGAAAAGATCGTAAAAGAGGCGATCTCGCGCGAGCTGCGACGCGGCGGGCAGATTTTTTACGTCCACAACCACATCGCGACGATGCAAAGCTCCAAAAAGAAGCTGCTTGAAATTTTGCCGAGCCTTAAAATTCTAATTTTGCACTCCAAGATCGACGCTAAAACTACAGAGGATGAAATTTTAAAATTTGTAGCGGGCGGATACGATCTGCTGCTTTGCACCAGCATCGTAGAAAGCGGCATTCACATGCCGCGCGTAAATACGATCATCGTCGAAAACGCGGATAAATTCGGTATCGCCGATCTACACCAGCTGCGCGGCCGCGTCGGGCGCAGCAACAAACAGGGCTTTTGCTATTTTTTGATCGAGGATAAAACCGCTCTTACGCAGGACGCGCTAAAGCGGCTCGTAGCGCTTGAGAGCAACTCGTTTTTGGGTAGCGGCTCGGTGCTAGCGTATCACGATCTTGAAATTCGCGGCGGCGGAAACCTACTCGGAGAGGCGCAGAGCGGGCATATCGAAGCGATCGGCTACTCGCTTTATCTAAAGATGCTCGAAGAGGAGATCGGCAAGCTGCTAAGCAGAAAGAGCGCCGCTGCGAGCGTGGAGCTTAAAATTTCCGTAAACGCCTTTTTGAACTCGGAATTTATCAGAGAGGATCGCCTGCGCTTGGATCTTTACAGGCGGCTTAGCAAGTGCGCAGAGGCGAGCGAAGTGCTTGAAATTTTCGGCGAGATCGAGGATCGCTTCGGGCGCGCGGACATCTACACTAAGCAATTCATAGACGTGATGATGATTAAGGTTTTGGCTACGAAGCTTGGCTTGCGCGTGATTTCGAGCATGGACGAAAATATCTTAATCACCCTTGCAAACGGCGATAAGGTGCGATTAAAGGCGCAGACGCGCGACGATGACGACGTGATAAGCGAAATTTTAATCTATCTGCGAAGGGAGCTAAAAAATGCGAACTTGCGATGAGAATATCAAAAAAAGCGCGAGCAAAAGTAGAAGCGAAGATTTAAATTTAGACGCGGCAAGCGGTTTAAATTTAGCGCCGCAAGCCGTCCTAAAAAGCGCCCAGAGCGGCTCTATCGAGCAAATTTACTTTAGCGATTTTAGCGCGATTGATTGGCGCGCTGTGCAGGTCGCCGTATTTCGCGCAAATAAAAAGGCGCTAAAGATCGTCCGTGATATCGATTTCACGGATATTGACGCGCTTGTGGGGCTAGAGAGCCAAAAATCGGCTCTTATAAAAAATACGGACGCCTTCCTGCGCGGCTGCAGCGCCAACCACGCACTACTATGGGGCGAGAGCGGCTGCGGCAAATCAAGCCTTGCGAAGGCGGTTTTTTATAAATTTATCCCGCAAGGTCTTAAGATCATCGAGATCGGCAGGGACGATCTGGGCTATCTCGTGGAGATAATCGACGCGATCCGAGAAATAAATTTTAAATTTATCATCTTTTGCGACGACTTGAGCTTTGAGCTTGGCGAGAGCGGTTACAAGCACCTTAAGCCGCTGCTAGAAGGCTCACTAGAGCGCGCGCCGCGCAACGTACTGATGTATGCAACGTCCAACCGCCGCCACATCGTAGGCGAATGTGCAAGCGATAACGACGCCGCGCAGATAAGCCGCGGCGAGCTGCACCTAAGCGACGCGGCGAACGAGCGAATCAGCCTTAGCGAGCGCTTTGGGCTACAGCTAAGCTTTTACGGCGGGAGCATGCGGGAATATTTAGGGATCGTAGATGCCTACTTTGCGGCTGCGCAAGGCATGAACGCGGCGGAATTTCGCCTGAGCTTTGCTGCAAATTTAGACGAGCTGCACGCAAAGGCGAGGGAGTTTGCGATGCTTCGCGCAAGCCGAAGCGGCCGCGCGGCAAAGCAGTTTTTCTTGAGCTTTAGCGAGGAATTTTTTGCAAATTTAAAAGGTGGCGGCAGATGAATACAGCGTGCGAATTTAAATTTGGCGTAAATTTTATCGCAGTGTTAGAGCACACGCAAAAAATCGCCGCCGCCGCGCGAAATTTTAGAAACGATGCTAGAAATTTCGGAGGCACGAGATGAGCGCGACTGAGCTTTTTATCGCGCTTTTTCGCGTCGTGAAAATCAAGGATTTTCGCTGGTGGCCCGCGTTTGGAAGCTTTGAGGTGGTCGTGGGGGCGATTTTGATCCAAAATACGGCGTGGCGCAATGCCGATGCGGCACTGCAAAACCTGCGTAGCAAGGAGCTTTTGAGCTTAGAAAGCATCGCCGGGCTAGACGAAGCGGAGCTTGCGGAGATCATTAAAGTTAGCGGATTTTATAATCAAAAAGCGAGACGCTTGAGCTTGCTTTGCAAAGCGATAATCGCGGATTTTGGGGATTTTGAGAGCTTTAAATCGGGCGTTAGCCGCGAGTGGCTGCTAGCGCGCAAAGGGATCGGCGCAGAGAGCTGCGATGCGATCTTGTGCTACGCGTGCGAGCGTGCGGTGATGGTTGCGGACAGCTATTCGGCGCGCCTGCTTGGGGCTTTAGGCTATGAGTTTGAAAGCTACGATGAGCTTAGCGCGTGGCTTGGCGAGCTAGAATTTGAGCGGATCTATGAGTTTGTAAATTCTGCTAATCTTCCCTGCGATGCGGCGGCAAAAGCAGATAAGCTGGAGAACGAAAACAGCACGTATGCACTATTTCATGGGCTCATCGTGGAATTTTGCAAAGCGCATCTGAAAGGTAAAATTTTCGACGAGAGCGCGAAAATAATTTTAAATGATTTGAGGTAGATATGTTTAACACTAAAATTTTAGAAAATTTAATGGTTGCTTTTTGCTTTTGTATAACGCTTGTGTTACATTTACTAATATTTAACCATTACTTCTCACTCCAAGAAGGATGGTGGGAAACCTATGCTTATTTAG
>NZ_CALHGM010000011.1 GCF_938030145.1 uncultured Campylobacter sp.
GATCGGCGGGGCTGAGTTATAGTTTTAAAATTTAAAGGTAGAAAATGAATAGTAGAAGAAAATTTTTAGGCGGCCTGTGCATGGCCGCCGTCGCTCCTGCGTTTGCCAACGCGCAGATCGACGCGAGCGACGTGAAATGGGACGAGGAGTGGGATGTGCTCGTCGTGGGCTCGGGCTTTGCGGGCTCGGCTGCGACGTGTCAGGCGCTAGATGAAGGCGCAAAAACGCTGATGATCGACAAGATGCCCGTGCTCGGCGGAAACTCCGCCATCAATGGTGGCGCGATCGCAGTGGTAAATTCCAGCTTTCAAAAGGCGCGCGGCATCGAGGATTCATACGAGCTGTATATGAAGGACATCCTCAAAGCGGGGTTAAATTTAAACCAAAAAGACCTTGTCGAAACGATCGCCAAAAACGGCAACGACGCTTATGAGTGGACGCTTAAAAAGGGCGTTTATTATCGCGACGCCTTGGGGCAGTTCGGCGGGCACTCGGTGCCGCGCACTATCTGGCCCGAGATAAACTCCGGCGGCAAGATCACCATCCCGCTGCAAGAGTACGCGATGAACCACGGCGCGACCATCCGCACGCGCGTGATCTTAGACGATCTGATCCGCGATGAGAGCGGCAAGATAATCGGCGCGAAGGTGAGGGAGAATTACGATTTCATCTTCGATCCGCTCAAAGACGAGGCGGACAACAAAAGCGGCACGGTGAAATTTTATAAGATCAACGGCGGCATCGTCATGGCTACGGGCGGCTTTTCGTACGACGTGAAATTTAGACAAACCATCGATCCTACGCTAACGCCTGATCTTGACTGTACCAACCACTACGGAGCGACCGCATACGCGCTAAAGATGATGATGGCAAACGGCGTTGCGACGCGCGATTTGGAGTGGATACAGCTAGGGCCTTGGGGCAGCCCCGACGAGAAGGGGTTCGGCATAGCGCCGGTATTTGCGATACCTGCGTTTAGCTACGGCGTGATGGTCGATGCGCGCACGGGCAAGAGGTTTATAAACGAGCTAGCCGACCGTAAAATTCGCTCCGATGCGATCTTAAAGATTCACAAAAACCCCGACGGCAGCCTCACTCACCCGATAGTTATCTGCGATAGCGTCGGCGCGCAGGGCACGACGAAGGCAAACGTTTATCGCGGTATCCACAAAAACGTCATTAAGGTTTTTGACACGATCAAAGAGCTTGCCGCACACTACGACATACCGTACGAAGGGCTTAAAAAGACGATCGATGATTACACGAAATACGCGCACGCGGGCAAGGACGAGGAATTTAACAAGCCGTTTTTTAAATTTAAAGGCATAGTTCCGGATCTTACTAAGCCTCCGTTTTA
Organism: uncultured Campylobacter sp.; assembly: GCF_938030145.1. Taxonomy (GTDB): domain Bacteria; phylum Campylobacterota; class Campylobacteria; order Campylobacterales; family Campylobacteraceae; genus Campylobacter_B. The sequence goes on from NZ_CALHGM010000011.1 coordinate 1,358, forward strand.
CGCGTGGCGGGCGCTACCGAAGGTACATCACACGATGGGCGGCGTTAAGATCGACGTGCAGGCGAGGGTTTATGATACGAACGGAGCGCCGATAGAGGGGCTTTTTGCCGCGGGCGAGGCGGTGGGCGGACCGCACGGAGCGAGCCGTCTTGGAAGCTGCGCGATACCTGATTGCTTGGTGTTCGGCAGGATCGCCGGCGCAAATGCCGCAAATTTAGCCAAAAAGGAGAGAAAATGCTAAAAATTTTTAAAATTTTAGCGATCGCCTGTTTCGCTCTTTGCGTGGCATTTAGCGCAGACGGCGCGCTTGCGGACGCTGGTAAATTTAATAAACAAAACTATCCGATCAAATCTCATCACGACAAGCTCGGCTTTGACTGCAAAAACTGCCATAAACAGGCTGATCCGAAGGACTATAAGGCTCTAAGCGCGGATGAATGCCTAAGCTGTCACAAAAGCTACGATGCGCTAGCCGAGCGCAGCGGACATCTGGGATATGACGACAACGTCCACGCAAGCCCCCACTATCCGAAAATGGACTGCAACCTCTGCCACCGCTCGCACAAGCCGTCGCAGAACTACTGCGTGATGTGCCATTCGCAAGACTCGATGAAAAAAATCTTGGTGCCATAGGAAAGGAAGCGTTATGAAAAAAATATTTATAAAATTTTGTCTATTTTGCGTTTTCGCTTTCGTTATATTTTTCGGCGGCAATGCGCTTATCCACTCGACCGGCGACGATAAATTTTGCACCCTTTGCCACGAGTGGATGGATCCTATGGTGCAGGCGTATCACGGAGATAAGCACGGCGGCGCAAACCGCAAGGGAATAAAGGTAAAATGCGTGGACTGCCACCTACCGCACGACAGCTACATCTCATACGTGTTTCAAAAGGGGCTAAACGGCTTTAACGAGGTTACGCACATGATGTTTAACGACTCGGATAAGATGGACTGGCAAGCGCATAGGCAAAACCGAACGAAATTCGTCTATGACAGCGGCTGCATAAGCTGTCACGAAAGAATTTTAGACGTAAATTCCACAAATGCGAACATAAACGATATGCATAAAATTTACGCGGATTTTAAAGACAAAAAGGATAAACTAAGCTGCGTTAGCTGCCACAAAACGGTAGGCCATAAAAGCTTAGGCAAAATCCTTTACGAGATCAAAAATCCGCCGGTGGGCAACTGGGACGATGAACCCAAAAAGGACGAGCCGAAAAAATAGAAAAACGGAGACGCCTCGTGAAAGAGAATTTTTATAAAAATAATATTTTTGCAATTTTCTCTTTCATCTTTCTTGCCTTGATGGCGGGAAATTATATGCTTAACCGCTCGTTCGTAAGAGAAATTTTAGTGCGCGAGCAGTTAAGCATCCTAAAAAGCTCGAGCGAGCGTATAGAAAAATGGCTCGAAAATAAAAAATCTAGTCTGCGCGCCGTAAACGAGCTCATATCCAAATACGACTCCGCAAGAGACGAGCAGATCATAACCGATATCTTAGACAAAAGCCAAGAGATCGCAAATTTTTCAAGCGTTTATGCAGGATACGAAAACAACATAACCGTCTCAAGCAGGCTGTTTGACAGGCCGCAAAACTACTCTCCCGTGCTTCGTCCGTGGTATATCAACACGATAAAAGAGGATAAAATTTACATCACCAAGCCCTACTCGGACGTGGGTCTTAAAGTGCCCGTCATCTCCATATGCAGCAGCATCAAGCAGGATGGGGTTCTAAAAGGCGTGCTGTGCGGCGTAATATCCTTTAGCGACATCAAAACCGAAATTTTAGATCTGCGGATCGAAAACGGATATCTGTTTTTGATCGACGAGAGCCTAAACGTGCTGCTGCATCCGGATGAGCGCATAGAGCTATCTAAGATCAAATTTAATATAGAAAATTTAGATCTAAATAAAACGCGAAATTACGAAACGGACGATGCGATCTTTACTTTTAGGCCGCTTGAGGGCTCAAAGCTCGTTTTGGTAGCCAAGACGCTTAAAAAGAACATCTACAACAAGATCAACGAGCAGTTCATCGTAAATTTAGCGATCTACATAGTAAGCATATTTTTGTTTTTGATCCTTGCGTATTTTTACAACAAAAGGCTTGAGCGCCAAAGCAGGCTGCTTGAGCAGACGAAAAGGGAGTATGAGATACTTTTGTTTCAGCAGACGAAGATGGCCGAGCTCGGTCAGATGATCGCCGCGCTCTCTCACCAGTGGATTCAGCCGCTTAACTCGCTCGGGATTTTTTTAGGCAATCTGGTGCAGTTTAAAAAGACGGGCAAGCTGAGCGATGAAATTTTTTACGACAACATCAACAGATCGCTAGCCAATATCGATTATATGAGCAAGACGATGGATACATTTAAAAATTTTTACAAAATAGAGAGCAGGGTTCAAAATTTTAATATATATGGCGCGATCCGCGATACGATCTGCGTGCTCTTCCCCAGCAAGCGCACGGTCGATATAAAAGTAAGCGTGGCAAGGGGCGTGAGCCCGCTATGCGAAAACTACGCCAACGAGTTTAAGCAGATCATCGCCTGTCTGATCCAAAATTCCAAGCAGGCGCTGCAAAACGCAAAAAATCAAAAACGAGGCAGGATCGTCGTAAATATTAAGCGTGACGCCGAGCACTTCCTCATCAGGGTCATCGACAACGCAGACGGCATAGCCGTGCAAAGAGATAAAATTTTTACCCCTTTTTGCAGCACGAAGGGCAGCAGCGGGCTCGGGCTTTACGTCTCAAAGCTCATCGCAAACAAAAAATGCGGCGGCGATCTAAGCGTGGTAAATTTCAAAAATCCGACGATATTTATGCTAAAAATAGCCGTAAAGGTGGAAAATGATAAATGAAAGTATTTTAAAAAAGCTCGGAAATATCTCCGTCTTGCTCGTAGAGGACGACGAGAACACGAGGCTTGCTATCGCGCAGTCGCTTCAAATTTATTGCAAAAACATCTAAACCGCAAGCGACGGCATCGAGGGGTTTGAGAAATTTTTTAAAGGCGAATTCGACATCGTCGTAACCGATATAAATTTACCCGGCCTTAACGGGCTTGAGATGCTCGATGAGATCAAAAAGCGCGCGCCGCACGTCGCATCCATCATCATCACCTCCTACGATACGAGTGAGAATATGCTCGCCTCAATCGAGCTTGGCGCATACAACTACCTGCGAAAGCCTTTTAAGATCGAGGAGCTGCAAACTACGATCCTGATGGCGACTAAGAATTTATACGACAGCAAAATCGAATTCGGCGATATTTACGAATACGATTCGGCTAGTAAAATTTTGTTTAAAAACGGAGAGGCGGTTTCGTTTACAAAGATCGAAGCGAAGCTATTTTTTCTACTCGTAAGCAATATGAATAAAACCGTAAGTTATGAGGTAATCGAAAATTTTGTTTGGAACGAAAAGGCTATGAGCAGCGAGGCTTTGCGTATGGTAGTCAAAAAAATCAGATTAAAAACGGATCAAAGCTTGATAGAAAATATCTCCGGAGTAGGATATAAAATTTCAAGTAGCAAGTAGCCTTGGATGAAATATAAATTTTAGCAACTAAGCAAATTTATGCGATAGCTCAAACTGCGTAAATCTACCCAAAATTAAGCAAAAGTAAGTAAAATACGCCAATTAAATAACCAGGGAGTTTGATATGGCAAAAGTTATGAAAACGATGGACGGAAACGAGGCGGCGGCTTACGTCTCATACGCCTTCACCGAGGTCGCGGGCATCTATCCGATCACGCCTAGCTCGCCTATGGCGGATTACACCGATATTTGGGCGTCGCAGGGCAAAAAGAACCTCTTCGGCATGCCCGTTAAGGTAGTCGAGATGCAAAGCGAAGGCGGCGCGGCGGGCACCGTGCACGGCTCACTCCAAGCGGGCGCGCTAACGACGACGTATACTGCATCGCAGGGGCTTTTGCTAAAAATTCCAAATATGTACAAGATCGCGGGCCAGATGCTTCCGGGCGTTATTCACGTCGCGGCGCGCGCGCTTGCGGCGCAGGCTCTTTCAATTTTCGGCGATCATCAAGACGTCTATGCCTGTCGCCAAAGCGGCTTTGCGATGCTTGCAAGCGACAGCGTGCAGGAGGTGATGGATCTAGGCGGCATCGCGCATCTTGCGGCGATTAAGGGGCGAGTGCCGTTTTTGCACTTTTTCGACGGATTTCGCACTAGCCATGAAATTCAAAAGATCGAGGTGATGGATTATGCCGAGTTTGATCGCTTGCTCGATCGCGAGGCCGTGCGTAAATTTAGAGAGGGTGCGCTAAGCTCCGAGCATCCTAAAACTCGCGGCACGGCGCAAAATGACGACGTATATTTTCAGACGCGCGAGTTAGTTAATAAATTTTACGACGCGCTTCCGGACATCGTCGCGGAGTATATGAGCGAAATTTCAAAGATCACGGGGCGATCGTACGCGCCTTTCGTCTATTACGGCGCAAGTGAGCCGCAGCGCGTGATCGTCGCGATGGGCTCTGTCAATCAAGCGCTCGAAGAGGTGGTCGATCATCTAAACGCGAAGGGCGAGAAGGTAGGTGTGCTAAAAGTGCATCTCTACAGGCCTTTCAGCCTCAAATATCTCTTCGCCGCGATGCCTAAAAGCGTGCGCAAAATCGCCGTGCTTGACCGCACGAAGGAGCCGGGCAGCCTCGGCGAGCCGCTGTATCTGGACATAAAAGCCGCATTTTACGGGCGCGAGGACGCCCCGCTCATCGTGGGCGGCAGGTATGGGCTAAGCTCTAAAGATGTCGATCCCGCGCAGCTAATCGCCGTGTATGAAAATTTAAAGGCGGACGAGCCTAAAAACGGCTTTACGATCGGCATCGACGACGACGTGACGCATCTATCCCTTCCCGTGGGAGATAAAATTTCGCTCGGCTACGAAGATGAGACCGAGTGCCTGTTTTACGGTCTGGGCGCGGACGGCACCGTGGGCGCGAATAAAAATTCCGTCAAAATCATCGGCGATAAAACCGATCTTTACGCGCAGGCGTATTTTGCCTACGATAGCAAAAAATCGGGCGGCTACACGCGCTCACACCTGCGCTTCGGCAAAAGACCGATACGCTCGACCTATCTCGTCTCAAATCCGCATTTTGTCGCCTGCTCGGTCGCTGCGTATCTGGACATCTACGACGTCATCGGGGGCATCCGCGAGGGAGGGACCTTTCTTTTAAATTCCATCTGGGATGCCGAGCAGACGGCGGCAAAGCTTCCGAATAAGGTCAAAAAAATTCTAGCTGCCAGGCGGGTAAAATTTTACATCCTAAATGCCACTAAGCTGGCACGCGATATAGGGCTCGGAGGCCGCACCAATACGATCATGCAATCGGCGTTTTTCAAGCTTAGCGGCATCATTCCGTTCGAGCAGGCGCAGAGCTATATGAAAGAATACGCCAAGAAAACATACGCCAAAAAGGGCGAAGCGGTCGTGGCGATGAACTGCGACGCGATCGATAGGGGAGCGGACGCCTTGGTGCAGGTAGCGATCGATCCTGCATGGGCAAATTTAAAAGATGACCCAGCGGGCGCGGACGACAAATACAAAGGCGACGAATTTATAGAAAAGATCGTAAAACCGATGAACGCGGCGCGCGGCGATAGCTTGCCGGTCTCGGCGTTTTTAGGGCACGAGGACGGCGGGTTTGACGCGGGCACGACGCGATTTGAAAAGCGCGGCGTGGGCGTCACGGTGCCTAAATGGATCGAGCAAAACTGCATCCAGTGCAACCAGTGCGCCTTCGTCTGCCCGCACGCCGTAATCAGAGCGTTTTTGCTAGATGAAAAGGACGAAGCCGCCGCGCCTTTAAATTTAAAAGATCACCTGCTAGAAGCCAAGGGCAAGGAGCTAAAGGGGCTAAAATATAAGATCCAAGTAAGCCCGCTTGATTGCACGGGCTGCGCGCTTTGCGCCGAAAACTGCCCGAGCAAGGAAAAATCGCTCGTCATGGTGCCGCTTGAAGAAGAACTAGAAAAGGGCGAGCAAGAAAGCGCGGACTTTTTATTCGAGCACGTAAGATACAAAGACGATTTGATGGACAGATCAAGCGTCAAGGGCGTGGGCTTTGCGCGCCCGTATTTTGAATTTCACGGCGCATGTCCGGGATGCGGCGAGACGCCGTACATCACGCTGATCACGCGACTTTTTGGCGATCATATGATCGTAGCCAACGCCACGGGCTGTAGCTCGATCTACGGCGGATCAGCGCCTTCGATGCCGTACCGCAAGGACGAGAACGGCCGCGGCGTCGCGTGGGCGAACTCGCTTTTTGAGGACAACGCCGAGTTCGGGCTGGGAATGAAGATCGCAAGCGAGACGCTGCGCCATAAGATCGAGGATCTGATGCTCGGCTCGCTCTCAAGCGTGCCAAACGCGCTAAAGGCGCTTTATCACGACTGGATCGAAAACAGAGACGATACGCTAAAATCCGCTCAGATTAGAGATAGGCTGGTGCCGCTACTAGAACAAAATTTAGACGCGCCCGGGGTTCGTGAAATTTTAGAGCTGAAGCAGTATCTAAACAAAAAATCGCAGTGGATCATCGGCGGCGACGGCTGGGCTTATGACATCGGCTACGGCGGGCTCGATCACGTGCTAGCTACCGGCGAAGACGTAAACGCGCTGGTGCTGGATACGGAGGTTTATTCAAACACGGGCGGACAGAGCTCTAAAGCTAGCCGCCGCGGCTCGATCGCGCAGTTTACTGCAGGCGGCAAGCGTGTTCAGAAAAAAGACCTAGGCCAAATCGCGATGACCTACGGCAACATCTTCGTCGCGCAGGTAAATTCCAACGCAAACCAAGCCGCAACGCTAAAAGCGATCATGGCGGCGGAGGCTTACCCGGGACCTAGCCTTATCATCGCGTATTCGCCGTGTATCGCGCACGGTATCAAAGGTGGCATGGGCAACTCCGGCGATCAAGCCGAGCTTGCGAGCAAATGCGGCTATTGGCCGACCTACACCTTTGATCCGCGGCTTGCGGCGGAGGGCAAAAATCCGCTTAAAATTTCATCCAAAGAGCCGGATTGGAGCCTTTATGAGGAATTTTTGCTAAACGAAGTGCGCTACAACGCGCTTAAAAAGATCGATCCCGAGCACGCGGGCAAACTTTATGAAGCCAATAAAGCCGATGCGATGAGACGTTACCGCCAGCTCAAGCGGCTTGCGAATGCCGATTTCGGCGATGAGGTTATCTCTGCGGGCGCCGCTAGCGAGAATGCTTAAGCTTTGCGGCTATTTGTTGAAATTCCGGCTCTGCGAATTTTGCGATCCGGAATTTTATTAAATTTCGCGGGACTGCATAAAATTCCGTATAAATTTTAAAAGAGAAATCCATGAAAAAAATCGGACTAATCGGCGGTATGAGCTACGAATCTACGATTACCTATTATGATGGGATCAATCGCAAAATTAACGAGCGTCTAGGCGGGCTAAGTAGCGGCGAAATTCTGCTAAGTAGTCTAAATTTTGACGAGATCGAGCGGTGCCAAAGAGATAATGAGTGGGGCAGGGCGGGCGAAATTTTAGCTCGTCACGCGCGAGTTTTGCAAGGCGGCGGCGCGGATTATATTTTTCTTTGCACCAATACGATGCATAAGTGCTACGAGGCGATAAAAGCCGCTATATCCGTGCCTTTCGTGCATATCGCGGACGCCACGTTAAGTGAGCTGCGAAAACGTGGCGTGCAAAAAGTAGGGCTGCTCGGCACGATTTACACGATGACGCAGGATTTTTACAAACAGCGCTTGATAGATGGCGGCGTAGAGGTGCTCGTACCGAACGCGGACGAAATGGAAGCGGTAAACGAAGTAATTTTTGATGAGCTTTGCTTTGGTAAAATCTTACCGCAATCCAAAGAGAAATTTTTGCAGATCATTGAAGGGCTTAGAGCTCGCGGTGCGCAGGGCGTGATACTGGGCTGCACGGAGATCGGGCTGCTCGTATCGCAAGCAGATACCGCCGTGCAGTTATTTGATACTACGCAGATCCACATCGATGCGGCAGTAAGTCTAGCTTTAAGCGAGTAAATATCAAATATGAGCCGGTAAAATTCCGGCTTATAATTTCAAATTTTTATATATATTATCAGTTAAATTTAATCTTTCTCTGTTATAATAACGACTATCAATCATAAAAGGGGATGAAATGAACGTTTTAGTTATAGGAGCAGATGAGATTACACCCATTAAGGCGGTTTTAAAGGACCTTGGCGCGAGTAACATCGAGCACTGGGACGCACGAAACGAAAATCGCGTAAATCGTAAGCCGATCCCGCAGGATACGGAGTGTGTCGTGATGCTTACGAGCTTTTTAAACCACAACACGATGAAAAAAATCAAAGGCGAAGTAAAAAAGCGCAAAATCCCGCTAGTATGTGCTAAACGAAGCGTTAGCTGCGTATTTTGCGAATACTGTAAGGTTTTCAATTTAAATCAAGAATTCGGTTGCAGACCTTGCGAAGATGATTAAAATTCCAAGGAATTTAAATAATGCCGGCAAGTCCAAGCAAGCGGTTAAAAAATCGTGCACTGCACCGCAATCAAATGCTTACGAAGATAAAATGGACGAGCTGAATTCCAAGGATTCTTTAAATTCTAGCAAATTTAACTCTACTTGCCTTGCGCACGCCGGAAGCAAGAAATTTAGCGGAAAATCTAAAAAGTTTCTAAGCGATAAATCGGATGCACTTAATCATAATGCCTCTAAGCCGTGCGCTGCAAAGAGCGCGCAAAAAGGCGGTGCAAATAGGAATTTGACAGCAAGGGCTTTTTGCGACACTGGCTTAGCGCAAAAGAATTTTTTCTGCGCTAAGCGTTCGGACGAGAAATCAGCTTTGTTACGAGATATTGCCGCGCCAAAACGAGATATCGCGGCGCGCGAAAAACGCCAAAAAGCGGATCTGCGGCGCGATAATGAGCTTATTGATGATGAAATTTTAAATGCTGAAGCTTTTAATAAAAAATTCTTTTGCGGCGAAATTTTTGGCTTTGATGCGAACGGGCGCGAGATTGCGCCAGAGGCGCTGCAGGATTATGATGCGGCTTCGCGAGCGCGAGCGATGCTAGCTCTATATAATTTTAACGTTAATGCGGATTATAGAATTCTGCCCGCAAATTTAAAGGGCGCTTCGCAGTTTCGAGCGGCATTTTTAAATTTTATCGCTTCCGAACTTAGGCGCGGTGCTCGCAAAATTTACCGCTTCAAGCCCGCCGTGAAATTCTGCGCGGCGGATAATGCGGTAATCTTTGCCTATCTGCGCGGCATGCCGCTGCCCATATTTGCCGCTAAGCCTGCTTATAAGCTAACTCGCGCAATCGTGAGCTTGCGTAGCGGCGTGCTGCTAAACGGAGACGATGCATTTCGCAACTTCGTATTTTGCAAAATCGCGCTTCGCAATGCAGGCGCACAGCTGCAACTTGTGGGCAAATCAGGCGAGCTTATCGTAGTTCGCAAGAGCGGTTTTAGCCTAGGCGTGGTTACGAGCTTTAAAAAAAATTTACCTCAAAATCCAGCCATTTATGATAATGATATAAAAAAAGCGCTAGAGCTTTGCCGCGGAGCAAACATCGACGCCGTGTATCTTGTCTATCCAAAAAATGAAAATTTTAACCGCCACGTCGAGATAAAAAGCGAATGCTTTAAGGGAAATTTCATTATGAAATTAGTACCATACAAGCTTACCGACAAAATTTATTAAAAGGATACCAAATGGTTGGAATTATTTTTGGAAGCTCGATGGGCAATACCGAGGACGCCGCGAAGCTAATCTCCGAAAAGCTAGGCGTAGAAAACGAGTTAAAAAACGTTGCAGACATCGCGCCTGCAGATCTAAATAAATACACTGCGCTCATCATCGGCAGCTCCACGTGGAACGACGGAGAGTTGCAGGACGACTGGGCGGGCTTTGATTTCTCAGCCCTTGATGTCGCGGGCAAGACTGTCGCGATTTTTGGTATGGGTGATAGCTCAAGCTACAGCGACGCCTACTGCAACGCAATGCGCGAGCTATACGACAACTTCAAAAAAGCGGGTGCAAATATCGTAGGCGCAGTGCCTACCGACGGATATGAATTCGACGAGAGCAAGGCCGTGGTGGACGGCAAATTCGTTGGCCTCGCGCTAGACAATGACAATCAAAGCGACCTCACCGAGAGCCGCATCGAGGCGTGGGTAGCGCAAATCGCTCCATCTTTTAAATAGTCCTCCTTTAAATTTGCCGTGGAGCGTGCACTTCGCGGCACTTTCATCCTTTTTAAAATCATTAAAGCTTAGACCTTTTTAAAATTTAGCTCTGCCGACTTCGGTTAAATTTAAACGGCTTTTAAATTTTAAAATTTTAATTTGCGAGAATGAAGTTTATCTTTTAAATTTAGGTGCGCGATACTTTGCGCTAGCGTAAATGCGCGCCGACTTTGAGGCGCACATAGCGCGAGTAGATAAAATTTAAGCCGCCGTTATGGCGGAAGGACGAAGCTGGGAGTTTGAGTCACGGTTTATAAACCTTATCGGCGAACGCTCGGGAGATAAAATTTGCAAATTTTATAAGCGGCGAAGCGAGGGGCGACGTCGCTAAAATTTCTCGCCGTACGCCATTGAAATTTCTTTCCGCACGCACGCCGTAAAAATTCTCCCCGCAGCTGCTCTGCCGTGAAATTTCGCGCGCCGTTTAATGTAAAATTTTGTCTATCTGCGCAGCGAGTGGCTGCCGTCTGTCCGTAAAATTTAGCATAAATTTGGCGCTGCAACCGCGAAAAATCGTGGGATCAGCAGCAGCTCACCTCTACAAAATTTAGCATAAATTTAACGCCGCAATCGCGCGCGGCTCTCGTTCTCAAAAACGGCAGCATAATCCCGCGAGATCGCCCGCCGCTAGGAGCGAAAGCCGCAAAGCCCTGCGGCGCGACAAAGAATAAATTTAAAAGAGGAATTTTACTCTTTACGCTACTTCGCAGAAATACGCAGCAAGGTGTAAATTTAAAGTTTAGAATACAAATTTAAAAGATCGCAATTTACAGTCCCAGCTCTATCGCCAGATCCTTTACCGCTTTGAGATTTACCTTGCCGCTGCCGAGCACCGGGATTTGCTCGACCTTTTTCACGACGCTTGGCTGCATTATCGGCGCCAGTGCGGAGTCCTTTAGGCGGCGCGAAATTTCATCCTCGCTCGCCTCACCCACGTAAAGCAGAGCGATCTTTTCGCCCTTTTTTTCGTCTTTTAGATTCACGCATGAATAGATCGCGCTCTCGCCTAAAATTTCGCCCACGGCGCTTTCTACCGCGCCCAGGCTGATCATCTCGCCGCCGATTTTGGCAAAGCGCGAAAGGCGGTCGGTGATAAATAAAAACCCGTCGTCGTCGATATAGCCGATGTCGCCGCTTTTGTAGTAGCGCACGTCGTTTATTTGCGCGATCGCTTCGGCGGTTTTTGCCGGCTCATCGTAGTATTCCTTCATAACCTGATGTCCGCCGATTAAGATAAGTCCCTCCTGCCCGTTTGGCAGCGGCTGTAGCGAGGCGGGATCGGTGATCTTTATGACCGTGCCCGCAAGCGGCAAGCCAACGCTCTTTTCGCGGTTGAAGTGAAGCTCTTTGAAAAAATCGGGCTCGAGGACGTTCGGCGTATTTACGCTCACCACCGGCGCAGTCTCAGTCGTGCCGTAGCCCTCGTAAATTTCGATGCCGAATTTTATCTTAAATTCCTTTCGGACGTTCTCGTTTAGCTTCTCCGCGCCCGCAATCGCCAGGCGGATACTTGCTAGCATAAGCGGATTGAGCCTTTTGTTTTTGGTGTAGAGCCTAAAAAACGTTGACGTGCCGAACATTATCGTAGCGCCGTATTTTGCGCTCATCTTGCCGACGCTAAAGGCATCCGTAGGATCGGGCACGTGGATGCTTAAAATTCCGTCGTTTAGCGGAAAGAGCGTCGTTACGGTAAGCCCGAAGCAGTGAAAGATCGGCAGCGACGCTAAAATCGCGTCGTGCTCGGTAGCGTTTATGAGCTCCGAAATTTGACGGACGTTCGCCATTATATTTTTGTGCGTCAAAACCACGCCTTTAGGCTTTCCCTCGCTGCCGCTACTAAATAAAATGGTCGCTACGTCATCTATCGCGTGTGGCTTAAAATACAGCGCGCGAAATAAAATTTTAGGCATCAGTAGCGATTTTAGCGCGCAGGCTATGCGCTCATTTTTAGAGGTGTCCGCGCTTAGATCTTCAAGATACACGAGCCGATCGCCGATCGAACTTTCCAGCTCAAAGCCCTTTGATTTGAGCTTTTCTACGAATTTGCGCGAGCTGATGATCGTGCGGATGTTTGCTTTATCCGCGCAGTAGATTAAATTTTCCTCGCTTAGCGTGTAGTTTAAATTTACGCTCGTTTTGCCCATCGCAAAAAGCGTTAAATTTACGGCGCTTGCGATGACCGAGCTAGGCAAAACGATACCTACGTTTTCCTCGCTGCCTATGCGGCTCTTTAGCCTTTTGCGAAGTATCAAAACGGCGCTCATCATCGCTAAATTTGTGAGACTTGCTCCCGTACTATCGACCGCCACTCGTTTAAAAGGCGATCTTTTGGCTTGATTTAGCCAGTTGTAGGCAAGCGGCTTTAGGCTTGCGAGATATTTGCCCCAGCTGAAAAACGATAGCTCCGTTACTGCGCGCTTTACCTCGTGCGCCTTGGAATTTGCCTCAATCGGCGCGCCGAAGCTTACGCGAAGTGCGTTTTTGCCGCTTTGTGAGATCGTTCTTTTATAATGCTCGCTGGCGCGCGAAAACGTTGATCCCCAAAGCCCCCTGATATAAAAAGGCACGATTACGGAGTTCGTATCGTGCGCGGCTAGCTCAAATCCGCCTTGAAACTCGTCTATGCGGCCGTTGTAGCTGATGTGGCCTTCTGGGAAGAGCCCGACTACTTCGCCAGCATTTAGCGCCTCGCGGATGCTTTCGATCGCGCTTTTGCTCACGCCCGCTCCGATCGGAATGACGCGAAAAATTTTAAAAAACCACTTCAAATACCACAGATCGTAGTAGCTGCGATGCATCACGAAGCGCACTCCGCGCGGACACGCAAGCTGCACCACCGCCCAATCGATCCAGCTGATATGGTTACCCAAAAGCAGCACTCCGCCTTTTTGCGGGATGTTTTCGATGCCGTCTACGTGGACTTGGTAGCCAAATTTCATAAACGGAATGAGTAAAATTCTAACGAAAAGCTGCGGTAGATATTTCGCGCCGAAGATCCCGCATATGAGCACGCAAAGAGCAGCCATAACGAAAATTTCGCCGCTGGCGACCGCAAAATGCACCAAGATGATGGCGATGAGCAAAAACAGCACCATAAAGATATTTTGGATGAAATTTGAGCCTGCGAGCACCCGTCCCATGCGCTCATCGGCGGTGAAAAACTGAATGACGGCGTTGAGCGGCACGATGAAAATTCCGCCGCTAAATCCGAAGAAAAACGACGCCGTACCGAGCCAAAATACCGAGTGTGCGTTGGCTAGCACCATTAGCGCGAGCGCCAGACCAAATGCGCCGAACGGCACGATACCGAGCTCGATATGCTTTTTGCAGTAGCTGCCCGCAAAGATCGAGCCTAACGCGATTCCGATCGCGCTAAGAGCTAAGATCACCTGGATCACCATTACGTTGTCGCTGCCGCTAAGGCTCTTGTAGTGAGCCGGAAATGTCGCGATCACGAGCTGCGAGACCGCCCAAAACATCGAAAGTCCGAGCGTGCAGAGCAGGACGTTTTTGTCTTTTAGCACAAAATTTAAATTTTGCCTTAGATAGCGAAGCTTAAGATAGTCGTCTTTGTTAAATTCCGCCTGTGGTTGCGCGGCGTCGAAGAATGGAATTTTATACGAGTAGTATGTTTCAAGCGCGGAGCCCGCGACCAAAAGTACGCCGATGAACCAAACCGAGCTCATCAGCTCGCCCGCGTCGCTGCTGCGGGCTGCAAACAGCTCGAAAATCACCGAAAAAACAAGAGATGAAAGCAGAATCGCGATGATGGTAAGAGCCTGCACGAGGCCGTTTGCCGCGCCTAAATTTTTCGCGCCGACGATTTTTTTAATCAGGCCGTATTTGGCGGGCGAATAGATCGCGCTTTGCGCCGCAAGCAAGATCGTCATAAAAAACGCGAAATAAAACCACCCGCACGCATAGCCTAGCGTAATGAGCGCGGTAAGCGCGACGCCGAGTTTTGCGCAGATCCGCGTGATGCGGGTACGCGAGAATTTGTCGTTGAGATAGCCGCTGGCGCTAAAAAGAAATACGTAAGGCAGCAAAATCAGCAAATTTACAAGCGATGTTAGAGCGATGAGGGCGCCCGAATCGGCGCTTTTGACAAGGACGTTTTGAATCGTGATCTTATGGCCTAGATCGACGCTTGCGTTGATAAACATAATCGCCAAAAACGGCAAAAATCCGTTGATTTTTAATAAAGATTTCAAGCTATCTCCTTTAAAAACGGGATTTTATCTCACGGAAGTTAATAGACGCAAATTTAAGGCGGCTTCGCTACAATTACGCAAAAATTAAAGGAAAAATATGAAAGTTCAAATCACAAATCACGACGTCGATAACCTCAATAAATTTATGCTGCTTTATAGCAAAAAGGCACGCAAACAGCGCCTAGTCAGCACCTACGCCATACCGTTTGAGTTTTTGCTCATGGGCATCATCATCGACGGGCTTTTAAAAACGGCGCCGATTGCGAGCGTGGCGTCGGTTATTTTGGGTGCGGTGTGGCTTATTTTTTATCCGAAATTTTACCGCCGCATGCTAAGAAAGCATCTGGATGCTGCTAAGCTCGCGCAAAACTCGAGCACGGAGATGAGCTTCGTCGCGGACGGCGAGACAATCTCGTTTTCAAAGGGCGAGCCGCGTGCAAGCGAGAAATTTGCCGCACGCTCGCTAAATCGAATCGCTGCGGGCGGGGAGAATTTTTTCTTAGCGTTTGATCGCGGCTTTCACATCGTCCTTCCCAAAAATGCCGAGACGGACGCTGCGGTGCAGCAGCTCGCGGGTCTGCGCGGACTGCAGATCGAATCCGTGGATATGGATGTTGAAATTTAACTCAGGCGTAGCCTGCACCACTTAAAGCGTCGTCGGGGGATGGGTGGGGTTTGTGGGCGAGCAGAGCAATGCGGTGCTGCGGAAGCGGCGTCCTGCGAGAAATGTGACCTCGCAATTGGGGCCTCCTTCCCGCCCCAAGAGAAACATATCGCGGGCTAAAATTTAAACGGAATTTCATTTTGTAATAAATTTAAAATTTCTCTATGTAGAATTTACCTCTAGAATTTGGGGCGTGGCGGCGTTTTCTCTTAAGGGGGAAGGGGCGCTACTTGCGAGGCGCTCCCCTTCCCCCTTAAAATCCTCCAACCCCTGGCACGCTCAAAGGGCGAGCTACGCTCGCGTTAATTTTAAGCTGCGACTGGCGGCGTAAATTTTGGCTAAAATTCTGCGCTTAGTTCTCCGTTACGCCTCGCGCATCTCCTCTGCTAGGCGCTTTTTGTAGGTACGCTTGAAATAAAACGCCCAAATTAGCGGAAATATTATCTCCAGCCCTTTCCAGAAAATAAACGGAAAATCAAAATAGGTAGTATACCTATGCCCAATCCCAAAACCCATCAAAACTGCATAGTAGGCAGCCACATAGCTTATCACGAAGATAACGCCCCAAATTAGTACTTCGGAGCCAGTCGTAACAATCCATATCGCAATCAAATATATGAAAGTGCTTGCTAGCGCGGTCGGAAAAAACCAATTCAGAACGCCCAATTTTTGGTGATTTATATCCGCGCCAAGATAACCCACCACGCATGCGATGATGCACAGAGCGCATAAGATAGCGCGCAGCACGGCTAAATATCGCAGTCCGCGAGGCTGTATCACGCCTTCGTAGCCGCTGTTTTCGCAGCCGCCGCTTTGCCTGTTTTTGCCGCCGCGCCCCGCGACATAGACAAGATGCGCGCCTAACCCTACGAAGCAGGCGCATTGAATAAAGTCCATAAATATGAAACTACCGAGTGCATCACTTTCGCCTACATTGCCTATTAACCTAGGCCACGAAAATTTTACTATACAAAACGTCGCCGCGAGTAAAATCGGATGCAGTGCGAGCCTGCCGCTTCGCAAATCGAAGAGTAAATTTTTAAAATATCTCATGCTTTCCCCTTAAAATTCTGCGGAATTCTAAAATCCCGAAAGAACTCCGCGCATGGTCTGCGAATAGAAATTTATAATTCCCCAATGCGAAATTTTACTACTAAATTTAGAATTTTGCAGCGAGGAATTTTAAAATCAAAGTATGTAACGCAAGCCGTTAAATGAAAATGCTCGGACGCAGTCCGTATCGCTAGCGTCGTAGGGGACGGGTGGGGTTTGTGGGCGAGCAGAGCAATGCGGTGCTACGGAGGCGGCGTCTTGCGAGAAGTATGACCTCGTAATCGGAGCCCCTTCTCGCCCCAAGAGAAACAGAAATCACGACACAAATTTCGCAAGCCGTAAATTTGGGGATGAAATTTTATTTTGTAAGTTTCTATAAAATTTCATGGATATAGCTTAGCGTCTGGGTTGCATTATGCGCGATATTCGTAAGGGGGCAGCGCTCGGAGTTAGCGGGGCGCCCCCACGACTTTTTAAAATTTTGCCCCTACCCGCGCGACGCTAGTGATACGGACTGCGTCCGCGTTAAATTTAAATTACGGCTTTCGCCACATAAATTTGGGTTAAATTTATGCATTTTTTCAACGTCGTATTCTAAAGCTCCGATAAAATTTTAAAACAGAATTTTAAGAAAATTTAACGGCAAAATTTTACTCGCTTCTCATGTTTTAAGGTGTGGTTCGGAGCTGAAATTTTAAAGCCACTTTGCTCGTTCATTGCTAGGATCCGTTTCGTTGCCGATCGCTTCGTAGTGCGAGTAGTAAAACTCCACAAACTCCCGCACCTGCGCCTCGCGCGGCAGATACACGCCGCCGCTAAGCTCCGCAAATCGCGATAAAAATTCCGCCGCGTCCTTTTTGTCGCAATAAAGCCGTGCCAGCTCCTCGTAGTTTTGCAAGCACGCGACCTTGAAGCTCTCATAGCCTGCGCGGTCAAATTTAACCGCCAACCGCATGCCGTCAAATTTCAAAACGCCCGATGCGAAAAGCAAGCTCAGATGTATCAGAGCCTCGCAATAGTAGGGCTTGAGCTCCTCCACCCGCTGCCACGCGATGAGTCCCACGGCGCGGCGGATCAGCTCGTCCAGCACCGGCAGGCAAAACTCCTCCTCCTCGTGGAAAAAGAAGTTCACGAGCCCGCCCGTAGTCGCCTTGTACTCCTCGATGAGCTTGAAAAGCCCCGAGCGGTTCATGCGCGCCTCGGTGTCAGCGTCGATGAAAAATATATGCCCGAACTCGTGTCCGATCGTCGATATTTCGTAGACGCGGCGCCAAATTTGCGGTTTTTTAAATAAAATTTCGCGCCCGAAATTTAGATAATCGAGGTCGAAAATTTCGCTGCTTAGCCGCATAAAAGGTCTAGCCTTGGCGCTTTCATAGACGAAATTTACGAAGGCGAAAATTTTCTTGCCGCAGTTGGTGCTTACGAACTCGTCATTGGGTACGACCTGCGCCGAAAAGAGCCCGTTAAGATCGGCTCCGTAGTAGATCAGCGGCGCGCAGACATAAAGCTGGGTTTTGGCGATGTTTGAAAGCACCAGCGAGTGCATGACGGCGTTGTTCGCGCCGATTTTTTCATACGCACGCTCAAAGCTCTCGCTTACGCGCGCTTTAAATTCCTCCGCGCTAAACTCATACGCGCCTGCAAGCCTGACGTCCCATTCCAGCGCGACTGCGTGCGTGTAGGCATCCTCATAGTACTCAAGCGGATGACCGATCTGAAGCGGCGTTTTTATATCCATCCACGCGATCTCCGCATCCCGCCACGTGCCGATCACCGCGCTGGCGTCTTTCTCGCAAAAGGCCTGTTTGAGCTTGCCTAGATACGCGATGTAGGCTAGCTCGCTCTCATCTTCGGCAAGCGTCACCAGGCGCTCCAAAAGATCGCTAAATTCGCTCTGTAGCTTCGCCGTCTCATTTGCAAATGCCACGGCGTAGGGCACCATTTGGGATTTGCCCTCGTGCACTATCGCGCCGTAGCAGCGCTCGCAGACCTCGCCGTGAGGCGTGCGCATAAACAGCCCCTCTTGCAGCAAAAATTCCTTCGCTTGCGCAAGCGAGCTAAATTCCTTTTGCAAGCGCTTGTTCGTGCCTTCGATGATTAGGGCTTGCCAGCTTTTTTGCATATCGCTTAACACGAGCCCGATGCGGTGCACGCCTTTTAAAAGCTCCAGATAAAATGGCTGCAAAATCCCCTGCGCGCCGGCTTCGGCGATGAGCGCTGCGTGCATACTCTCGTGTATTTCGCGCGTGAAATCATACATTTTGCTCTTTAGCTCGCGCTGCCGCGCCTCATCGTAGCCTAAGCGGCGAAATTCTTGCAGTAGCGGATCCTCTTTGAGATCAACTATGCGGCGTAGTACGGCTATTCGCGCAGTATCGCTAGGCCCAAAGCCGCAGATCTCCAGCCCACGCGCGATCAGCTCGGCGTGCGGCTCGTCGTAGAGGGCGTTTAGCTGCGCTTTAGCAGTCGCCGCCATCTCGCTAAGTTTTGCAAAATCGTTCATCGCGTATCCTTTTTGCCGTTTTTATCGTCTTTTTGCGAGCAGAATGTGTCTGCTTTGAGAGCAAAATTCTATCCTCGCATCCGCTTAAAATTTTAAAATTTCGACATAGATTTTTGTCGATTGTATCGAAAAAGTGTTAAATTTGCGCGGTTAAAATGCGAGATTTTTAAATTTAAGGAGTAAAAATGAGCGATTTAAACTTAGACGATTTCGGCGAGCCGCGCATCAAGGTCGTAGCGCTGCCTAAGGATACGAATAGCTCGGGCAATATTTTCGGCGGCTGGATACTTAGCCAGATCGATTTAGCGGGCGCGACGGCGGCGCGCGAGATAGCGCCCGAGCGGGTCGTGACGATCTCGATGCAGGAGGTAACTTTCAAGCAGCCCGTATTTATCGGCGATGTCATCAGCTGCTACGCAAAAGTCCTAAGCGTGGGAAATACCTCTATCCGCGTGCAGATCGAGGTCGCAGCGCTGCGGCTGGGCGAGGATGGATTTCGCGAGTGTCTGCACGTAACCAGCGCGATCGCAACCTACGTAAGCGTGACCAAATCAGGTCAGAAAAAGCCGATCAGCGCAGAGATCAAGCGGCTGCACGGATTTTAAAATTTCTCAGACTTTAGTTTCGGCTCAAGGAATTTTAGCGTCAAGCTTATAACGCGAAAATTCTTATGCGGGATTAGCTTAGTGCACAGAATTTACTGCATAAAATTTTATAATTTCAAGCGTGGAATTTTGCTATGCAGTATTTTGGTGGAAAACCTCGCAGACAGAATTTTAGAATTTTAGAATTTTAGAATTTTGCGGCGCGCAGATTAATAAACAAATTAAAACGCGCCGCAACAAGTGGTGCTAGCAGCTAGTTTGCAGCGTCTTGAAGCTCTTCTTCGATCTCGGAGTTGCTTTTTACGACCATGCCCGAGCCGTGGATGACGCTAGGCATGCAGGATGTGCAGATATGCACCGTCTCGCCGTTTTTATGCGCCTTGATAAAGACCGCATTTTCATCATCGCTACTTTTTAGCGAACAAATATTGCAAATGTAAATATCGCCTGATTTCATAGAAATCCTTTCTTAAAAAATTTCGCACTATTTTATAAAAATTTCAAAATTTTTCATTGATTTTAGTTAATCTTTAGCGATTTTTATTGCGGGCGCTTTCGTCTATCAGCACTACGTGCGTCAAAAAGATGATGAAAAATAGCTGGAAAAATAATCCTACCAGCGGGATCAAACATAGCAGATAAAAAATAAAAGCACTTAGGGCAAATTTATATCCGCCACCCATTTTATAGCAGCGCTCGAAGCTTTTCGCGCTTAACGCGTTTGAAGCGACGTCGATTAGAACCAGCTTGTAATAGATATAAAAAAACGGCACGTTTATGATAAATAAATTTATCACCGGCACGAACAAAAGCACCGAACAGATAAATAAAATCGCTAAAAATTTTAAAATTTCAACGCTCATCAGCTTTAGCACTCGCGCCGTGCTCGCTTCGTTCGCGCGGCTTAGGTGGTAGTGGCGCGCGTTGATCTCTTTAGTGACTGCGGGCGTCAGAAAGGCCGCGATGATAAGCGCGCAAAACACGCTAAGCATCAGCACCGCAAAGCTGGCAAATACCGAAAAAATCGCGCCGATAATCCACTTCGTAGCAGCAAAGCTTAGAATTTTTGCAATTACCGGGAAGCGCTGCTCGTCCAAGAAGCTAAAATCGCCGCTTTGCGCGCCCTGTGAAAGCGCGTCAAAAAGCTCTTTGCCGCCGAAAAATGCGAGCGTACCTAAGATTATGAGCGAGCACACAAGTGGTAGTAGGGAGAGCAGAATGAACTTGCGCGTAAAAAAATCCTGCTTTGCCAAATTAAAAATTCTACCCATGTATGCTCCTATTTGCGTTATTTTAGCGACTTTTGCGACGGAATTTGAGCTGAGTTTATTTTAACTGCCGCACGAAACGTGCCTCATCAATCCGCTCGCTTGGCTCATTCGCTTGCTTTAGCCGGCTTATTTCGCATTATAATATGAAATTTATGCTTTGATCGCTTGCCTGCGTTTAATCTACTCATTTATAGTGCGTAAAGGGAGACCGCATCCTAGCTTAGTTTTACCTGTTGCGAATATTTATTTGCTTGCTGCGCAGAATTTTGCCACTTGTATGCAAGCAAAGCATTGCGTAAAATTTCAGGTACAAAACTGCAGAATTTCAAATCAAAGCCCTTTTTTAAAATTTGCCTGCCGAAATTTTATAGGTGGAATTTTAAAATTTTAAAGATAAATTTCGCAAGCAAACCCACGACTTCATTTCGTCGCGTCGTAGATCTTTTGCAATTGCTCGTAAATTTCGTTTGCGCTTACTGCGCCTTTTGATAACACCTCGATTAGCACCTCGTTATCTTCAAGGTTTCCCCAGATTTTGCGGTAGCTTCCCTCTTTGTAGCCGTTATTTTGGCGGAATTTATTCAGCACGTTTTTGCCGATATATTTGGCAAAAAGTATTTCTAAGCTCACTCCGCATTTAATCGCGACGCGAAAAAAATCGGTCAGTAGCTCGCCGATTTGTAGCTCAAAGCCGCTCGTTTCGTGGATTATAAGCTCGATGTCGTTTACGATTTCGTAGATGCTGTATTCGCGCACGTCGTAGGCGTAGGAGCTAAACTCAGCAAACCCGCTTACTGCCGTGACGTCGCTTACGATGTGATCGATGTTTTTGCTGCCGTAGTATTGCTCTAGAATATAGCTCATTACGAAGTGCCAAATATCAACGATCTCGATGACGATATTATTCACGTCCGGCGCTGCAGAGATATTTTTCCAATGCTTCCACGCAAAGCTATCGATGAGCTCTGCGCATTCCATGTAAATGCAGCGCTTCCAGTTGATAAGTTTGCCGTTTTTTGTATAGCCGTCCTCCCAGCCCACGCCATTTGTTTCGTCGTTTAGGGCTTGCTGCATCAAAAACATCTCTTTTACTTTTTTATAATTTTCCATAAAAATTCTCCTAATTTTGGCTCGCGATTATAGCTAATAAAAGAAAATCATTGTATAATTTAGCAAAAAGGAGGCTTAAAATGTGTGTCGCTCAGGATAAATTCGACGAGTTTTTAGGCAGGATGAAACTCCTATCTCTCGGAGTTTTGCGCAATAATCTGCCATATTGCTGCAGTGCATTTTATGCCTACGATCCGCAAAATAAGGAGCTCATCATCGCAAGCGCGAGCGACTCCGAGCATATCAAAGCAGTCTTTGCCAACCGCGGAGTTGCGGCTACGGTCGCACTGGATACGAAATTTGTAGGCAGGATCAAAGGCGTGCAGATTTGCGGCCATATCCGTAGCGCGGATGAGCGCGAAACCTCGCTATATCTTAAGCGCTTCCCGTTTGCGCGCGCGATGGAGACCGATTTTTTTACAATCAGAATCGATTGGATGAAAATGACCGATAATACTCTAACTTTCGGCAAAAAACTAATTTGGGAACGCTAGTTCGCTAAGAATACCATATATTTACTTTTACAAAATTTTAGACTTGCGAGGCTTAAATTTTATCTAGTAAGATTTTGAAATTTGCATAAATTCTATTTTGTCGATTTTTTAAAGAATTTCACCATTAGATCCGCTTTAAAATTTCCGTTCGGTTGGTTTTTGGAATTTTACAGCATGGAATTTAGTGTAAAATTTCATCTTGCAAGCGGGGATTGTCACAAATTTTATTCCCTTAGAAGCGGAGCCTGCCACGTAGAATTTCTTTAAAATTCTAAAATTTAACTTTTCAAATTTAGCCTGACGCGCGAGCTTAGCTCCGCCGCTTTCTGATTTCGCTTACTAGCCGCCCGCCGATCGCGTAGTCGTCAGTGGATATTTCATCTATCGTAACGACCGTGGTTTTCTCGCCCCTGCCTAGCACGGCTACGAGGGCGTCGGTGAGATTCTTGACGAGCCTTGCTTTTTGTTCGCGACTTAAGCCGCCGCGCTCTTTGGTGATTTTGACGTTTATATAGGGCATTAATTCTCCTTAAAATAAGCGTAATTGTAGCTAAAATTTCGTCTGTGCGCCTAAAAGTGCGAAATTTTATGTTAAAATCGCCGCGATCTGAATTTAAGGAGAAAATATGCCATTGTTAGATAGTTTTAAGGTCGATCATACCCGCATGAATGCCCCGGGCGTGCGGCTCGCAAAGAGTATGCGCACCAAAAGCGGCGATAAGATCAGCGTCTATGATCTGCGGTTTTGCCGCCCGAATTTAGAGATCATGAGCGAGCGCGGCACCCACACGCTGGAGCATCTTTTCGCGGGCTTCATGCGCGAGCACCTAAATAGCGCGGACGTCGAGATCATCGACATCTCGCCGATGGGGTGCCGCACGGGCTTTTATATGAGCGTGATCGGCGCACCTTGCGAGAGCGCCGTCGCGGCGGCGTGGAGCGCGAGTATGAAGGATATTTTGGGCGTAGGCTCTCAAGCAGATATCCCCGAGCTGAATAAATTTCAATGCGGCACCTTCGCGATGCACTCGCTAGCAGAAGCCAAACAGATCGCGCAAAACGTGCTAAATAAGGGTATCGGCGTGATCAAAAACGACGAGATCGCGCTGGATCCAAGCAAGATAAAATAGTTTTGAAATTTAAGAGATAGTGCAAAATCTAGCACTATCTCTTTGAGCGCTCGCTCGGTTCGCGATCAGTGTATAACGCATCATAAAATATTATCGTAAAATGTGCAAAAATTCGAGGCACAAAATGCGTATTTGCTAAAACAAGCCAGAGGCAACATCTATTTATAAGCCGATTTAGCTTTATAAACCGACTTGGCGCTTGCCGTAAAGTCTGCGTCACGCGAGGTTTTTGATAAAAGCTACGATTTGGCTTTAAGCTGGGTGGCAAAAGCGCGCAAGCAAAGCTCATATCAAATTTAATAAATTTATCTCGTAGGTCGGCTTTAAATTTATAAGAATTTTTAAAATTTCGTCTTAAATTAAAGCCGAAATTCTATCCGCAAATACCCTGCTTATGCACATTATTACTTTCAGATGCGATCTTCAATCCTGCATAAAAATCGCATAGCAAAACGAGAATTTAAAATTTTTATTTAAGGTTTCGTTGTGAGTTTGGCGCTTGAAATTTCACTTTCGCTGCACGAAAAGAATGCTAAAATTCCGTCGAAACCGCGCCGGATGCGGTGAACTTAAAGGAGAGAAAATGCAAAGAATTTTTCATATAAAAGATGCTATTTGTAGCGACGAGCGAGCCGTAAAAACGACATTTTTTACTACGGAGGCCACTTGCGGCGTGGTTTGGATCGTCAAGCGCGGCCAGGTCGTAGCGCCGCATATTCACCCAGACGGCGATGACGTGTGGATATGCTTAAGCGGACGCGGCGTGTTTTATCCGAGCAAGGGTGAGGAGGTGCCGATCTGTGCGGGCGATCTAATCATTTCCAAAAGCGGAGAGTGCCACGGTATGAAAAATACGGGCGATGAGGATTTTGTGTTTGCAAGCGTTACGGCGCCGATTCCGTGCGGCTACGAAGCGCTTTGAATTAAAATTTGCCAGAGATTTTGTGGTATTCGTAAAATAAATTAGCGCCGCAAAGAGTTGAATCAGAATTTGTCTGTAGCGTTAAATTTCATAAATTTAGCCGCGCTTTTGTACAATTTCAAATGCTGCGCAATCTGCGGCGAGATTAAATTTGAGGCAAAAGATGTATGAGGATTTTACGCAAGAGCCAAAGGATGAGCGCGCGCAAAAGAAGCGCAAAGCTAGGGCGCGCAAGGTAGAAGCAGATCGTAAACCGGTGCGAGACGGGCCTAGAGGCATGCGACTGCGGCGCAAGATAGCGCTTGGTATAACGTTTGCGTTTGCGGCTTTTAGCGCGCTCGCTCTGTTTGCGGTTATAAATTCCGCAGACGACTACTCGCCGCGGGACGACGAGCAGATCAAATACAGCGATTTTTATAAAAAAGGAGACGAAATTTACGCTCTCGTGGTGGGTGCGGGCTATTTTGCGATACCGAGCGCGGACGCGGCGAGCTTTCGGGTTTTGGATTTCGGCTCCGGCTACCGCTCCAACGTCGCAGCGGATAAAAATGCCGTATATTGCGGCAACATCGCGATGAGCGAGCTAGAGCCCGCGCGCACGAAAGCCGTAGCGTTCGGATACGTAAGCGACGGGCGAGTTAGCTATTTTTGCGACGGCGAGGCGGTGTGGAACGACGCGCTGGGAGCGTTTAAGCTCACTTATCAAACCTTGGCGCATATCTTTTGGGATGCGCCCAAGCCGCAAAGCTACATTTATAAATTTAAGCGAATGGACGCTACGGATCTGCGCCAAATCGCGGGTGTATATTACGCTGCGCAGGGCTCTCGCGCGTTTTATAAGGGAGAGGTTTTGCCGGGCGCCGATGCCGCGAGCCTGCGCCATATAGAGGGAAGCGATGGGCGCGCTAGCGACGTTTACGCCGCGGACGGCGCGAATGTGTATTTTAAAAACCTGCGCCTTGACGCGCGCGATAACGGCGGGCATTACGAACTTTTGAGGCAGCGGCTGAGCTATTTTTTGTGGGATGCGAAAAGCGGCGACGTTTTTGCGAATGATTTAAAATTTGACCCCGCCTCCGCGCCCTATACTCCGCTAAATAGGCAGCTTGAGCACTCAAACCATCTGCTTTTTGCCTCCCTTGGCGGCATCTACTATTTCGACGAAAATGACGGAAAGCAAAAGCGCGCGGCAGACAATCCCTTTGCGGGCGAAGTTCGCGCGCTTAGCGGCAGCGTATTTCAAAGCGGTAAGCGGATATATTTTTTAGAAGGCGCGGATGTTTGGGGCGGCGGTCGCAGCACTCGCAGGCTGGTCGCTCGCAAAAGCGGGCTTTTCGCGCTCGAGCTGCCGCATGAGTGGCGCAGGGTCGGCGGCGTGCACGGCGGGCTATACGGCTGGGTCTATTCAAACGGCGGGCGATTTTTCTACTTTGACGATCTGGGCTCTTCGCAGCTGATAGATCGGTGCATTTATGAGATCAGAGATTTAAACTTGGTTGAAATTTTGCTTCAAAAAAGCAGCTTTGGCACGAGTAAAATTCGCGAGATGATAAAGAGCGGCGGGCTTGAGGCGGTGGATGGCGAGCTGCTTTTGGAGGTAAAGACGCGGGTGGAATTTTAGTGCGATTTGAGCACAATTCGAGCGCAGAAAGCGCTGCTAAATTTTAAAATTTGATTTTTGCGTAAATTTATGAAATTTAAGCGGTACTGCGGGCTTTGGCGCGAGCTTACGTTTAAATTTTATAGCAAATCGCCTTTGGAGCAGTCGTGCAAAATTTCGTTTCGCGTCGTCGCGACGGCGCGCGAAATATTTTATATCGGTCGCGATCTTTGCGTCGCGGCGTGCTTAGATAAGGCGTCGCCGTAAATTTTATTTTAGTGCTACAGCTTTCCTAAAATTTCGCTAGCAGTGTGGGCGACGCGGCGACAGAGCGTAAATTTAAAAGACTCAATCGCAAAGTTGCACGCATAAAATTTGCTCGCCGAGCTCGCAAGATAAAATTTAGCGGCTTGGATTCAAAAGCGTAAATTCCTTTTTTGATATGAAATTTAACAGAGTGGGTGCATATCAAGCGGCGCGATCAAAGCGCCGTTTTGCAAACTCGCGAGCTTTAAGTGAAGCAAAAACAAAGCGCTATTTTATAAAGCCGCTTGCCACTACGCGATCGCGCTCGTCGTAAAAAACCGCGAGCTGTGCCGGAGCAATGCCCGCTGCGGGCGCGGACAGTACGGCATGCACGCCGCCGTCTTCGCGCGGCGAAATTTTAACGAGGAGTTTGGCGCTGCGGTAGCGGATCTTAACGCCGAGACCCGCCATATTTAAAATTTCATCCCTGCTTAAAAAGGCGTTAAAATTTTCGGTGTCGAACTCGTAGGTCGCCAGTTCCTCCTTGCCGCCCACGACGATCTCGTTTTTATGCGGGTCGATGCTTAGCACGAAGTGCGGCTCATGCGCGCCGTGCACCGTAAAACCGCGGCGCTTGCCGATCGTGTAGTGCATATAGCCCTCGTGAGTGCCGATGGCGTTGCCCGCGCGGTCGCGCACGATGCCGGGCATTTTGGTGCCCGTATGACGGTTCAAAACGTCGATG
This sequence comes from uncultured Campylobacter sp., assembly GCF_938030145.1. Lineage (GTDB taxonomy): Bacteria > Campylobacterota > Campylobacteria > Campylobacterales > Campylobacteraceae > Campylobacter_B. The sequence continues at coordinate 28,183 of NZ_CALHGM010000011.1, forward strand.
TAGGTGGTATCCACAAAGCAGATCTCGCTGCTTTCGCTCGCAGAGGCGATCTGCGAAAGCTCCGTATAGGCGCACGCAGCCTCTTTGACGTCCTTTTTATACATCCCTCCAAGCGGAAAGAGCATAAACTTAAGCGCGGCGGGATCGATGTTTGCTAAAAAATAACTCTGATCTTTGCTAAGGTCGGTTGCGGCTTTTAAAAGCCCATCCTCGATACGGACGTAGTGCCCGGTAGCGAGGCGCTCAAAGCTCTGCTCGCGCGCAAATTCCAAGAGCTTGCCGAGCTTTATGCGGCGATTACACAGCGCGCAGGGATTCGGCGTAAGACCGTCGATATAGGCCTGCACGAAGGGCTCGTAAACATCGCGATTAAAATCATCCTGCAGATCCAAAATGTGGATTTTTATACCTAAAAACTCGCCTACCTTGCGGACTTTGGCGATGTTTGCTTCGTGATAGCCCGGCTTTGCGTGCAGCTTCATATAGCAGCCCTGCACCTCGTGGCCTGCGTCTTGTAGCAGCTTCGCGCACATCGAGCTATCCACGCCGCCGCTCATCGCGACTAAAATTTTCATTCGTTCTCCTTACGTCGCACATTCGTTAAAATTTCATCCACGCTGTTGCAGAGCTTAAAATTTTGCAGATCGCTTTCGTTTATCGCACCAGATTTTAGCAGTGAAGTGCGGAAAAACTCCATCAAAGGCGCGTAAAATTCCTCGTCGTAAAGATAGATCCGTGCGCGTTTAAAGCCCGTCTGCACCAGCACTAAAATTTCAAAAAACTCATCCAGCGTCCCAAATCCGCCAGGAAAGATGGCGAAAATTTCGCTGTTTTCGATGAGAGCGCCTTTGCGTGGCGCAAATGCCGAAAATTTCGCGCCCTGCGTCAAAAAGCCGTTGCTTTTTTGCTCAAACGGCAGCATGATGTTAAAGCCCACGCTGTGCGTTCTTGCTCTCGCAAATGCGCCTCGGTTGGCGCCTTGCATAATGCCGCCACCGCCTCCGGTGATGATCGAGTATCCTAAATCAGCGAGCCCCTCGCAGAGCTTTTGCGCGTCTTTTACATAGCGATTATCCTCGCTAAAGCGCGCCGAGCCGAAGATCGTGGCGCTTTTGCCCACGTTTTTGAGATTGTCGCGGGCAATTTTGATGTCTTTTAGAATTTCTTTTAACTGCATGATTAATCTATCTTTTGTGTATATTATTTAAAATTTCAGCTTTAAGAATAGCATTAAATTTTTAAAATTCCGTTTAAAATAGTAGAATTTGCGCGATTTAAAATCTCATCGTAAATCATACTAGGTTGCTAAGTTTTCGTAAGAATCCGCCGACGCCGCGGTAAGCGCTCATATCGATAGGCTCGCAGCCCTGTTTGCTCAAAAATCGCGAGACGCTCTGTTTAAGCGCGATCGTAGCGGGTGAAAACGGATAGTGCGAGTTAAAAAGCGCGCGATTTTGTGAGCAGATGGCTACTTGTTTGCAAAACGGCACAAAGCCTAGCAGTTTAAAGCCCAGCTCGCTTATATTGCGGTGCGCAACCGACTTTAGATTGTCGTAGATCATCACGGCGTCATCCTCGCTCGCGGTGAAATTTAGCAAAAACAAAACCTCTTTTTTGCTCGCCCCAAGCGTCTTTAAAAGCGCGTAGGTGTTGCTTATCGAGCAGGGTTCGTTCGCGCACAGCACGATATTTTCGTCGCCGATGCTCAAAAAATCTCCAAGATACTCAAGCCCCGCATCGATCAAAATAAAATCGAAGATTCCCGCCTCTTTTAGCTCGCTTGCGAAGCAAGCAGGGCTTTCGTGAGCCTTTGCGTTTGCGGAATTTCCGGCTTTTTTGGAATTTGATGAGCGGGCGGAATTTTTCATTTCATCTTCACTTGCGGAATTTTGAGAATTCTCGTCAGGGATTGAATTTTGCTTGGTGAAATCATTGCTTTTAAAATTCTCTAGGCTTTCTGATTCTGTAAAATTCCATCCATCTTCGCAATTCTGCGGCTTTTTGGCTGCACAATTCGTAGAATTTTTTGCAGAGTTTGCCATTGAATTTGAAGCGGCGGAATTTTCTGAGTTGTTTTTGTCATCAGAGCTCGTAAGCTTTTGCACATAATTGCGCGAGCCGCTACTTTCGTCGCCTTCCCGGTTTTGTGCGCTATCCATAGAATTTTGCATGACGCAATCGTCCGCGCTAGAGCTTGCGTTTTTGATAGAATTTTGCGCCATAGAATTCGCGCTATTTACAGAATTTTGTGAAGCAAGCGCGGGCGAAACGAGCGTTAAATTTTGAGAAATTTTTATTGCGATGGCGCTTGGTAGCGAAATCCTCTTTCTTTGCAAAGCGTTTAAGATGATCTCTTGATTGTTTAAATTTGGCGCTTCGATGATCGCCGTGCGGTAGCCCTGCTCGCTTAGAATTTCGGCGAAATTTGCTGCAATCACGCTCTTGCCGACTCCGCCCTTGGCGCTTAAAAAATTTACGATTTTAGTTTGCATATCAGTCCTCTTTTAAATTTCATCTCTCCAAGTGGCAAAATCACGCTTATGCGCTCGCAGGCACCCGGATGCGGCAGCACGAGCTGCTCGCAGGCACGCACCTTCGCGCTTGCATATAAAATATCCACGTCCAGCGTGCGCGGCGCGTTTTTAAAGCTTCTTTTGCGTCCAAATCGTAGCTCTGCGCGCTGCATGATTTTGAGTAATGTAAGCGGCGGCAGAGAGCTTTGCACGAGCATTACGGCGTTTAAAAAATCGGGCTGATCTAAAAAACCAAACGGTCTGTTTTTTAAAATCAAGGAATTTTGCGCTACGAAAAAGCGCGTATCGCTCTGTAAAACGCGATAAAATCGCTCGAAGCGCCGCCTGATATCTCCTAAATTCCCGCCGAGCCCGAGCAGATATAAATTTTTAAAATTTCCGCGCTCGCGGCGCCTCATCGGGAAAACGGCGCTTTTTACGACGCACAGCGCGTCCATGCACTCGTAAAATCCGTTTTTCTTAAGTCGCACATTCATAATCTACTCGCTTAAAATTTCGCAGCCGCCTGCCGTGACGACCACGACGTCCTCGATGCGCACGCCAAATTCGCCGGGCAAGTAAATCCCGGGCTCCACGCTAAAGACCATGCCCTCTTTTAGCACGACCTCTCCGCGCTTTGAGATAAACGGAAGCTCGTGGATATCGACTCCGACGCCGTGTCCGGTGCTGTGGAAAAACGCTTCGCCGTAACCATGCCTCGCGATAAAATCCCTAGCCGCCGCGTCGATCTCGCGCGCCTTTTTGCCAGGCATAATCGCCGCGATCGCTAGAGCTTGCGCCTCTTTTACGATCTCGTAAATTTCTTGCCGTTTGGCGTTTTTAAAATTTTGCTCTTTACCGAAGTTAAAATTTTCGTCAAAGCACGCCGTGCGCGTCCTATCGGAACAGTAACGATTAAATTTAACCCCCGCGTCAAGCAGGAGCAAATCGCCCTCTCTCAGCCGCTTTTTACCGGGCAGAGCGTGCGCCTTTGCGGCGTTTTCGTTGATCGCTACGATAGGCGAAAAGCTAAGCGCGAGCTCGCCCTTTTTCTTAAAGATGAGTTCGGCGTTAAAAAACAGCTCCTTTTCGCTCATGCCTTCGCCCTCGGCGCGTACGAACGCGGCAAATTCGTCAAATCTTTCCGCACCCAGCTGTGCCGCTTGCTTTAAAATTTTTATCTCGTCTTCTGATTTTACTATGCGCGAAATTTGCGAAAAATTCGCACGCGCCTTAAATCTTATCCCAAGCCCTTTGCTCAGCGCCTCCCACTCGCCCGCGCTAAAATCGTACGGGTTATAAGCAAGCTCCTTTACGCCTGCCTTTCGCAAAAACAGCCGCGCATCTTTTATCAAATTTCGCTCGACCTCGATAACTTCGGTATCTTGGCAAAGCTCGCGCGCCTCGATGCTATAACGCGCATCCGTGAGGAAAAATTTGCGCCCGCCGAGGCTCAAAAATATCGCGTTGTCGCAACTGTATCCGCACTCGTGAAATACGGCGTTTTCATCCTTTAGGATAAAATTTTTCAAATTTAATCCCAAACTTATTTGGCTTTCTGCTCGGCTCTGGCAGCTTTGATCTGCTCAAAAATTTGAATCATTCCGATCATCGCCAGATGGTATCCCACGGGGCCAAACCCGATTATCTGACCCGCAGTAACGGGTGCTATTAGACTTTTTTGTCTAAGTTCCTCCCTGCGAGCGATGTTTGAGATATGCACCTCGATCACGGGCAGACTGACTGCGGCGAGCGCATCGCGGATAGCGAGCGAAGTGTGCGTGTAGGCGGCGGGGTTGATGATGATACCGTCGCAAGTGCCGAAGCACTCTTGGATCTTATCGACGATCTCGCCTTCGAAATTGCTCTGGAAAAACTCGATCTCGTTGCCGCTCTGATCGGCGACCGCCTTCATCTGTTTATGGATGTCCTCCATCTTCATAACTCCGTAAATAGCGGGCTCGCGCATACCGAGCATATTGATATTCGGTCCTTGAATCACCATAATTTTCATTTTTGCATCCTTGTTTTTGAAATTTAAGCGAAAATTATAACCAAAGCGAGCTTATTTTTTACTATGGCGCTAAATTTGCCCGCTCAAGCCCGGTTGCTAAAATTTTATCTCTAAATTTAGCACGGAAGAGAATTTTATGCTAAAATCACGCGCTGTTTTAGATAAGGAAAACGATGAGAATTTTAAGGGCGAAGTGGATTCTTGCCTGCGATGAGAATTTCAAAATTTTAAAAGATGGCGCGATCGTCTTTGACGAGAAAATAATCGAGGTCTGCGCCTTTGCTCGTGCGGCGCGCAAATACCCGCAAGCAGAAATTTTGGACTTTAGCGGCGATATAGCGATGCCTGCGTTTATAAATCCGCATGTGCATTTGGAATTTAGCGCAAACAAAGGCACGCTGCGCTACGGCGATTTTTTGGATTGGCTAGGCAGCGTCATCGCCTCAAGGCAGCAGCTGGATGCCGCGGCACGCGGACGGCTAATCGCGGAGCAGATCGCCGCGATGATGCGAAGCGGCGTGGGTACGATCGGCGAAATTTCAAGTTTCGGCGGCGAGGCTGAAGCTTGCGCGCAAAGCGGCATTAGAACCGTGTTTTTTAATGAAATTTTAGGCGCGAGCAAGGACGCTGCGGCGGAGAATATCTCTAAATTTAAAGAGCGATTTGGGCGCGCAAAGGCGCTCGCAAACTCGCTTTTTATCCCCGCCGTGTCGGTGCACTCGCCGTACTCGGCGCACCCGCAGATTACGAAGTTTGCGACGAAGCTTGCCCGCGAAAACGGACTTGCTATAAGCACGCATTTTATGGAGAGCGCGTATGAGCGGCAGTGGCTGCGCACCGGTCGCGGTAAGCTTAAAACCTGGCTTGCCAAATTTAATCCCGCGCCCGCGCCTTTTTATTCGCCGCAGAGCTTCGTAGCGCATTTTAGCGGGCTTCGCACGCTTTTTACGCATTGCGTTTGGGTAGATGATTTTAGTATCTTTGATCCGAAACTCCACTCGATCACGCACTGCGCGCGCTCCAACCGCCTGCTTAGCAAAAAGCGGCTAAGCTTTAAAAAGCTGCTCGCAAGCGGGCTTAATTACAACATCGCTACCGACGGGCTTAGCTCAAATTTTAGTCTAAGCTTTTTAGACGAGCTGCGTGCAAATTTAATGATGCACGACGAGCTGGGCTTGGCAGAGCTAGCGCGAGTGCTGATTTTAGGCGCGACGAGAAACGCTGCTGCGGCGCTGGGGCTAAATTTGGGCGAGCTGAGAGCCGGCAAGCTCGCCGATATCGCCGTTTTTGAAGGCATTGAGTGCGAGCAAAGCCAGCTGGCGCTACAGCTCATTTTGCAGAGCAAAAACGCAAAATCACTTTTTATCGAAGGAATGAAATGCAATTTCTAAAAAACATCTTTGCGCCGATCGGCGCCGTGCTCGGGTTTATCAACAAATACTTTAAATCCCTGATTTTTCTGCTTATTTTGTTTTTGATTTTCGCAGGCGGCGAAAGCGCGCAACAAAAGGGCGCGAATCTCGCTCAGCTTTCATTAAGCGGCGCGATAATGGACGATAGTGAAATTTTAGAAAAGATCGAAACCCTGAAAAACGACGAGGCGATCAAAGGAGTGCTTCTGCTGATCGATAGTCCTGGCGGCGCGCTAAGCCCGAGCGTGGAAATTTCGCTGGCTATCAAATCCCTAAACTCGCGCAAGCCGGTCGTCGCCTACGCCAAGGGCACGATGGCGAGCGGCAGCTATCTAGGCGGCGTGTGGGCAAGTAAAATTTACGCAAATCCGGGCAGCTTTATCGGCTCCATAGGTGTGATCATGCAGGGCTTAGACGTGAGCGAAGCTGCCGCTAAACTAGGCTTTGCCGAACAGATCGTCAAAGCGGGCGAGCTCAAAGAGGCGGGCACGATGATGCGAAAATGGAGCGACGCGGAGCGCGCGAGCTTGCAAGCCCTGGTGGATGAGAGCTATGAACTATTCACGCGCGAGGTGGCGCAGGCGCGCTCGCTGGATCTTAGGAAGCGCGATACGTGGGCGAATGCGCGAGTATTTTTAGCTAGCGGCGCCAAAGGCGTCGGACTCATCGACGAGGTGGGCTCTTTAGAAGACGCTAAGAGCGCGCTCGTAAAAGCTAGCGGTGTAGCAGATCCGATCTGGCAGGAGCCCTCGGCGTATGAAAAGATGATGGATAAGCTGGCAAATAAAAGCGAGAGCTTGGTGCGCGGGGCATTCGGCGCGAAGCTGATGGCGTATTAGAATTTTAGAAATTTTAAATTACGAGGGAATTTTAAGAGTAGAATTTTGTATGCGAAAGCTACGCTGGGTTTAATTGCTTTTAAACTTCCTCGCTTTTTCATTTGGCATTTTCTTTAAAATTTTATCTTTTTCTTCGTTTAAAGCTCCTCGTTTTCTCTAAATTATTCAGCCCCCTTTAAGCATCGCTCTTGTATAATCACAATTCTGTTTCGCACCG
>NZ_CALHGM010000012.1 GCF_938030145.1 uncultured Campylobacter sp.
CTTCTCATTAAATATAGCATTAAATTTATTGCTTTTTCTGTTGCAGAGTTTTCACTTTCCAAAATTTTATTCAAATTATCATTCACTTTTTCCTTATCTGGAATTTCAGGCTTCCAGTCTGTTCCACCCATACTTACATCCGAGAATCTCAATTGTCCTGGAAAAGGATTTACATTTGCCTCTCCAATGAGCTGATTAATTTTGCAAATATAGTTTAAATCAAGAGGATATTCAATATTTTCCAAAATAAATTCCCACGAATGTTTTAAATTAACAATGGCATTTATATCCTTAACTTTCATATTCTGAACTCCCAGCCCCTGAAAAATCGTTTCTGTCTGAGGATAAGTCACAGCTATTCCTTCCAGATTTGCCGATTTCCAAATTGAATCCACTATATTTCTTTTCGCAACAAAAATATTCTCCTCCAATGTCATTTTATACTTGTCTTTCATAAAATCACTCTTTTCTAAAAATTTTTCATCAATTTCTTAACTCTCATCATCACATTTCTGAAAAATGTCCATTTCCTGCGAATAACCTCTATTATGATGATTTTTCGCCAAAACCGCTACTTCCTCATCTACTTTTTCCAGCTTTTCAAAACTTCTTTGTGCGTGATTTTGCAACTGTGTTTTAAATCCTAATTTATGCAAAACTCTCGTTATAATCGACACATTTTCTTTTCCACAGTCGTGTAGAAGTGCCAATTTTAAATATTTCTCATTATTTTTTAGTTCCGTTTTTTTTATTTTTTTATAAACTTCAAGCGAATGAAACTTATCGTAATCAGACATTTCCAAAAATATTTTCTTTTCTTTTTCTGTCAATTTTTTCAAAGCCTCATTCATATAAGCCCTGTTAATTTTCGGTTTAAAATATTCCATTGCTTTTCTAATTATATACATTTTTCCACTCTTTTCCTAATCTTGATTTTTCTTATTTTTCTAAACTTTCTGACAAAATATATTAATATCCTGCTATCAAATTTCATCATTTGATATTTTTCTATAAACAGTATCTAAAAACTTTTAAAAACAATAAATTTCTACATAATCTATAAAATATTTTCAATTTTTTCAAATCTCTTTTACAACTATATCCCCAAAAATCTTCTTTAACTTCCTAATATTTTTCCCTCTTTTCCCAATAAATTCCCCTTTATCTTTCTTTTCAACGAAAAATACCGTAAAATAACTATTTCTCTCAATTTTTTTAACCTTATCAATGCTTTTTAATTGTTCATTCAAATCGTCTATTTTGATTTCAAAATTTCCTGTTTCCAAAATTTCATTATTATTCTTTTTCAAATTTATCAATTCTTCAATATTTTTCACATCAAAAAAACTGATTTTCTCCAATTTCTCTGAAAAATCAACTTTCATAAGTGTCAAATATTTCCCATCAAGCGATTTATCTTTTATCCCCAATTTCCTATTTTCAAAATTTTCATCATTTAACTTTTCAATATCAAACTTTGTATTATTTAAAATAAAATTGCTCATAATCCGCACCTGCTGTGGTAAAAATCCATCTCCCACAAAATACAGCTTACCATTTTCATATTCCACAAAAATTTCTCTTGTATGATTTTTTAATTTTTTCCCCTTTTCTGAAGTAAATTCGTAAAAATCCTTTTTCCCAGATACTTTATTACAAATCTGATTTATTCTCTCTTCATCGTTTTTCCTAAGTTTTTTTGGATATTCATAAATATAATATCTTTTTTCAATCATTTGTGGAAATTCAAGAAATGGCAATGTTCTCGCTATTTTATTGATTTTCATCCCTTCTGTTTCCAAAAATTTTAATTTTGAAAAATCAATTATCTCTTTGGAATTTATATAAAGAATATTTTCTTTTGCACTCACATTTGCATCAGTCCTTCCAGCCTGCTGAATACCTTTAAAAATCTTTATTTTATTCTTTTCCAAAATTTTCCTAAATTCTGATTTAACACTCTTTTTATTAGGATTTTCATCAAAAGATTCAAATTTCTGTCCATCATATTCTACAAAAAACATATATCCAAAATATTTTGTATTCTCAAAATCTCTTATTAATTTATCCATTTCTGGTTTCTCCATATCAATTTTTTCCATTTTTATCCTCTATCTATTCTCATTTTATACCTAACTTTATTATTTTTAAAAAAACTTAAAAATTATGATTATTTCCCCAAAACCCTTTATTTATTTAACTTTTATTATCTCAAGTTTATAAAATAAGTATATCAAATTTCTTTTAGAAATACAATTTTGATTTTTGTAAATTTGTTCGCGCGGTTTGGTTTGTGTTTTTCAAGCGGACTTGCCGATATGCTTGCCTTTTGCGTCAAATTCAGTAAATTTAACCGCGTCACTGTCTTTTGCAAATTCTGCATTAACGCCTAGGCGGATAAAATCTAGAGCCGATCAAGGCGCGAAAGCTAAATGCCTCGCCATCTTTGGCTCGCAAATTTATAGCGTATTAAGCTATTTTTTATATAATCGCGTCAAATTTATACGAAATTGTCTTATTGTGGGGCTAAGGCGAGATTTGTAAATTTAAAAGCTAAATTTAAAATACAAAACTTTAGGGTGCGGTATTTTTAGATGATTTTTGCGGTTGTGCGGTAAATTTTCGGCGTAGATAGAACATATAGTTCATCGAGCCGAAAATTTACAAACTCCGCAAAAAGCGCTAAAAAGACAAGCCCTCGCAATAGGAAAGAAAAAATGAAAATTTTAATGGCCATGAGCGGCGGCGTCGACTCCACCATGAGCGCTAAAATGCTGCTAGAAGCGGGTCACGAGGTCGTGGGCTGCTATATGAAACTACACAAAAAGCCCGGATATCATGAAAAAAATATCGATAAAGTCGCCCGCGCGTGCGGGTATCTGGGCATCCCCTATCACGTGCTTGATTTGCAAGAGCAGTTTGACAGATACGTCTATACGCCGTTTGTTAGCTCATATAAAGAGGGCAAGACGCCAAATCCCTGCGCGCTTTGTAACCACTTTATAAAATTCGGCGAACTGCTAAAATTTGCCAAAAGTATCGGCTGCGAAAAGCTCGCTACAGGCCACTATATCCGCGTGCAAGACGGCTTTATCAGAGTCGCCGCCGATCCTAGCAAAGACCAGAGCTACTTCGTCGCACAGGTGCCAAAAGAGATAATCGCCGATATGATTTTCCCGCTCGGGGATAAATTTAAAAAAGATATAAAAGAGCTGGCAAAATCTCTACCGAACTTTCGCGAGTACGGCGAGCAGGCCGAGAGTAGCGAGATTTGCTTCGTCGAGGATACCTATATCGAGGTGCTAAACAAGCACTACGAGACGGATCTACCCGGCGACGTGGTCGATAGCTCTGGGCGCGTGATCGGGCGACATAGCGGCTATATGCGCTACACGATCGGCAAGAGGCGCGGATTTGAGGTATTTGGGGCGCACGAGCCGCATTTCGTACTCGCTATCGACGCGGCAAATAACCGCATCGTCGTGGGTAGCAAAGAGGAGCTTGAGCGCGGCAAGATTGCGGTAAACAGCCTAAATTTGTTCGTAGACGAGAGCGAGTTTGACTGCGACGTGAAAGTGCGCTACCGCAGTATCGGGCTAAACGCGCGCGTAAAAGTGCTGGGCGGCGGCACGGCCGAGGTCGAGCTAAAACAAAGCGCATTTGGCGTGGCTAGCGGGCAGCTAGCGGTATTTTATAGAGGCGAGCTGGTTATCGGCAGCGG
>NZ_CALHGM010000013.1 GCF_938030145.1 uncultured Campylobacter sp.
GTGCTGATCTTTCGCAAGCACAGCGAAAGATCAGCACGTTGATTTTTATCCCCGCCGTGCTTGCCGAAAGGGCGCGCGCGATCTCGGTGTTGCCGAAGTGCGAAGTGATTAAAATTTTGCCCGTTCCGTCGCTTAAAAGCTCTTTCATACCGCTTTGCACGCGTATTTGATCCAGCGCGATCTTGCCGTTCCAAACCGCGATTTTTTCGCACAGGCTGAGGGAAAATTTATAAAAATTTGCGTAAATTTCGCGGATCTTGGGCTCGCGATCAAGCGCGCGTCTCAAAAACTCCCTAATCGCGCGCCGTTCGTTTTTAAGCAGCGCAAAATAGATCGCCGAGATGCAAAGCGCGGTACCTCGCATGCAAAAATCAGGCGTGTGAAGCGTGATGAAGCGGGCTAAATTTAAAAGCGCCACGCCCGCCTTTTCGTTGTTTTCGCTCCAATGTTTAGCCATCGCGCCCGTCCTTTGCGGCGGCATGTTGCGGCGAGGCTTTTACGAGCGAGCTTTGCGCTGAATTTTCCGCCCGCGGGCTTTGCACTACGGCTTTGTCGCCGCATTTTTCGGTACCAGCTTTTTCGTCTGCGCCGCCGTCCATCTGCCCTTTCGCACCTTTGCAACTATCGCGCCGCGCGTCGCTGCAAAAGTTTTGCCCCGCTAGCCCTTGCAAAATTTCGTTCGAGCTCTGCTGCGAAGCCTCCCGTAAGCCACGCTTTTTAAATTTATCGCAGGCGCGTTTTAGCGCCCTTTTTGCAAGCCAGAGCGGAAGCCCGCAAAATAGCCTCGCGTGCATCAGCGAAATTCCGAAATTATCTCGAAACGGCGCGAAGTGGCTCACTCCGCCCGCTTCATAGTGCACCGCCAGATCGAGCCATTTTATCTCTAGCCCCGCGCGCACGGCTAGGATTAAAATTTCGGCATCAAAGCCCATCCTGCGGTTTTTGGTGCGGGACAGAAGCGGCACGATCCCCTCTAGCGGGTAGATTCTAAAGCCGCACATCGCATCTTTTATGTGGTGCGAGAGGGTATTTACCACGCACCAAAAATTCATTATCTTGCGTCCGTGCAGGCGGGATTTGGGCGCGCTTTCGTCATACGCGGGCGCGGCGCAGATCAGCGCGGCGGGCTGCTTTGCCGCAAGCGCCAAAAACTCCTCGCACCTGCTTACGTCGTGCTGAAAGTCTGCGTCGATCTGAAAGGCATGCGTAAATCCAAGCTCCTTCGCCCATACTAGCCCGTCGCATACGGCAGCGCCTTTGCCGCCGTTTTGCGCGCGGGTGTAAATTTGAGCCGCAAGCCCCTTTAGCGCGCTTTTGCTCGCTTCGTCACTGCCGTCGTCCACGATCAGCACGGGCGCGATGGGCGCCAGGGTGCGCACGAGCTCGGCGATGCGCGCGGGGTGGTTGAAGTAGGGCAGTAAAAACGCGGGCTTAAAGGCAAATTCTTCCACTGGCGCAGACCTTGTCGTTTGAAATTTCAAAGCGGAGTTTACCGCTTGCTTCGGTGATTTTGATTGAAATTTCATCGCCCGGGCGGATGAAATTTTTAAATTTTAAATTTTCTATCTTTTGCGTGCCGTCCAGCTCGTAGCCCAGGGCTTTTGCGCAGATCAATACGAAGCGAAGCTGCATAAACGCGGGCACTAGCGGAAATCGCGCAAAGTGTCCGTCAAAGTAAAAATCGCTTGCATGCACCTTCGCGCGAAACTCATTCTCCGCGCTTCGCTCGAAAAGCGGCACCTCGTAGCGCTGCAGGGCGCTTAAAAAGTCTTTTTTGCTTAGCTTGCCCTGCTCGTTAAAAGGCAGCTTGCTTGCGATTTTGAAGTAGCGCAAAATCGCGCCGAATTCGGGCTTCAAAAAGGCCTTTAACTCGTCCGTGACGCCCTTTTTACCGCCTGCGCGAAACGCCTGCTCGCCGCGCTCGCTAAGCTTGATAAGAGCTACAGCTCGGTCGCGCTGCGGGTGCAGATCGATCCTGCATTCGCCGATAAATTCGTGCGAGCGGAGCTTAGCTTCGAGTAGATCGAGGCTCACGCGGTTTTCGTTTATTTTGACGGTGCGGTCGCCGCGCCCCAAAAGCGTGATCTCATCTGCGCATACATAGCCGAAATCGCGGCTTTCGAAGCGCTCGCACCAAGGCGAGCTGATCGTAAACTCGCCCGTTTGCGAAAAATTGTCGGCGGGCTGCTTTGTCGTAAATTTATCGCAAAGCGCGCTCTCTTGCGTAAATTTATCGTCATGTTTTGTCACAGAGCTCGGTGCGGAGCTGTTTTTCTGATCGGCTGCGGTTTTATCGCTAGCGTCTGCATTAAATTTAGACGCCTGCTCGCCCAAGCGGTTTGTGTTTTGCCCGTCTGTATTTTGCCCGTCCACACAGCGCTTCTTGGACTCTGCTATAGAATTTTCGCCGCAAGAGCTTGCCACGAGATCGAAGGGCTTGCCCTCGCGTTTTGTCGTGCCGCAGCTATCGATATCCGTGCGGATCTGCACGCTTACTGGAGCGAATTTTTTAAGTCCCGCACCCTCGTTGCAGGCGATCACGCCCGTTTCGCTGGAGCCGTAAATATCGACGATGCGGGTATTGCTAAGCGCTGCCAACCTATCTCGGATCGCAGGACTTAGCGGCGCACCCGCGCTGAAAATGGTGCCCAAAGGCGCTATGTTTGCGGCATCTGCATGCTCGCACAGCGCGCCGAGTACCGTGGGCGAGCTGATCAGCACGGCGCCTGTAAGATCGGCTGCGAGGATGATTTCAGGGTAGTTTAGACCGCCTTTTTGCGTGCGCGAACCGCAAAGCAGCGGCACGAAGATACTAAAGGTGAGCCCGAACATATTTTGGTGCGAGACGCCCGATAAAAATCGATCGCTTGCGCAAAGGCCGAATCTTTCTACTAAAAATTCCGCCTCCAAAACCATATCGCGCAGGCTTTTTTCGATATTTTTCGCCTCGCCCGTCGAGCCCGAAGTTTTGATATAAAATTTTTGATCGGCGCGCAGTAGGTGCAAAGAGACAGCCTCTTGCTCGCACGGCGCGTGATTTTGCGGCGCGTTTTTAGATGAAATTTTAGGCGCGGATTTTTCAGTATCGTGCGGCGAAATGTTTTCTAAGTCATGAGAGTAGAATTCGTCTAAATTTTGCGCTGCGGCGAGATTTGGAATTTTTACGTCGCCGCCTAGATGAAATTCGCCGCTAAATTTGGGCTCTCGCAGCAGTACGGGTGCAAAGCCCGCAATCAGCGCGCCGAAAAAAAACGCTATGAACTCCGCCGCATCCTCGCCGTAAATTTCGATCATCGGCGCGTTTTTTTGCTCTTGCGTCTGCGCCGCTTGCAGGGCGCGCGCGGTATTCTCGCCGCCGATAGAATTTTCCGCGTCATTGAAATTTGCGCTTCTGTTAGAATTTTCCGCGTCTTTTAAATTTACGTTTGCTGCGCTGCTTTGGGGTTTGTTCGCGCCTTTTAAGCTTGCCGCTTCGCTCTGCTTGCATCCAGTTTTTGCCAAATCGCGCGCAAGAGCCGCCGCGGCAAGGATTTCGCACTCGTAAGGCTTCAAAGAATTAATCAAATTTTTTAACATAAAATTTCCTAAAAATCATCTCGCCGCCGATCAGCGCGCCGATGAGGACGTATGAGATCGCGCCGCAATAAACGCTCCAATAAATTTTATCTCGCGGTAGCAGCAGCGCCGCGCTAAGTAGGCCGTTTAGCACGAAAAATCCGAGCCAAACTTCGGTCAGCTTGCGCGTGTAGGCGCGGCCGTGCTCGTTAAGATCAGGCTGCTTCAAAAGCGCTAGGCGCGTGATAGCGGGCGTCGATCTTAGGCTGAGTGCAAAAAGCGCCGCGAGCGAGAAATTTATTATGAGCGGATACAGATACGCGAGCGCTCCGCCGCCAAATAGGGCGCACAGCACAAAAAATGCCGTGCACGCGCCCTTAATAGCGCGATCTTTACTTTCAAAAACAGCTCGCGCTCCCCATAGCGCGCTCATCGCCGCGAGCAAACAGACCCGCGCGCCGCCGTGCAAAAAATAGAGGCCGAAAGGGTAAAACACGCTCAAAATTATGGTAGCTGTTTTTAAAAATATCGTTCGTCGCAATCTCTGTAATCCTTAAATTTAGCCGCGAGGGCTTGGTTTTTACCGCGGCAATTTTGTTTTACCGCGACCAGCTAGGCTTTGCTGCGGTAGTTTTGGTTTTTGTTACGGCGGCTAGGCTCTTGCCGCGGGCGTGATCGGCGCGATTATTACTACGCTTCGATACTCTAAATTTAGCCTTGACGTTTAAATTTTAGGTGCCGCGCTTTTAAAATTCTAATTCAGCCGCGCCTGCTGCCTTCAAATTCTAGCCACATTTTAAAATTTAGCTGCGCTTTCATTTAACTCGCGGCACCGCACTCGCGATCAGATACGCTAAATTAAATTTAGCCGAAATTTTAAAATTTTTGAAATTTTATGAAAACAGCGGCCGCAAAAGAAACAGCGCCTTTTAAAATTTCAAAATTTCACCCAGGCTCGCAGATTTAAATTTTAAAATTTTGATCCGCAAAGCGCTTTTTCATGCTAGTTTAAAAGTAGCAAATAAGCGGGCTTTGTGCCGTGCCGCCTAATAAGCGCTAAGCCTGCAAAAGCTGCGCGCCTTTAATCAATATTCGCCGCGCCTTATCAGATCGCCGCGCGCCGTCAAACAACGCTGCCGTATGTTTTATCTATCAAGTCAATCGCCGCCTCTGTGCCGCCGCAAAGTAAACTAACAAACCGCGCCGTACGGCGAAATTTAACTCTCGCCGCCCGTAGTTTCCCCGCTCGCGCCTTGATCGAGCTTTGTGGCTACGGCATCCACGATGTCACCGAGAGTTTGGATGTTTTTAAAATCATCGGGCATCAGCTTGTAGCCCGTGTTTTTCTTGACGTAATCGACCAGATCGATCGCGTCGATACTGTCAATCTGCAGATCCTCGTAAATTTTAGCCTCAGGCACGACCTTGCTCTCGTCGATCTCAAAGAGCTCCACGAGCGCCTTTTTTAAAATTTCAAAAATTTCATCTTTACTCATTTTTACTCCTATTTTCGGCGATGTATTGCGCCAAAGACGCAACGGATGAGAAAATTTGCTTTAAATTTTGGGTTTTTGAGTTAAGCACGATGCCGTATTTTTTCTGCACCAAAAGCCCGAGCTCCAGCGCATCGACCGAATCGAGCCCGAGCCCGTCGCCAAAAAGCGGCTCATCGTCATTTATGTCGCCCGGCGCTACGTCTTCGAGGTTCAGCCCCGAAATGATCAGCTCCTTAAGTTCCAAAATTTCTTCGTTCACAGATTCTCCTTTTCATATAGATTTGATATTTTTTCGTAGAGTTTGCGCACTCGGATCGGGTTTGGGCGATCCGGCTCAAAGCCCGTTAGATCCAGCGCGCACAGCTCGTAGAGGTCGTATTTCATCCGAACCTCGGGCGTATCGTACCATACTTGTCCTTTTTTTAGGCTTTTAGGATCCATTTTTATTGCGACGCAATTCATATTTTTTGCGAAATTTATCGCGATGTAAAACGCCGCTTTGTGCATGGCGATGCGATCTGCGGTGCGCGTGCCCTCGGGGAAGATGATTAGACTTTCTCCTCGCTCAAGGGCGCTGCGGCACGCATCTATCATCGCTTCCGAGCCGGTGTTTGGGATGTAGCCTGCGGCTGCGATGGCGGCGGAGAGGAAGGGGTTTTTGCATAGGCTTTCCTTGACTACGCAGTTTGCGCGCCGCACGTGAGCTAAAAAGATCACCACGTCAAGCAGGCTAGGGTGGTTTGCGATGATGAGAGTGCCGCTAGGCGGGAGCTTGCAGCGCCAGTTCACGCCGATGCTGCCGTAAAGTCGCGCGAGCAGCAGAAATATGCGCCACGAAATCATTATAAAATCGCGTACGAAATTTCGCACGGCCCCTATGCGGTTTAGCCTCAGCAGCGCTACGGGGAGGAAGAGTAGGTTGCCTATCATACACAGCGCGCCGAAGCTTGCGAAGGATAACGCGATGCCGATCTGTTTAAGCTTGCGCCTTAGCGGATCTGTCTGCTTCATCGCGCGGCGCCTCTTTCGGCGGAGATTTCGCAGCAGCTCTCGTTAAGGATTGTGCGGCTATCGGCGAGGGTTTTGTTGTTCTCGGCAGGGATTTGATAGTTCATCATGCGCGCAATCTCGATAAAATTTCTACGGCTTGCCGCTCGCTGCATCGTAGCGGAGTTTTCGCAGTTTTCTGCACGCGATATTTCAGCTTGCGGCATGTGCTGAAGAAATAGAATTTTTATGATCTGTGCGGAAGCTTTGGCGACCTCGGCGCCGTGCATGTGTCGAAGCAATAGAATTTTTGCGGCGCGCGGTAAACTGCGTTTTTGTGGAATTCTTGCCATTTGCCGTATGTATTGCCCCGGCAAAATTTCCGCAGTTTTCTGCATGCTTCGTGCGTATTGCTGCGATGGAATTTTTATCTTTTGCCGCGCGTATCGTTGCGGTAGAATTTCAGCGGTTTGCCACGCGCGCCATTGCGACGGAATTTTTGCGAAGCGCCATATATTCTGCTTTGGCGCCGCCATACGACGCG
Organism: uncultured Campylobacter sp.; assembly: GCF_938030145.1. Lineage (GTDB taxonomy): Bacteria > Campylobacterota > Campylobacteria > Campylobacterales > Campylobacteraceae > Campylobacter_B. The sequence continues at coordinate 6,583 of NZ_CALHGM010000013.1, forward strand.
CCGTCTGATTAAATTTATAGCTCGCGGCGCCGCAAAATTTAAAATTCATCGCAACTGCCTTGCCGTGCGCATCTTGCCTGGGCGTTTACTTGGTTCATCGTGCGGCTAAATTTAAACTCGTAGCCCAAGCTTTGCTCTGCTAAATTTATGAAATTTACAACCTGCCGCGCGTGGCATTTCAGCTCGCCGCATCTGTCTTTATAACGGAATTGCGCGGTGTTTTCTACGCGCCGCTGCGGTAAAATTTTTATGGCTCGCAGCTCGCAGCGTTTAGGCGGATTTTTTTGGGTTCGTTGCGTATGTCTCGGCGGCGTATTTTCGCAGCGCGCCTCATTACAACGCGATTTGGCGGCGTATGGCGCGCGCCCTTTCGGCGTGCTTTTAAGATGCGCCGTTTGGCTGAGCTCGTGTTTGGTAGCGCGGCTAAATTTAAAATTTTCACTATATCTGAGCTTGGCGGAGCGGCTAAATTTAAAGTTCGTCATTCGCGCTTTTCCAGCTCCGTGTAGCCTGGGATCTTGATCAAATTTGCTCGTCTCGCCGCGCTCGCTCATGCGATGAAATTTTGCTATTTTAACGCTCACGATCTTGCCTTAAAAAAGCTGCGATTTTGGCGGGATCTTTGACGCGCCAAAGATAGTCCAAAACCCCGTCGCTGCTGTGCCATTCATGCTTGCCGGAGAGGATTTTAGCCAAAAATTCCACCGCGGTATCTAGCGGGATCTCGCCGCCCTCTTTAAAGCTTCGTAAAATTTCATTCTCGGCTCGCGGTTTCAGATTTTGCGCCTCTATGCTCTGTGCCGTTGCGTCCGCAACGTGCGGCGAAATTTCGATCTGCACGTCATCTCCGCGCTGAAGCACCAGAAGTAGAGCGCAGGCGAAGTCACAGCGCTTCAGATAGTCGTTATTTGCCTCCTCAAAATAGCAGAGCAGGGCGATTTTATCGTTACCCGACTTGTATTCGCCGTTTTTGCCTGCTTCGTTTGCGTCCTGCGCAGAGCCGAAATTTTCCGTGCTTTCTTTCAGCCTTGCAGCGGCGATTATTGCGCCGTTTTCGAGCGCGCACGCCGCAGAGATCGTCGAAATTTCGGCATGGTTTTGCGTAAAAATCGCATTTTGCGCTGCGATCGCGTTGAGTACGCTGACGCAGAAGCTCGAAGGCGAGACGCTTTCGCTCATCGAGCCGAGCAGGCTAAAGCAGCGGTTGATCTCGCCGAGACGCGAGCAAAAAACGAGCGGCATTCCTTCGTGCTGCATCGCGGTATCATCGACTGCTTTTAAATTTTGCCTCGCGAAATTTAAGGAATTTTCTTTTGCCGAATCCTGCGGTGCCGAATTTAAATTTTGCGGCATAAAATTTAAAGAATTCTCATTTGAAAAATCCTGCGGCGGCGGGTTTTGCACAGCGGCGCGGCTTTCGCTCGCATCTAAATTTTGTGGCGCGGAATTTAAAGAGCCTTTCTCAGCTAAGCTCTGCGGCGCGTTTTGAGAAATTTCACCTAAAAGAGAGATGCAAAGTTTCGCCCCGAGCCCCAAACGGCGGCGCTGTAACGGCGGAATGTGCTCAAGAGCCGGCTTTTTCTTTAAAGGCTCTAAGGCTAAAATTTCCTTTTTTAAGCGAGCGTGGGCAGAAATTTTTAAATTTTCTCCGGAGTTTTTTTGTAAAGCTCTATTTTCACACGCTGCAAAATTTGCGGGATTTATAGAATTCTGCTCACGACCCGGAATATCTGTAAAATCTTGCGTAGAATTTAACGCGAAATCATACGTAAAATTTTGATCCGTATCGCAAGCGAGATCGGAATTTCCGCCTAAGCTTACTTCGGAAATTCCGTCCAAGCAAGCGGCGAGTTTTTTATAAGGCTCCGCCGGCTCGCCCGAAATTATCGCGCTTGCATAAGATATGCCGAGGCTTAGTTTATTTTGCAATATAGCCTCTTAGCGTGACGCCGCTCATTATTGAGCCTACGCCGCATTCAAACTCTTTGTCGCTCACGAAAACGTTTTTATAATAGTAGCTCGTGATATTGACGACCTTGTTGCCGCCCTCTTTTTTGGCGCGATCTTGAAAGCTAAGTAGCGCCGATAAAAACGCGCGGTTGCATGCGGCTTGATCGCTCTTGCCGACGCCGTTTGCTTTTTTATTCGAGCTTAGCTGCTGCGTGATCTTTCTGCCTGCGGATTTGTTGCCGAAGTAGAATTTTATGTTCGGATCAAGCTTGGCTTTGGCGTCGGGCTCTGCAAGTGCCGCGGCGATCGGGAAGCGCACGATATCGTTCTTGGCATAAGCCGCATTAGCGACGAAAAGCGCCGCAACTACGAAAAATAGAAATTTTTTCATTTTCTCTCCTTTAACCGATAAATTTTTTAAAAATCAAAGATGTGTTCACGCCGCCGAAAGCGAAGTTATTATTCATGACGTAGTCCGTCTTTATCTCCTGCGGCTGCGTGAGGTACCTAAGCGGCGCACATTCCGGATCGATAGTTTGTAAATTTAGATTCGGATAGAATAGCCCCTCGTTCATCATCATCACCGAGATGAAGCTCTCCAGCGCTCCGCACGCACCCAAAGTATGACCCAAATAGCCTTTGTAGGAGCTCACTGGCGTTTGCGAGCCGAAAATTTCATGCGTTGCCATAGATTCTGCGACGTCGCCCTGTCTGGTCGCCGTGGCGTGGGCGTTTACGTGCCCGATGAGATCCGGCGAAATGGCGGCGTCTTTGAGCGCCAGCTGCATCGCCGCGCGCATAGTCTCGCTCTGCGGGCGGGTGATATGCGTGCCGTCGCAGGTCGTGCCGAAGCCTACTATCTCGGCGTAAATTTTAGCGCCGCGCGCAAGTGCGCTTCTGAGGCTTTCCAGCACGAATATGGCGCCGCCTTCGCCCAAAACCAGCCCGTCGCGCGCTATATCAAAAGGCGCGGGGCTGAGGGTAGGGGTGTCGTTTTTACAGCTTGTCGCGTAGAGCTTATCAAATACGAATGCCTGGCTTGGGTGCAGCTCGTCCGCGCCACCTGCTAGCATCATATCCGCAAGGCCAAATTTTATCGCTTCGTAGGAGTAGCCGATCGCTTGAGATGCGCTCGTGCACGCAGAGCTCGTGGGGATGAGCCTGCCTTTTAGCCCGTAGTAGATCGCGATATTCGCAGCGACGGTGTGAGGCATCATCTTGACGTAGGAGTTGGCGTTGAAGGTGCTATCCTTGCCATGCAAAATATCTATGACCTCGCCAGTAGCCTTTGCATCGCCGCTACAGCTACCCGCCGCGACGCCCATACGGCCGTCCTTTATGCGCTCATCCTCTAAAAGCCCCGCATCCGCCAGAGCTTCGCCCGCGGCATCGACGCCAAACATCGCTACCTTACCCATCGAGCGAGTATCTTTGCGGCTCCAGTGCGCGGGCGGCGCGTAGTTTTGTATCGGCGCACCCAGCCTGGTGTTTAGCTCCTCGCCGAAGATATCCCATTCGCTCATATAAACTACGGCACTTTTTTGCTGCGCCAAATTCCGCTTGATGCTCGCCCAGTCCCGCCCGAATGCACAGACGTTGCCAAAACCCGTAATAACTACTCTATTTAACATAATCCACCGTCTATTTTAATAACCTCTTTTGTGATATATGCGGAATTTTCGCTTAGCAAAAACTCCACCAAATGCGCCACCTCGCTCGGCTCGCCGATGCGGCCTAGCGGGATCGCGCCTAAAATTTGCTCGCTTGCGACTTCGTTTATGCTCTCGCTCATCGCCGTTTTAATGAGCCCCGGGGCTACGACGTTTACCGTGATCTTGCGGCTTGCAAGTTCTATAGCCAGCGATTTTGCCGCGGCGATTAGGCCTCCTTTGCTAGCGGCGTAGTTACTCTGGCCGCGGTTGCCGGCAATTCCGCTAACCGAGCTCATCACGACGATACGCCCGCCCTTTTTGGCGCGGATCATCGGCATCAGCGCGGGCTTTATGACATTGTAAAACCCGCCTAAATTCGTATCTATCACGCTTTGCCAATCTTCGCGCTCAAACCACACGAAGGAGTTATCTCGCGTGATACCAGCATTTAGCACGATGCCCCAGTACGCGCCGTTTGCCCCTATATCTGCTTCGATCCGCTCCTGCGCCGCAGCGGTATCTGCGACGTCAAATTTTAAAATTTGAACTTCCGCCGCGCCCGCGTCCGAGCAGCGCTTCGCTACGTCATTAAGCTTTGCTTCGTTGCGCCCGTTTAACGCCAAGCCGTAGCCCTTTTGCGCTAAATTTAACGCGCACGCCTCGCCGATACCGCCGCTTGCTCCGGTAATTAAAATTCTCTTAGCCATTTATACTCTTTATCATTTCGTCGCTCGCGCGCATTACGCTAAGCGTGGCGCTTGCGATATGTTCGCCGCCGCAGCGGATCTCGCAGTCGAAGATATATAGCCCCTCGCCGTCGCTCACGCTCTGCCTCGCCGTCGTGATCACGCGCTCGCCCACCTTCAGGCTTGCGCGCGAAATATCGAGGTTTCGCACGCCCAGTAAAAACCCGAGCCTCGCCTCGCCGTCGTTTCGGTAGCCCGAATACACGCCGATACACTGCGCCATTATCTCCATATACGCGTAGCTGCCGAGCTTACCGTCTTCGGTAAACGGCGAGTCCTCTTTAACGCTAAACGCGCAGCTTACGTAGCCATCGCTAACCTCTAAAATTTCATCCGCGAAGACCATATATCCGCTCTGCGGTAGGATGCTAGAGGCTTTCATACGCGTCCTATTATGGTTACGGCGTTGTCGCCGCCGAAAGCAAAGTTTAGATTCATCGCGGTATCTACGCGCGCTTTTTTGGCTTCGCGCGCTAGATTAAATTTAGACAGCGTCGCAGAGATTTCGCTCGTTTGCGAAGTTTGATCAGCGGCGTATTTTAAAATTTTATCGTCCGTGCCTTGCACAGCTTTAGATGCAGCCAAAATTTCATCCGCGCTGCTTTTTGAAATTTCACCCTGCGCGTTTTGTAAAATTTCACCGCCCGAGCTACATAAAATTCGATCGTTCGTGCCATGTAAAATTTCATCGTTTCGCTCGCCGTGCCGTGCCTGTACGCCACGAAAAATTTCAGCCTCTGAGCCGCGCCAAATTTTATCATTCGTAAAATTCGGCGGGATCACGCCCTGTCTGATCGCCTCGTAGCACACAGCAAGCTCGATTGCCCCCGCAGCGCCCAGGGTGTGTCCAATCGCCCATTTGGACGAGCTTGCGGGCGCTAAGGGTAGGGCGGCGTTCATAGCCAGGGACTCCATCGCATCATTAGCCGCAGTGCCGGTGCCGTGCAGATTTACGTAGTCCACGCTTTGCAGCTGCGCCGATTTTAGCGCGGTTTTGATCGCTGTGATCTGCATACGCGCGCTAGGATCGGGCTTGGTGATGTGGTAGGCGTCGGAGTTTGCGGCGTGAGCCAAAATCGCGACGTCGCTTATGCGCTCGCGCGAGAGCACGAATGCGCAGGCTCCCTCGCCCAGATTTGTGCCCGCACGCGCCTCTGAAAACGGCTTTAGCGGCTGCTCGCTTAAAATTTCAAGCGCGCTAAAGCCCTGCAGCGTGAGCTCGTCTAATGCGTCGGCGCCGCCGAAAACGACCGCGTCGCAAAGTCCGCAAGAAATGAGGCGCGAAGCTTCGATCAGAGCTTTGTTTCCGCTGGTGCATGCACTCGAAACTCCGATCGCAACGGATTTTAGCCCGAAGCGTTCGCGGATAAAATTTGCGGGATTTGCGTGAGAGTTGCGCTCGAAGCAGAAGTTTTTAAATTTATCGTTTGCGTCTTTTGAATTTTTGGCGAAATTCTCGCCGTTTGCAGTGGAAATTTCACTGCACGGCGCGGAACTTTCGCTGTCTTGAGAGATAAAATTTCCTGCGCCCTTGTCGCAGGCGAAAAATTCCGCATAGTTTTCCTGTACGCCGGTATTGGTGGTCGCAAACACTACGCCTACGCGGTACGCGCCGAATTTTTGCACGGCTTGCTCGATCTGTCCGTGCACGCTGAGGCAGGCGTAGAGCGCTAGGGCATTCGTACGCGTGGCGTAGGCGCGATCTTTGATCTGCGGCAACGGCGTATCCACGCGCCCAAAGATGAAATTTTTGCCACAGACGCCAAGCTTTCGCAGCGCGGATCTCTTCTCGCACAGCGCGCTAAAAAGCTCTGCTGCGCTGTTTGCGCCCGCGCAGATGAGCCCGGGGCTACTTAGATACTGCGTCATATCGGCGCCCCTTTGCGTTTATGGTGAAATTTGCTTTATCCGCATTCTCAAGCAGGGCTAAGAATACTCGCTCGCTTTGCGAATCGGGCGGCAGGAAGCCGTCGTTGCGAAATTTAGCCTCGCCGCCTGCGATCGATAAAATTTTACGTGCGATCGGCGCGCCTAGCATATCGAGCCAGACTAGCTTGTAGCGGCTCTCCTCGCCGTTTGCGGGTGAAATTTTGGAGATCAGGGCTCTGCTTTTTACGCCGAGCTCGTCCGTTAAGATGAACTGTTTTTGGCTAAATTCCGCTATTTGCCCAGGCGCCTTGTGTGCGCATCCGCCTATAAAAAACGCGGCGCAAAGCAGAATGAAAGCCGTTTTAGAAATAGCGCAAAAACGATAAACAGGTCTCAAAAATTCTCCCTAAAAACTAGCGAAATCAAAATCTCGCCCTCCAAAATATAGCTTTTGTACGACCACGCCCTGCCGCGCTCATCAAGCGCCAGAGCCTCACCGCCAGCCCCACGCGCCAGCCCCACGCGAGCAAGCGCGTAAAAACCCAGGCTTCGCGCCTTAATCAGCGCCTCTTTGATCGTGTAAATTTTATAAAAAACGAGCGTCTTTTCGCTCTCGTCCGCCGCAGCTAAAAGCTCGCGCTCAAAGGCGTTGAAACAAAACTTGCTCGCCGCGGCAAAATTCCGCGGTTTTAAAATTTCAAGATCGAGTCCGAACTTTTGCCTCGCAAAACCTACGGCGACGATCGTTTTGCCATCCGCGCTTTTGTGCGAGACGCAAAATTTGCCACGCTTTTTAAAGCGCGCCTTAAGCGCCCGCGAAACGCAAAACTCGCGCAGATGTCCTCGCGCGCGCGCTAGCTTCTTATCGCGCCTGCTAAAAAGCCGCCTCGGGGCGCACAGATCCTCGTCGGTGATTAAAATTTTTATCTCGCTCATAAAGCTTTAATTTTACTAAAATAGTCTTTATAAAAATATAAAATAGCGCGGCGGCGTTGAAATTTCGTTTAAAATTTATTTGATACGCTCGGGCTCAAAGGCGCACTAAAACATAAAATTTATCGTGTTTTTGAATTGTACGGGAGCTTCGGGCGTGGTAAATTTTAAAATTTAGCTCGTTTGCGATCTGCGCCGCGCGCTTTTTTGGTTCGTCGTGTGTCGTTATGCGGCGTAGGTTGTGTTCGTTGCGCTCGTCTTGTTAGTAGTATCTCGTGCGACGACCGTCATGTTTGGTTAAATTTTAGCGTGGCGGTATCAAGAGGCAGGCAGCACAGGTTTTGAAAACATCGGCGCGGAATTTTAAAAATTCTGCGATAAAATTTCTGCCGCTGGCGGCGTTTGTGCCGGAGCTTTTGCGACGAAATCTAGATGCGTCATGCGATGAAATTTTAAAATTCCGAAGCGAAATTTAAAATCGCGAGCAGTGCGCGGCGCAGCAGGCATCGTAACATAACAGCGCAAAATTAGCCGCATTTTAATGAAACGGCATAAAATTTAAGCGCTCCTGAATACGGTAGCTCGAATTTTAAATACCCTTAAATTAAAGCGACCGAAATTTAATCGTGCTTAGCTACTGCAACCGCATTAAATCCCAATCCGTTCCGCGCTACGCCGAACAGAATGCTTTAAGATCCGTGTCGCATCGCGCTATTTGTATTAAATTCTGTGTCGCGTCGCACTAAATTTGCGTTAAATTCCGAGTCGCATTAAATTTACGTCAAAATTCCGCCGCCGCGAGGACGGCGTTTGATTTTATTTTTTGATCATGCGCTTGTATGGGCCGAAGCGGTGATCGTTCTCGTCAAATCCGTCGTTGTAGGGCCCCACGTCCATATCCATCTGTTTGACGTCTAAGTCGGGGAAATCTTTCTCTCTATCGGGTTTGATCTTGCGCGGTTTTGAGTTTATATATGCCGTCACGTCGAAAGCTTCCTCCCAGCTTAGCGAGGCGTCTCCTTTAGGCATAGTGGCTTTGACATACCTCGCTCCTTCGATGAGCCTATACATACCGGCGCCCGTATTGTAGCTGTCATCGCCCCAAAGCGCGGGGAATGTGTAGTAATCGCCGCTTTGAGCAAACCTCTCGTTTTTTATCCCTTCGCCGTTTTCGCCGTGGCAGGCGGCGCATTTTGCGGCGTAAATTTCACGTCCTTTTTTAGGATCCGCCGCGCGGTCTAAAAACTGCGCCTTCGGCAGCCCCTGGCCTTTTACCTTTGCGCCGACCTCATATCCTGCGGAGAGCCAGTGCATGTAGGCGATCATCGCGCGCATCTCTTTGGAGTTCGTAGGGATCGCTTTGCCTGCCATAGAGCGCTGAAAACAGCCGTTTATGCGGTCTTGCAGCGTGACTAGCTGATCCGATCTCGCGACATACTGCGGAAATCTCGCGTAGATACCCACGAATGGGCTTTGATCGGGTACGACGCCGCCGCTTGTATGACAGCTCGAACAGGAGAGGTTGTTGCCCGCAAAGCGCATTTTTTCGTCCTTTGCCTGCGGTCCGAGATACCTCGTCGTCTCGTTGATGAGCTTCGCGCCGTAGATGACGGTCTTTGCATAAGGCGAGTCGCCAAGCTTCGCTTCGTCTATGACGCCGTTTTCGTCGATGCCTACGGGCAGCCTAAACTCCTGCGTCTTTTGCTCGTACGGCACGGCTTTTTTGGCGTTGAGTTTGGCTACATCAAAGCCTAAAACGGGCGTAAAAAATAGCGGAAGCGCTAAAACAAGGGCGGTTTTTCTCATATTTTCTCCTTTAAAAAAGTAAAATATATATTTGAAATTATTGAATTTTTTAGTTAAATGTGCGTTAAAATTTTAAAAAAGGAGAAATTTCGAGAGCTCGCACAGAGGAGAATTTTAAAGAGCCGATTTTAAAATTTAAGCGGGCGAAAAAATTTTTAAAAAGCTGATTTTTGCGATCTGCGCGTAGGAGAAATTTTAAAAAGAGCCGATTTTTGAAGGCTTGCAAGAGTGCAAATTTAAGGGCGCCTTTCACGGCTCGTTTCGTGCGCACCGCCGGGTCGCTTCCTGCGTTGTTGTATTTTGCGCGCTGCGTTTTTGCGTCGCGGATGCGGCGTCGCACAGCATATGCGGAGTGCATGCAAGCGCTTGCGAGAAGCGAACGGGTAAAATTTAGGCGGGCGTTTCGCTCGTGCACAACCGCGGTATATTTGATCCATGCCGCCCCTGCTACTCCGCCACAAACGAGCCGTTCGCAAAAACGTGTCGCGGCATGCCGCCGAAATACAAGTCGCAAATTGGTATTTTAGCGCGAGATTTGCAAAAGCATGTTGCGGTGCATCGCAGCAGGATCGCCGCCGCATTTGAAATTATCTAGGTCTGCCGGCGCGATAGGGCGAGGTGGATCGTCTCGTCCATGCGCCGTTTGGGCGGCGCGCGTATTTATGTTCGCCCTGCACGCGCCTTAAACGGGCTCTAGGTTTGAAATTTAACTCGAGCGGGCTTGGAATTTTAAATTTAAGCGGATTTAGGCTTTGGCGGTCGGATCGCTTGCGCGCCGCGCAGGACCGTATCCGCGCTAGAAATATCGCCGCCGAGATAAAATTTCGCGCGGCAGGCGCCGTAATGCGGCGGTATGAAATTCTAACGCTCCTAAATAAAACGGCATGAAATTTTAAATGCTTTTAAATTGAAACGGCGCGAAATTTAACCGCACCGAGCCGCTGCATTAAATTCTAAAAATTCCAAGCCGTCTCAGGCGGCACAAAATTTAACCGCGCCCGGCGGTCGTATAAATTCCGTCGCTAAGCCGTATCGTGCGGAGCCGCATTGCGTCAGATCAGCGTTAAGCTCTGCCGTCACGCCGCGCGGGATTACGTTAAAATCCTACCGCCGCGCCGTACTACGCCCGACAGGATCTACATCAAATTTTGCCGCCGAGTTGCACCGCACTAGATTTGTTTTAAATTTTGCTGTCGTGCGCACTAAATTTACGGTCAAAATTTCGTCGTCGCGCCGCGCAAAATTTGCACAAAATTCGCCGTATCGTCGAGTCAAATTTGTCTCAAAATCCATTACTGCGGCGAGCTGCGTTAAAATTTAGATCAAAATTTCGCTGGCATGCCTATCTGTGGTAATTTTTTACGAATTTTTCTATGCGCTCAAAGCCGCGTTTTAGATTTTCCATAGAGCACGCAAAGCTTATGCGGAAGTGCCCATCCATGCCAAATCCGCTTCCTGGCACCGTGGCTACGAGCCCTTTATCTAGCAGTTGCATGCAGAATTTCATACTATCGGGTTCTACCTGAGAGCAATCTATGAAGAAATAAAATGCGCCATCTGGTTTTACGACACTAAGCCCTGGGATCGCGCTTATCGCGTCCGTGCTAAAATCGCGCCTGCGCTCGTATTCGCGCCTCATCTCTTCGATATAATCGTCCGCCTCGCCGCGCAGCACCGGCATAGCGCCTGCCTGGACGATGCTAGCTACGTTGCTGACGCTTTGGCTTTGCAGGCTGATCATCGCCTTATTTAGCTCATCGATCGCACAGGCGGTGTATCCGAAGCGCCAGCCGGGCATCGCGCCGCATTTGCTTAGCCCGTTGATCGTCACGGTGCGCTCGAACATATCCTCACTGATGCTTGCTGCGGCTATGAAACTCTTGCCGAAGACGATTTTTTCGTAAATTTCATCGGCAATTACTAAAATATCCGTGCCCTTTAGCACTTCCGCAAGCTCTTGTAGCTCCTGGCGCGAATATACGGCGCCTGCGGGGTTACTCGGGTTGAAAAGGCACAGCGCCTTCGTGCGCGGCGTGATCGCGGCTTTGAGCTGCGAGGCGGTGATTTTGTATCGGTTTTCCGCCTTGGTGTCTACGATGACGGGCTTGCTGCCGCAGAATTTTACAATTTCGGGGTAGGTGACCCAATAAGGCGCCGGTATTATAACCTCATCGCCTTCGTTTAAGATGCAGTTAAAGGCGTTAAATAGCGAGTGTTTGGCGCCGACGTTGGTGATGATCTGATCGGGCCTGTAATTTAGGCCGTTGTCGCGCTTTAGCTTCTGCGCGATTAAATTTAAAATTTCAGGCGTGCCGGCAACAGGCGTATATTTTCCGCAGCCCTTAGCCATAGCTTCTATGACAGCCCTTTTGGCGACCTCTGCGGTATCAAAATCGGGCTCGCCCGCACTTAGGATCACGACGTCTTGCCCCTGGGCTTTCATCTGTTTGGCTTTAGTGCTGATTGCGATCGTTAGGCTTTCACCGAGCTTGCTTACGCGACTTGAAAGTGTTAATTTCATTGATGCTCCTTGGATTGGTTTAGACAATTTAAAATTTGATTTTTGACGCTAAAAGCCCTGCTATCGTTCGGGTTTTGGTTGTAGATATCGTCGATTTTATAATCGCCTCCGCTACGGACGAGTTTGTAGATTATCGTCTGCGTGCCGTAGGGGCAGGTCTGAGTTACTACGACGGTGTCGCGCTCTGCTAGCTCGAAATCATATTTCGCATCGTCGCAGACATCCTGGCCCGCAATCACAGGATCGTAGTCCAAGCAGCCTACCTCGCCTTCGGCGGTAGATGCTTCATCTTGCATAAGCGCGGATTTGAAAGAAGCCGATAGGATATTTTTGCGATCGCCGAAATATACATTTTTGCTATACAGGCTTTTTACTAAATTTATTCCGGCGTCGTTTGCAGAATTTTTCGCGCTATTAGCATCGCTGCCGCTTGCCGATAAAATTGCACAAATCGTAAAAAATAGAGCTTTTTTCACTTTAACCCTTTATTTTAATGATTTTAGATACTCTTCGTAGAATTTATTTAGATCCTCGTCCATTGCGGCGATATCTTTTCTGCCGCTACAGATGCACTCTTCCAAAATTTCGATACGCTTGATGAGATATTTGATAAGCTCCTGGCTGATATCAGGAATTTTATTATGCGCTAAAGGATCGCTCTCGCAGCCGCCTAAAATTCTAGCAGGCACGCCTACGGCGGTGCAGTTTGGCGCGATGTCCTTTACGACGACGGAATTTGCGCCGATTTTGGAATTTTCGCCGATGGTGATGTTACCTAATACTTTAGCTCCTGCACCAACTACGACGCCGTTTTGCAGCGTCGGATGGCGCTTGCCGTGCTCTAAGCTCACGCCGCCGAGAGTGACGCCCTGATAGATCAGACAGTTATCGCCGATGATCGCCGTTTCTCCAATGACAAGCCCCGTGGCGTGGTCGAAAAACACGCCCGAGCCGATACGTGCGCCCGGGTTTATATCTACGGCGGTGATTATGCGGCTAAGTCCGCTGATCGCGCGAGCAATGAGCTTAAAACCTCGCTCGTAGAAAAAATGCGCGAAGCGGTAATTTATTAGCGCCCAGACACCGGGATAGCAGAAAAATATCTCAAATACGCTGTTGCATGCGGGGTCTTGGCGCAAGGGCTCGGTGAAGTCCTGTTTTAAAATTTGCCAAAAACTCATTTGATCGTCTTTAAGTAGCTATTGTCGTTTAAAAATAGATATAGTTCGCCCAGGATATGCTTTTTCTCTTTATCTCCGATAAGATTTGATTTTTCGACGCGCTCGTTTAGGCTTTCGCGGATATCTACTACGTCGTAGTCCATATCCTCCAAGATGTCGATGACCGATTGAGATTCGATAAAGTCCTTGATCTCAAAGCCGCCGTCATCGCGCAAGATCACGGTCGCTTCGGTGGGGTGTGCAAAGAGGTTGTGGCTCATGCCAAGCACCTCCTGATAGGCACCGACAAGAAAAAAGCCCAAAAAGTACTCCTCCTCTTCGGGATCTACGTCGTGCAGAAATAGCGGATTTTTTTGGCTGTCGAATTCTATCTCTCCGTCGCTATCGCAGGTGATATCCCAGATCGACGCCGATAGCGTGGCGCGCTCATCCAGCCTCTCTAGCGGCATGATCGGGAAGTGCTGCTTGATGCCCCAAAAATCTGGCAGGCTTTGAAAGATCGAGAAATTTACCAAATAGCGCTCTTGAGCGTTGCCTAGGGAGTTTAAGAAATTACTATATTCTTGCTTGTTGCCTAAAATTCCATACGCCTTTCGCATTATTAGATGAACCAAAATTTCGCCGTTTGAGCGGTCGATCAGATCGACATATCCCAGATCAAATAGCGTAAGCACGCTCTCCATATGCGACATGGCGTCGTGCAGATACTCTAGCGCGTTGGACGGCTTTAGAGTTTTATACAGATCGTATAGCTCGGCGACTACCGGCGGATTATCCTTTTTTAGGGCGAGCTTCTCTTCGGCGTATTCTTGGGTAAAAAGCTCCAAAATCGGCGCTACTAGCACAGCGTGGCTGGCGGCTACGTATCTGCCGCTCTCGATAAAGATATCGGGCTCGGCCTCTTTTTTATCCTCTGCGATCGATTTTAGCAGGAAGACCACGTCGTTGGCGTATTCTTTTAGCGTATAGTTGCGGCTGGAGCTTTCTTTGGCTTGGGAGTATTCGATAGCGAGCCCTCCGCCTAAATTTATGGATTTTAAATTTTTCGCACCCATTTTGCGAAGCTCGGTGTAGATATTGCCCGCCTCTATGAGAGCCTTTTTGAGCGGGTGGATCTCTGTAATCTGCGAGCCGATATGAAAATGAATCATCGTAAACTGCTCGATGAGGTCGTTTTTCTTGAGTAAGTTTATCGCCTCTATAAGCTCGGTCGAGGTAAGGCCGAATTTAGAATTTATCCCGCCGCTTTTCGCCCACATGCCGCTTCCGGAGTTGTGCAGCCTGATGCGAAGCCCGATGAATGGCTTTGGCGCAAACCGCTCCTTAGCCGTTTCGATGATGGTTTCAAGCTCGTTTAACCCCTCGATCGTAAGCGTTACGTTATGCCCCATCTCTGCGGCGATGAAGCCGATATTGATGAGTTCCTTATCTTTAAAACCGTTTACGGTAATTGGCGCGCCGTATTTGTTATACGCCATCGCTAGCAGCAGTTCAGGCTTGCTGCCGGCTTCGAGTCCGTATCCGTAAGGCTCGCCGATATCGACTAAATTTCTAACAAAGCCGGGGAATTGATTTACTTTAAGCGGATAGACGGCGTGGAATTTTCCCTTGTAATCAAACTCCTTAATGGCTCGGTTAAAATTTGAGTAAATTTCAACGATCTGCTTTTTGATAAGGTGCGGGAAGCGCAGCAGTATCGGACCTCGCACGCCGTCGGCGCGGATCTCTTTTATGATATCCACCAAGGGCTGCTTGAAATCGGAGTTTAGGCATAGTTTGCCCCCGTCTATCGTGAAGTTGGAATTTCCCCAAATATTTAGTCCGTAATCGCTCATGCTCTATCCTTAAAAAATGCTTCGACCTCTTTAAATTTAATCGTAAAGGTGCTTTGATCTTCTAAATTTTTGCACCATACCTCGGCTCGGTCAAACTCGTCCTGTCCGATGCAAAGGCAAAATTTCGCCTCCGCTGCGTCAGCCGCTTTTAAATGCTTGGCTAGACTCCTGGGCTCGTATGAAATTTGAGTTTTACAAAGCTTTCGCAGCTTTAATGCAAACGAAAATGCCGTGCTGACAAACGCCTCATCCAGCGCGCCTATATAAAGACCCTCGCGCATTTGAGGGGCTTCGCGCGTTTTTAAAATTTCGGCTATTCGCTCGATACCGATCGCAAAGCCCACGCCCGCCGTCTTTCTGCCGCCTAAAAACTCCACGAGCCTATCGTAGCGCCCGCCGCCGCCTACGGCGCTTTGCGCGCCAAGCTCGGATGAGACGAACTCAAAGGCGGTTTTGCAGTAGTAATCAAGCCCGCGCACGAGTTTAGGATCGATCTCAAATTTTTGCCCGTTTTGGGTTAAAATTCTTTGCAGCTGCGCAAATTCCGCGGCGCAGGCGTCGTTTAAATTTTCCGTTATAAGAGGCGCGGCGGCTAAAATTTTCTGGCAGCTTTCGTTTTTGCAGTCCAGCACGCGGATCGGATTGGTATCGATGCGCCTTTGGCAGTCCTCGCAGAGCCTGTCTTTGCGATCTTGCAAGAAATTTACGAGCTTGGTTTTATACGCGGGCATGCACTCCTCATCGCCTAAAGAGTTGATTTTAAGCGTTGCGGCGACATTTAGCTCGCATAAAATTTGAGCTAGCATCAAGATCACGCTCGCATCCTCATAGACGCTACTTTGCCCGAAGC
The DNA here is from genome assembly GCF_938030145.1 of uncultured Campylobacter sp. Classification (GTDB taxonomy): domain Bacteria; phylum Campylobacterota; class Campylobacteria; order Campylobacterales; family Campylobacteraceae; genus Campylobacter_B. Next base: position 21,926 of record NZ_CALHGM010000013.1, read on the forward strand.
ACTCGACGCCGAATTGATGAAACTCGCGCAGGCGCCCCTTTTGTGGGCGCTCGTAGCGAAACATCGAGCCTTGATAATAAAATTTATGTACGCCGCCGTTGCGGTCTAGCTTTTTTTCGATAAAGGCGCGCACGACGCCTGCGGTACCTTCGGGGCGCAGGCAGACGCTATCGCCGCTTTTGTCGCTAAACTCATACATCTCTTTGCCGACGATGTCGCTGCTCTCGCCGACGCTGCGGCGAAATAGCGCGGTCTGCTCGAGCTTGGGAGTTTCGATGAGGCAAAAGCCGTAATTGCGCGCCACGCGCTCGCACACGCTTAAAATTTGCGAGTAGATGCGCGCCTGTTCGTCCAAAATATCGTTCATACCGCGAAGTGCCTTGATCATCGATAAAATCCTTTGTGAAATTTTAAAATTTTCAAATTTTTGCGGCGATTATAGTTAAATTTACCTAAATTTTAAGCCCTGCCGCTGCCGCTTCGTATCGATTCTGCTTATTTTCATCGCGCGCCGCAAAATTAAAATACGCTTCGTGATAAATTAAATTCGGCAAAGTACGGATAAAAAGGCAAGCCTAGAAAGGTCGCTAAATTTCAATCGCCTATGCAAGCTCAAGCGAAAGTATCTCCGTGACCTTGCCCGCTTCGTCCTCGCAGCTTACGGCGATATAATCAAAGCCGTTTGCCTTGACCTCATCCCACGAGGCGGTCCCGCCGTTTATCAGCAGGACTTTGCCGCTCTCGTCCGTTTCGTATTCGTCCATTTCGTCGTCGTAGAGGATGCTGTAACCGAATTTTAGATGGATTTTACGCGGCGGCAGGTTAAATTTCACTAGCTCGCGGCGGGCTACTTTTTCTGCGTCAAGCTCGTCGCAGAACATCGCGTTGTAGCCGTGCGCAGCGCCGTCGAAAAGTAAAATTTCCTCGCCCGTTTTTACGCATTTGGCTACGAGCTTGCACGGCACGAGCTCGCCCTCGTCGTAAAAATCGACGATGTAATCGTTCGGCAAAGTTTCGCTGCGAAAAAGCTCGCCGAAATAATAAATTTCAAAATATTCGCCGCCCGCGCCGGATCTGATTTGGGCATTTAGATAATCATCCTGAGTTACGTTAAACAGGTTGTTTGCTAGATAAGTAGGCACCCTCTCGTTCATCTTCGCTCCTTTGGCATAAATTTTAAAATTTCGCGAAATTATAACATATCTCGCGTCCGAGGCATCTGCTTTGTGGGGTGCGTCTCATCTGGGCTCTACGTCCTACGTCTGCTTACCGATGCTACAGGCCTGCTATCGCCGCGCGGCTTGAATTTCGCATACGACACGGCTTGAATTTCACTTACGGCGCAGTTACCGCTCGTGCTCGCCCATCCAGGCTCGTTAGCGAGCTGGGCTTAAGAGATGAATAAGCGTTGCCGCTCACACTCTTTTGCACAACGCAGCCTGCGAGCACGGCTTACAAAATTTTAACCCGCTTGCGCCATTTGCGAATTTTAATCTGCTCGCGCGGCACGTAAATTCTAATCCACGTTATGCCATTTGCGAATTCTAATCTGCTCATGCTGTTGACAAATTCTAATCTGCTCGCATCATTTGTAAATTTTAATCTGCTCGCACGGCACCGCTCCGTCTATGCGAAACGGACTTTGAAATTTTTTCTGGAGCGGGGGTACGTTTGCGAAGCGCTACTCCGTGATACCTCACGCCCGCTTGCTTTGAGGCTACGAAAGCGCGAGTAAAACTGCGCGCCGCAAGCGACACGGATAAATCTAAACGCCGTGTGGAAATTTTAAGCAGCGCGCCGCTGGGTTTAATATATCCCGCGCTACGAAGCGGTTGGATTTTAAATTTAATTTGAAGCGCGTCGCGCCAGCTCGCCGCACGCTTCGTAAATTTAAAGCGCTACGCAAAATTTAACGCATTGCATAAAATTTTAAATTTTACCGCGGCACAGATCGCACACCGTTTCGGCTTAGGCGTCTATTTTAAACCGGCTAAGCTCGGCGGTAAAATTTCTACTTCGCCGCCTTGAAGCTCAAGAATTCCTCGTAGCGGCGATCGATGATCTCTTTGACCTCGGCGTAATTTTGCGGCGAGTTTTCTATGTAAAAATAGGTGTTGTCGAAGTTTTTATCGCCGAATTTGCGCGCGACGAAATCGTCGTAATCTTGCAAATACCAGCCGTGCGTTTTGGCAAATTTCGTGCGGTCCGTGGTGTAGTAGGCATTTGCGAAGGCCTTACCAGCGGTGTTTAGCTCATCGCTGCCCAGTACGCCGTCCATGGCGCCAAAGAAATACCCGCGATAATCAAAGCTATCGTCCATCCGCGCTATATCGCCCGCGAAATCCGCCGCGAAGTCCTTGGAGTAGAGCTTGCGCTCCATGCACCAGCGGAAGAAAAACGCGATGTGCGTCGCGCCGTTTTCCTGCGGGATATCGGTCGGCGCATTTTTCGCGCCCCAGTGCCATTTTGCCTTGTCGTAGGTCACGTAAGCCATTTTGCTCTCCTTTTTTTGGACTTTAAGTTGCATAAATTTTAGAAATTAAAAGCAAACGACGCTTGGTAAAGCTCTAAATTTTATCCGCTGCAATCTGCGCCGTGAAATTTCAAATTTTATATCAGGTCGCCCGTTACCTTATAATCGCATTCGCTTCGTAAAATTTTGCCGCGACTAAATTACGTTTAAATTCTATCGCATCTCGTAGAATTTCACGCGCCTCGTCCTATGTCCTTTAGTCGCTGCTTTGCCGCTGCCGTTACGTCCTCTTCGTAATCGTACCACGCAAACATCGCGCCGTGCTGCACCGAGCCGCCCAGCAGATCGCCTCCCTGGCGGTTTTTCAGATCGATATTTGCGACCTTAAATCCATCCAGCGTAGCTGCGAACTCGCGCAGGCGCTGCGGCGGGGATTTGAGCTTGGTGTAGAGGTAGCAGCGCCCCGCCTGGCCTTTGCGTCCGACGCGCCCGCGCAGCTGATGAAGCGACGCAAGCCCCATACGCTCGGCGCCCACAATTAAAATGACGCTAAGCCGCGGCAGCGAGATGCCCACTTCGACGATCGTCGTGGTTATCAGCAGTCGCCCCTCGTCGCGGAAGCGGCGCAGGATCTCCTCCTTGTCCTTGTCGCTGCCGTGGGTGATCATCACGTCCGCAAACTGAGCCTTCCAAAACGGCGCCGCCTCCTCAAGGCTTTGATAGATCGAGCTTTCGCTTTGCTGCACTAGCGGATAGACGATGATCGCTTGATTGCCCGCGGCAAGCTCGTGGCGCAAATCCTGCATAAAGCCCGCAAATCCGTCGTTTTGCAGGATTTTAGTTTTGATACGCTTTTCAAACGGCAGCTGTTTTAAAAAGCTAAAGCTCACGAGCTCGGATTGGATCATGCTCAGCGTGCGCGGTATCGGCGTGGCGCTAAACTGAATGAAATGCGCGCGAAACTCGCCGTTTTCGGTGAGGCGCGCGATCTTTTCGCGCTGGTTGGAGCCGAAGCGGTGCTGCTCATCGACCATTATGAGATTTGACGGCGCGAGCTCGTGGTAGAGCAGGGCGTGAGTGCCGATGATAAGGTGCGCGCCCGCGAAATTAGGCTCGCGATCGCCGCTTTTTACGAGCAGGACTTTGATCTGCGGCGGCAGCAGGCGGCGCGCCTCGGCATAAATCTGTTCGGCCAAGATGCTCGTAGGCGCCATCAGATAGCTGATGCGCGGGTAATTCATCGCCGCGCTCGCGAGGATCACGAGCGTTTTGCCGCTACCTACGTCGCCCATGACGACGCGGCGGCGCGCTAGAGGGCTTTGCAGATCGCTAGCGATATCCTTTATCGCGCTTAGCTGATCGCGCGTAGGCTCAAAAGGAAGAGAAGCAAGCCAGTCCGAAATGTCGTGTAGTGGGTAAATTTGCGCCGGGAAACTCGTTTTTTTCGCGCTTAGCTTTTGCAGGTAGTTTAGAATTTCGACAAATTTCAGCGTGCGTAAAATTGCAGCACCGCTCATCTGCGTGACGGCTGCGCTCCTGACGGCCTCAGCGGCATGGACAGTTTCAGCGTCGCTTGCAATTTGAGCGATTGTAGGTATCGCGGTCGTAGCTTGGGCGGCTGCGGTCTGGATAGTTTCAGTTTGATAATGCGTAGGTTGGGCGGCACAATCGCGCGAAGCGCTCATAGGTGCGGCGAGCGCGTCTTGAACAGCCTCAGCGACGCTTGCGGTCTGAACGATCGTAGGCTTTGCGGTTGCGGTCTGCACGGCTACTACCGTCTGAAGATTTTCGGTTTGATTGCATGCAGGCTGCGCGCCTGTAGCTTGCGTGCTCAAAGTTTGGGTAGTCACGGCTTGCGCGCTCGCTACT
>NZ_CALHGM010000014.1 GCF_938030145.1 uncultured Campylobacter sp.
CGGCTTGAAGTTTGGATTGCTGCGGGTTGCGTGCCTGCGTTTTGAGTTTGGGCGGCTACGGGTTGCAAATCTGCAATTCGAACGTCTGAAGTTTGAACCGCTGCGGATTGCGTATCTACGCCTTGGGTGCTTAAATTTTGTTTTGCGACTGCGGCTTGCTCGGCTATGGACTGCTCGGGCGCGACATGAGTTAGCATGGGTTGCGCGGTCACAGCTCGAGTGTCTGCTGACCGTGCCATTGCTCGGGTGTCGTATACTAGATTTTTTGAAATTTTATCGCCGCTCGCCGCCGCGTCATTGTCGCTTTTGAGATCGTCTGAAATTTCATCTCTGTGCGCCTCGGCGCCGTATGCGGTAAGAAAATCCTCGTCGCTTTGAATGCTAAAATTTTCGTCGTTATAAATCTCTGCGCAGTGCGCCCGAGGCTGATCGCCGTCTAAGATTTCATCGCTCGCAATCTCGCCGTCACGGAGACTTGGGTGGGGCGAAGTCTCCGCGTCCTTTGGAATTTCGTCGTTTAAAATTTCATTCTCCGCACCGCGCTTTGCTTCGCAGGCAAAAACTCCGCCGCTTCGCGGATAGTTTGAAATTTTACCTTCAAAAATCTCATCATTTTGCGATCTGCCGTTTAAAATTTCAGCGGCGGCGGAGTTTTGCGAGCTTGAAATTTCGCCGTTATCTAAAATTCCGTCGTCATTTAAAATTTTATCACTGCTTGAAATTCCGCCATTTAAAATTTCACTGCCGCTTGGAATTCTGCCGCTGTTTGAAACGTCGTCGCGCTCGCCGAAATTTTCCGCGCCGCCCTCTTTGAGCTGCCTATTTAGCGCGGCTAGCATTCGCACGCTGCGCGGCGAGCTTTCGTGTAGCGCGAGCAGTACCGCCGCCTCGTCCGCGCGCAGCCCGCAGTCTAGAAGCGCGCCCGCGCTTAGATATTTTTTGATCAGCTTTTGCGCCGCGGCGTCGCTCAGCGCGGCTTTGTATTTGGGCGCGATCCTGCCCGGCTCGCTTACGATTTTTGGGTTTACGAACTGCCACGAGCCGAAGTTTTCGTCGCATTTGCCGTGGATGAAAAATTTTTTACCGCGCTTGAAGGCGCCGAAGTGCCAGTTTTTGGCGTTGAAGATCACGATTTTGATCTCGCGCTCCCAGTTGAGGCAGTGCGCCGTGACGATGAGCATCGAGCCGCGCCTGTGCTGGAAGAGGCACTCGACCTCCGCCGTGCTCTCGCCCGCGCACGGCGCGTCCCCCACGCTCAGATCGTCGAAGCTTTTGGGCAGAAGCAGCGCCATATCCAAAAGCGTCGTAATGCCCGCCTTTTGCAGCGTCGCCGCGTCTTTTGCTTCAAAAATCAATTTTCATCCTTTAAATTTGATAGGCGCTAAGCCCTTGCGCTGTGAAATTTTATGCGCCGAAGCGAAATCGTCCGCCTAAATTTGATCGAAATTCTATGCGCCGCATCGAACGCTCACTTAATTTTATTCAAAATTTTCGCCCATTGCGGCAAATTTGCTCGCCGACTGTGCCTGTAAATTTTACTCGTTTGCGCGTATTTTGTTTGGCAACCGCGTCTTTGCGGTGCGCACCTCGTTTTAAAACAGAGCGCGAGCGCTTTTAATTTCACGGCGCGATTTGCGAACATGGACTTGGCGCCGCTCGTGAAAGCCCAAGTCGCGACTTTAATTTTCGCAGCGCGATTTGTGAACCGCAAAAATTCAATTACGGCAGCCGTCACTCCGCGCCTTTTTAAATTTCACGGCGCGGCTTACAAACGGTGTGCGAAATCGGGCTTTGATTTTGTGCGCTAAAATTTTACCGAGCCGCGCACGGCGCCTTTAAATTTAGCCGCCCTTATAAGGCTCGCAAATTTAGCCGTTCTTGTAAGCCCCACAAATTTTAGCGCGACGCAAACGCGGTTTTAAATTTAAACGCACAAGCCGTCCGCAAGCGGAGCGAAAAAGTAAAATTTAGCGCCGTTCGCGCCTTAATATCGTCCGCGCCGCTTTACAAATTTTAAAATTTACCCAAATTTTAGGCCGGTCGCAGGTATACACTCGCTGTGCCGCGACGGACTAAATTTTAAGCCCCTTTTTCGCGGCGGTCTCGTCGCAAATGACGGAAAAGCTTAGGTTTGTAATCTCATCGTGCGACTTGATGAAATCGTTGAGCGCCCCGAGTTTTAGCGTCTCGATGCGCTTTAAATTTCGCTCGAACTCACCGAATGCGTAGCCCTTGTAATATTCGCTCTGCGCGATCGCCGCGCGCTTAAACATCGTCTCTTTTTGCAGCACGGCGCTTCCGATCAGGAATTTTTTTGCGCTTTTCAGCTCCGCTTCGCTCACGCCCGATGCGATAAATTTCGCGATCTCCTCTTTTACGAGCGTGGCGGCGTTTTGCAAATTTTCGTTTTTGGTCTGCAGATAGCCCCAAAACTCGCGGCGGCTAAGCTCAAAATCGCCGCGCGCATAGACTGAGTACGCAAGGCCGTGCTTGACGCGGATGCGCTCCATCAGCCTGCTGCCGAAACCGCTGCTTCCGAGCACGAAAAGCGCGGTGTTTGCGATGAACTCCTGCTCCTTTGGCAGCGTAAAGGGCGCGCCGAAGTAGATGTAGGCCTGCTGCGTCTGCTCCTTTTGGATCTTTATCTTTTTCGCATCGCTCGGCGTGAAAAACGGCAGCTCGCGCTTTTCGCCGCTTGCAAAAAGGCTTAAAATTTCCGCGATTTTCGGGTTTTTATCGCTTACGTCGCCGCATAAAACGACGTATAAATTCTCTAAACTCAGCGAGGCGAAAAACTCCCGCACGTCCTTCATAGTGATCCGCTCTATGCTCGCCTCGTCGCCTATGAGCGGCTGAGCGAGCCTCGTGCGCGGATACAGAAGCGCTTTTAGGTTGCACGTCGCGATGTAATCAAACTCGCTTTTTAGCACGGCGATCTCGCCTATGGTTTGCATTTTTAGCTTTTCTAGCACCGAGGGCGTTAGATTGGGCTCTTTAAGCAGCTCTCGCAGCATGTCTAGGCCAAAATCGAAGTGCTCTTTTAGGCAGTTTAGCTGGATGCCGAAGGTTTCAAAATTGCTCGCGGCGCTGATCTCGACCGCGCGGATATCGAGCTTGCGGTGAAATTCGCTCACTCCCAGCGTCTTTGAGCCCTCGCCCAAAACGCCCGCGCAGATGCGCGCAAGGCCCAGGGTCTTCTCGCTCACCGCGCCGCTTGCTTTAAAAATTAACTTGAAGCTCGCCACCGGCAGCGAATCGTCGAACTGATACAAAAAGTCGATTTTGGCGCTCTTGCCGCCTTTGATTTTAAGTGAAATCTCTTTTTTTTCCATCGTTTTCCTTTATAAAATTTTTAAATTTTATCGCTCTTGCAGGCGCGGTTTTAAAATTTTGGCGCAGCCGCGCCGCTCTAAAAATTTTCGTCGGGGGCTCGCTTCTAAAATTTCACGCTAGGGCAGTTTTGCCCGTCCTGCTTTAAAATTTGAAATTTAATTGCGCCGCGTTTTTGTAAAATTTCAGCACCCCAAACAGCGCGTCGCCGCAGTGCATTCCAGCTATGAGGTGAAATGTATTCGCTAATGCCTAAACGGGGCGCATTACCGCTGCCAAACATACAGCTCTGCGGCGTATCGAAACCGCAATATGTTTTGTCGCCGCAAACGCGGCAAGCGCCTTCACAAAATGCCTTCTGTGCGCCGTCTCCGTCGCATTGATCTCGCGGCGTATAATTTCGCGTCCGCAAAATTTTAAGGCAAAATTCCGTAGCGAAATGAAATTTTACCGTGCGAATTCCGCTTGCGCCCGTAAATTTAAGCCCATACCGATATCAAAATTTTAAATCCCGTTGCAAAATTCCACGATCGCAAAAATTCGCTATCTGTATTTAAGACAAATTTTACCGCTAAATTCGCGCCGTAAGCGCATAAATTTCTGCCGCAAACGCGCAAACCCCGCACTTAAGCGTACGTCTCCAAAATATCGTAGTTGGTGTTGCGCTTGGCGGGTATTTCGCCTACGTCGCGGATCAGCGCTATCATCTCGTCCTTGCTCATCCGAAAGCTCGCGCCCGCGGCCTTTACGACGTTTTCCTCCATCATCGTGCTTCCAAGATCGTTCGCGCCGAATTTCAGCGCCAACTGCCCGATGTAGCTACCCTGCGTGACCCAGCTGCTTTGGATGTTTTTGAAATTATCCAGAAATAGCCGCGAGACGGCGAGCAGGCGCAGGTAGCGGTTCGGGCTTTGCTTTTTGATCTCTGGATGCTCGCGTAAAAGGCGAGTGTTCTGCCCCTGAAAGCTCCATAAAATGAACGCTCGAAAGCCGCCCGTGCGGTCTTGCAGCTCGCGGATTTTATCCCAGTGCTCTACGATCTCGCGCGTGCTTTCCAGCGTGCCGAACATCATCGTGGCGGTCGTTTTCATACCGATGCCGTGCGCCTCCTCGTGCACTCTAAGCCACGTGACGCTGTCGCTTTTACGCGGCGCTACGAGGTCTCGCACGCGGTCGTTTAAAATTTCGGCTCCGGCTCCAGGCATAGAGTAAAGCCCCTTGGCTTGCAGTCTGCGAAGCACTTCGAGCGTGCTGATGCCGCTAAGGCGCGCGATATAATCGATCTCGATCGCCGAGAAGCCGTGGATCGTGATGCTCGGGTAATTTTTGTGGATGAACTCCACGAGATCCTCGTACCATTCGATTTTCAACTTCGGATGGACGCCGCCTTGAAATAAAATTTGCGTGCCGCCCACGGCGATGAGCTCCTCGATCTTTTCGCTAATCTGCTTAAAGCTCAGCACATAGGCATCCGCGTCGCTTGCGTGGCGATAAAATGCGCAAAATTTGCAATCTACCATGCAGGCGTTGGTGTAGTTTATGTTTCGATCGATGATGAAGGTCGTGACGCGCTCCGGGTGCAGCTCGCGCTTGCGCGCAAACGCCGCGCGCCCAAGCTCGTTTAGATCGGCGTGCTCGATTAGCTCTAGCGCCTCATCGGCGCTCATTCTAGCCATTGGCTCCCTTTAAATTTGCATCGCTTGCGGCGGCGTTAGAATTTTTATCGTCGGCACTCGTGCTGTCCGCGTCGCTTAAATTTGCGTCGCCGTTATTTAAATTTACGCCATCTGCGCCGCTAGAATTTCGACTGCTATCTTTTTTAACCACGATTTGTCCGTTTTTTACGCCTAAAATTTCGACTCGGTCGCCCTCGTTAAGATCTGAAATTTCATCGCTTTTCCAAAACGTGCCTTTGAAATAGACCATGCCGTTTTTGATTACGCCGGTGCCGCTCTCGTCCAAAAAGTTATCCTCGTGTTTCTCTTCGGGTTTGAAAAAGCGCGATTTTAGCGGTCTTTTAAGTGCGATTAGAAGCACGAAAGAGAGCACGAACGAAAGTAGAATTTGTACGTCCCAATCAAGGTGAAAGCCGAAGCTCAAAAGTCCCGTGATGAAAAATCCGGCGCTGAAAAATATAAAGGTAAAATCCATCACCAAAAGCTCGACGATCGCCAAAATCACGCCGATTATGATAAAAATCAGCGCGTTCATTTGAGCTCCTTCGCGCCGTTTTTGCCGAGGAATTCTTTAAGCACGCTAAGAGAGCCGATCAGCTCGCTCGTTTCGTAAGGGATCAAAATTTTATCCTTGCTCGGGTTTTTGGACAGCTCGCTAAAAGCGTTTACGCGACCCTGCGCGAGCAGGTATTCCGCCGCAAAGCTGGAAGCGCTCATCGCTAAATTTATGCTATCCATCGCGTCTTTTTGACCTTGCGCGAGCGCGATCTGCTCGTATTTTTTCGCATCCGCCATACGCTCGATCGCCTCGGCTTCGAGAACCTTCTCCTGCTTTAGCGCCTCGGCGTTTCGGATGAGGGCCGCTTTTTCAGCCTCGGCTTTAAGCTCGATCGCGCGCTTTTCACGCTCGGCTTTCATCTGCATATTCATCGCCTCTTCGATGCCGTGCGGTACCGAAATTTCGGAAATTTCCACGCGCATGATCTTTACGCCCCAGTTATCAGCGGCATCGCCCAGAGCGATTTGTAGCTTGGAATTTAGCTGATCGCGCGAGCTAAGCGTGCTGTCTAAGCTCATCTCGCCGATCGCGCTACGTAGCGTCGTCATCGCTAAATTTGAAATCGCGCGGCGATAATCCTCGACGTTGTAAAGCGCCATCTTACCGTCGATGACCTTCAAAAATACGATACCGTCGACGCTTATGTTGACGTTATCTTTGGTGATGACTTGCTGCTTGCTGATGTCCACGAGCTGCTCGCGAACGCTCATCTTCGCGCGCACCGCGTCAAAAAACGGCACGATGATGTGAAAGCCGCCGTCGAGCACCTTATGAAAGCGACCTAGCCGCTCGATGATTAAAATTTCCGATTGAGAGACGATCTTGACCCCCATCTTTAGAATTGCTGCGATGAGGACGCAAAATACTATTACCGTAGTTACGAACCCTTCCATTTTCACTCCTGAATTAAAATTTCGCAATTATAGCATTTTTAGCTTATTTTGGCTTTTAAGGCGCGCCGTGATACAATTTCGCTAGATTTTTTATATTAAATTTACGGGATAAAATTTTATGATCAGATACATCGTGCTGCTTCGCCATTCGCGCAACTACCGACTGCTCTTTTCGGCGGGTTTTATATGTATGTTTGGCTTGTGGTTTTCGGTCGTTGGGGTCGCTACGCTGCTGATTGAGCTTGGCGCGCCGGTGTGGGCGATTACGGCGGTGGGCGTCGTTTCGTTCGTGCCGAATGTTTTTTTAGCGCCCATTAACGGTATCATCGTGGATAAATTTCAACCAAAGCCGCTGATGACGGCGATGTTTATAACCGAGATGATCAGTATTTTCATGCTGATTTTTATCGATAGTTTGGATTATCTGTGGCTGCTGCTTCTGATTGTGGTCGTGCGAAGCGTCGCAGGCACGCTGTTTTTTCAGACCGAATCCTCCACGCTGCCGAAATTCCTAAGCCGCCCCTATCTAAAGCTTGCTAACGAGATGACGGGCATTATTTGGACTATCACCTATACTTTCGGCATGGCGAGCGCGGGTGTTTTTATCCACTATTTCGGCGTGCGAGCGGCGTTTATTTTGGATTTTTGCTTATACGTTTTTTCGTTTTTCATCCTGCTGCGGCTAAATTTCAAAGACCTTGCAAAAAACGCGCCAGGGCCCGTGTTTAAGATGCTCAAAGAGGGCTTTTCTTACTTGCGCTCGCACCCTTTGGTCGTGCATCTCATCGTCCTTCACGCCTTCGTCGCCGTCACTACTTACGACAATCTCATCGCGCTTCTTGCGAAATACCGCTACAAAGAGATTTTAAGCGCCTCGCTAGTCATCGGGCTTATGAATATGTCGCGCTCGGCGGCTGCATTTTTCGGGCAGATATGGCTAAGCAAGATCGTTAATAAACATACGTTTTTTTGGCTATTGCTGGGGCAGTTTGCGGGCATCGCGCTGTGGGCGGTGCTGGAGTTTAACTACTGGCTTTCGTTTGCGGGGATGATCGCGGCGGGATTTTTCATCACGACGGTGTGGTCGTATTCTTTTACGCAGCTGCAAAACCACGTCGATAGGGAGTTTTTCGGGCGCGTCATCGCCTACAACGACATGGCGTATTTCATCGTCGCCACGCTCGTGTCGGCTGCGATCGGATTTTTTTTCGAGCTTGGATTTTCGCTTTCGCAAATCACCTTCGGCATGGGCTTTATGTTTGCAATCGCGGCGTTTTATTATAAATTTTTGATCTATGAAAAAATTTAAAATCCGGACGCTATCTTTTCGGCGCGATCTCGGGGCGGAAGATAGCAAATACGAATAAAAAGCTCATCGCCGCGAAAAATACCCAGATAAAGCCGTTCGCACCTAAAAATTTCATCATCGCGCCGATGATCAAAGGCGAGCATAGCGATGCGCTCGAATAGATAAAAAGCATCGCCGCAGAAATTTGCACGCGAGATGCGCCCTCGCCGGTGATGGAGTCGTTTGCGCGCGCGATGGCGAGCGAATATAAAGGAAAGGCGCCGAATCCTAACATCAGCGCAAGTGCGCACGTTAGGATGAAGCTTTTGGCAAAAAATAGCGCCGCGCAGGAAGTAAGACCCACGACGCAAACTATCATTATGGCGCGTTTGCGACCGAACTTATCTGAAATAGTGCCGCAGACGAGCTGCGCTAAGAAGCCTCCTGCCATCGCCGATCCCATAAATGCACCCACCGAGCCCACTCCAAGTCCCGCGCTTAGCACGAAAACGCTCGCCATCGAAAAAAAGCCGTTAATCAAAATGCCCGCGCAAACCACCGTCGCAAACGCAAGCGGCGGTACGATCGAAATTTGCGGCATCGAAACTCGCATGCGAGCGGGAACCCTAGGAGGGTTGAAGCGGATTAAATTTACCGGCAGCAGCGCTAGGATGATGAAAAATGCGCTTAGCACGAAGACCTTCATCGTTCCGAAATTTAGCGCTAAAATTATAACTCCTATCGCAAACGCGCCGTAAAAAACCGCTTCGTAGATCGCCAGCACGCGGGAGCGGATAGCGTTTGTGATCTTTGAGTTAATCCAGCTTTCGATTATCATCAAAAGCGCGTAGTAGCAAAAGCCCAAAATGAAGCGCAAAATCGCCCAATACACGAGGTTTGAGCCAAGATCATGCAGCATTGCGGCAATTCCGAAAAGCGCCGTAAAGACCGCATACGCCCGCACGTACGAGAGCGCGCCGATTATCGAAGGCACGAAAAAGCCGCTAAAGATCGCCCCTAAAAAGAAAAATGCAGAAATTAGTCCGATCTCAAGCTCGCTGTGGCCGGATTCTTTTAGCATGATGCCCGCGCTTGCGATGACTAGCGCGTCGCCGATAAACATAAAGAAAATCCCCAGAAATAGGGGGCTTAGCGAGCGTGCTGCGCGCATGGATTCAAACAATGACTTTCCCTTGGAATTAAATTTGGCGTATTGTAGCCTTTTATTGATTAAAGCTCGGTTTTTATATAAAAATATTTGAAAAATTTCGATTCAGATAGAGATTTTAAAAAGATGCGAAAATTTATAAAGGAAAATAAAGCCAAAATTTTATTGCAGATGCCGAAGATCAAGTACAGGTAACGCGCCGAAAAGCCCAGCGTGCGATAAAATTTTACCGCAGCGGTTTTAAAACAGCACGAGCTTTTAAATTTTAGAGGCGGCTCGTAACGAAGCGCTAAAATTTTAAGATAAATTTTTAATCCAAACGTTAAAGCTCTAGCAGTCGTGCCTCGTCGCACCAAAGAGTCGAGTTTTATTGAAAAGCCCTGCGGCCGAAGCGGCGATCCGCGCGGCTAAATTTAAAGGTAAAATTTCAATCTTTGCGGATAAATTTATGCGGTTTACTTCAAAACTAAAAATTCAAAATTTCATAGAGCAAAACCGGGGCGCAAAAGGGGCAGAATTTTAAAGCTCTAGCCGTTTTGCATGATCCCCTTTAGGCTGCGATACTCCTCGCACTCGCCCGCTAGCTTCGCGTCGGTGCCGATAGCGAGGATGCGGCCGTTTTTCATCACGGCGATATTATCGGCGCGCTCGATCGTGGAGAGGCGGTGAGCGATTACAAAGACGATTTTGCTTTGTTTGATCTTTTCGATGACGTTTGAGATCTCCTTTTCGCTTGCGTTATCCAGCGCCGAAGTCGCCTCGTCGAATATTAAAATTTGCGGGTCCTTATACAGCGCGCGCGCGATGGCGATACGCTGGCGCTGCCCGCCGCTAAGGTTTGCGCCGAACTCGCTAAGCACGGTGTAAATTCCATCCTTCATCGAGCTTACGAACTCATAGGCGTTGGCGAGCTTCAGCGCCTCTATGACGCGCTGCTCGTTAAATTCCGCTCCGTAGCTTACGTTTTGTGCGATCGTGTCGTTGAAAATATAGACGCGCTGGCTTACCAGGCCGATGTTTTCGCGTAGGCTAGGGATACTAAACTCGCCGATCTCGTCGTTTCCGTTGAATAAAATTTTACCGCTGTTTGCGTCGTAAAAGCGCATCAGTAGGTTCACGACCGAGCTTTTGCCGCCGCCGCTGTTTCCGACGAGCGCTAAAATTTCGCCCTTTTTGACGCTGAAGCTTATATCTTTCAGCGCCGCCTTGTCGCCGTAGTTTAGCGACACGTCGCAAAAGCTCACCGAGCCGATCTCGCCCATCTGCTTTCCGCCTCCGACGATCGTAGGCTCCAAGTCGATCAGCTCAAATGTCCGCTCGCTCGCTGCGATGGCGTCTTGCATGTTGTTGTATAGCGAGGAGACCTTTTTTATCGGGGTGTAGACCATAAAAAGCGCCGTAAGGAAGCTAAAAAAGCTGCCGATGCTCATTTGACCCGCAATGACCTCCTGCCCTCCGACGATGATCACCACGGCGATGCCCACTGCGCCTAGCATCTCCATGATCGGGCTTACCAGACACGTCGTTACGACCGCCTTTAAATTTAGACCGAAAAATTTCCTGTTTTCGGCGTTAAATTTCTCCACTTCGAAGCTCTCGGCGTTGCTTGCTTTGACGATTTCGATGTTGGAGTAAATTTGACTGAGCGCTGAGGAGATATCGGAGGTTTTTTCTTGAGACTCGCGCGAAATTTTTTTCATCCGCTTTGCAAGGCGTGAGAGCGGATATATCGCGCACGGAAAGACCACGAGCGCGAAAAACGAAAGCTTTGGGCTCTGATAGATCACGACGCCTAAAAGCCCCAAAATCGTAATGATTTGCGTGAAAAAATCGGGGATCATATTCGAAACCACGACGCGGATACGCTCGATGTCGTTGATCGTGCGGCTGATGAGCTCGCCCGTGCGGAAGCGGTTGAAAAAATCCACGTCCAGTCGCACGAGGCTTGCAACGAGTCTATCACGGAAGCGGCGCACCGTGTCTTGACCGATGAAGGCGGTGAAGTAGTTTTGCATAAACGCGCCGCCGCTTTTCATCGCGAAAACCACGATGATCGCCATCGGAAGCGTATAGAGATACGGCTCGTTTTTTTCGACGAAAATTTTATTTAAAACGGGCTCGACCAGCTTCGCGCTCGCAGCAGTCGCCACGCTCGTCATTACCATACCCAAAATCGCCAATGCAAACTGCGGCTTGTAATCCCTAAAATAGGGCTTAAAGCGCGATAGTAAAGTTTTAAAGCCGTTCAAATGCAATCCTTTTTTATAAAATTTTTAAAATTTAAAATCTCAAAATTCTTGAAATTTTAGAATTTAAAATTTCTGAAATTTTGTAATTCTTAAAATTTCAGGAATTTTCAACTTCGAAATTTCTAAAATTTTAGGAATTTAAAATCCCAAAATTCCTGAAATTTTAGAATTTCGGCCGCGAGGCAGCACAAATTTACGCTACGGCGCGGGACCAATTTGCGCTTCGCAAGCTCACTAAATCAACTCGCTCGCATGCGGCGACCGTGCGGACGACGCCGAGATTTAGCTTTTTTGTTTGCCGCGTTCGAAGCATTAAGCGCTTAAAGCAAGCGAGTTTTTATTTGTCGCGATCTCCAAACGCTTTCGCACGCCATTTTTAAAACGCTGAACGCTTTGAGACGCCATAAAGCGCTCAAAGGCCGTATCGTAATATACATCGCGTATCACGACTTCACATCGCCGCGCTGCATTGCGCTTTTGCGCCACCGCACCGCCGAATGAAAATCGCAGCCTGTCTTGTGGCTTTGCCGCTACATCAGCCGTATCGACAAATGAAATCGCGACTTTCATCGCTACGCACTATGTACGATATCGCCGAATAAAAATCGCGCGGAAATTTGTGCGTCGCCGCAGCGTATTCAACTGTACCTAGTCGCGTTAAAATTTACGCACAGGCTGCCGCAGTGTTACTTTCACTGCGCTGCATCGTAACTCTGCACGCCAATTGTCATAAAAATAGCACTGAAATTTACGCTCAGACGAGCCGTAGCGTTGCCGCTATACCGCGCTATATCGCGCCACCGTATCAGCTGCGCCGACGAATGAAAATAGCGATCCACCTCGCGCTTCTGTCGCCGCGTCGTGCTGTACATCGCATCGCTCCTGCACCGTATCGCCGAATAAAAATTGCACCGAAATTATGCACGGCCGCCGCAATGCTACCGCCGCACCGCCGAATGAAATCGCACTAAAATTTACGCGCATATTAGCGTTCGGATTTACGTCTCGAATAGTAAAAATCACAAAATTTAGCGTAAAATTTTATGCTAAATTTTACGTTTTACTCTGCTGCGACCTCCCAAACGGTGCCGCTAGCCGTATCCATCACTTCGATCTTCATATCCGTAAGGCGCGCCCTGATGGCATCCGCGCTCGCAAAGTCCTTTTCCGCCTTCGCCTGCGCGCGCTGTTTTATCAGCTCCTCGATCTGTACCCTCTGCTGCTCGCTCACGCCGAAGCGAAAGTATTCGGTCTCATCCTCATATAAAATTCCAAGGGTCTGCTTCGCAAACTCCAAATTTGCGGCGATCTGAGCCTTTAGCGCCTTGTCTTTTGGCGCGCGATCTAGCGCTTCATTCGCGCTTGCTACGAAGTTACCTAGCACCGCAAGCGCGCCTGAGGTGTTAAGATCATCGCTTAAAAACTCCATCATCTCCGATCTAAATTTAGCCTCCACGGCGGGCAGCTCAGACGCAGAATTTTTAGGCTTGGAATTCGGCGCCGCGCTTGAGCTTAAACTTTGAGATCCGCTCGAAGTTAAATTTCGCCCCGCATCCCCGCAGGTCTGCGCAGAACTCGCGGATGAAATTTGCGCGGTATGTTCAGATACGCATGTCACGGAATTTTGCCCTGCAGCAGGAGCTAAAACGTCGCGGACGCGCTTTTTAAGGCGGTAAATTTTATCGAGCCTCTTTTTGCTCGCAAGCAGATCGGTCACCGAATAATTAAAATTTGCCCTGTAATGCGAGCTTAAGAGATAAAATCTCAGCGCCTCGCCGGGTGCGATTTTTAGAGCATCTCCTACAAAAAACGAGTTGCCGAGGCTCTTGCTCATCTTTTCGTTATTTACCTGCACGAAGCCGTTGTGAAGCCAGTATTTGCTTAACGCTCTATGGCGAGCGCAGCGGCACTGTGCGGCTTCGTTTTCGTGATGCGGGAAGAGCAGATCGGCGCCGCCTGCGTGAATGTCAATGCAAAATTGCGGATCGTCGCTATCAAGGTGCGCCAAAATCATCGCGACGCACTCGCTGTGCCAGCCCGGGCGCCCTTTGCCAAACGGGCTATCAAACCAATTCTCGTCAAATTTCCACAGCACGAAGTCCTTCTCGTCGTGCTTGGCATCGTTTGAGGCGACGCGGGCGATGTTTTTGCCGGCGCCCTCTTTTTTACCGCTAAGGCTTAGATAATCCCCGTCCTTGCGCGTGTCGAAGTAGATGCCGTCACCCGCGATCTCGTAGGCAAAGCCTTTTTGAAGAAGCGAGGATATGAGCTCGCAGATCGCGGCGATATTTTCGGTCGCCTTGGGCGAAATGCTCGCGTCCGCGACGTTTAGCGCGCTCATATCCTGCAAATATCTGCGGGTATAAAGCTCCGTGATCTCCCCCAGACTCTTACCGGTTTCCGCCATCTTTTTTAAAATTTTATCGTCGATGTCGGTAAAATTTCGCGCAAATTTAACCTCATAGCCCTCTGCTTGCAGTACGCGGCGCAGCAGATCGAAGCTCACGGCGCTCTTTGCGTGCCCCAAATGCGCATCGTCATAAACGGTCGGGCCGCAGGCGTAAATGCGCGCCAGCCCCTCGCTAATGGGCTTAAAAGGGAGCTTCTTTTTGCTCAAACTATCATAAATTACCATAATACAAGCCTTTTAAAATGTATAAAATCGCCGCTTCGCCCGCACAAAGCGCCGCGATCGCAATAATTTTTTTTGCGCGGATTATAGCCAAAAAGTTATTAAATCCAAAAAAATAGAGGTTGAAGCCGAACAGAAACGCTCCCGTTATCGTGCTCGCAAACGCAAGCCCCACTGCTCCGAAGGGTTTAAAAAACAGCGCGCACAAAGCGACGTTTATAAAGACGCACCAGATCGAAATTTTCGCGCTTAGCTTCTGCTTCATGTTCGCATATAGCCAGTGCGAAAAAATCCTAGACAGCCCAAACGGCACGAGCCCTACCATATATGCGCCGAGAACCGCGGCGCATTCGATAGAATTTTGACGGGTAAATTCTCCGCGCTCAAACAGCAGCTGCGTGATCTCATTTCGCAGCATCACGCCGCCTATCGCAGAGAGCCCGAGCAGCGTCAAAAGGAAGTAAAATCCGCGCTCCACGAGCGCCAGAGCCTGCGCTTCGTCGTGAGCTTTTACGAATTTGCTCATGCGCGGAAAGATTGCCGTGCTAAGCGCGATCGCAAAAAGCGCAAGCGGCAGCTGAAATATGCGGTTGGCGTAGTAAAGATAGCTGATACTGCCGCTAGCAAGGAAGCTCGCAAAAAAGGTATCTATAAACGAGCTTAGCTGAAGCGCCGACGCACCGAGCACGCCCGCGAAAAAATTTTTATAAAAGCCCTGCGTCTGCGGTTTATCGCCTCGTGCGAGCCTCGCAAAGCCGCCGGCTAAGACGCGCAGCATGCCGGTGAACTTCAGCGCATAAACATGCACCGCAAGCTGTAAAAGCCCGCCCGCTACGACGCCGAAGCTAAGATAGAGCACCGCCGTGGCGCCGTCCTTACCGCGAGCTAGCAGAAGCGCCGCGATCATCGCTAAATTTAGAAGTGCGGTCGAAAACGCCGTCGTAGCGAAGTGGTCGCGATACTGAAGCAGCGAGGCAAAGAGCGTAACGACGAAGATAAACGTGAGGTAGAAAAAATTTATCCGCACGTAGGGCACCGCAAGACCGATCTGTTCGGCGCTAAATCCGTATGCCAAAACTTTAGTAAAAACGGGTGCGGCGAGCAGCACGAGCGCCGTTAAAAGCGCGATGAAAACGCTAAATTTAATAAGCACCGCTGCGGCAAAAATTCCTTTTTTGCGCGCGGCGGTAAAGCTGGGCAAAAACGCCTGCGTAAAAGCTCCCTCGCCGAATAGTCTGCGGAAAAGATTAGGCAGTTTAAACGCTACGAAAAATAGATCGCTGTAAATTCCCGCGCCCAAAACCGATGCGGTAAGCAGGTCGCGCACGAAACCCAAAACTCGCGAAACTAGCGTGCCTGCGCTATTTGTAAAAAAGCCTCTGAGCATAAATCTCCATTAAATTTTATAAAATGCCAAGGTTGATTATATTATAATTTCCCCTATTTTTTGATTTTGGAGAGAAATTTTTGCGGAATTTAGCCTTTTCGCTCGAAAGCTCGGGCGGAAAAAACACCTTATCGCTACGCGGGCAGTGGAACTACAAAAGCTCGCGCGCCCAGCTGCTTGCACTAAAAAAAGCGGTAAAAAATCTAGACGAGCTGGAGCTAAGCTTAAGCGAAATTTCAAATTTAGACTATTTCATGGCGCTGATGATCAAAAACGCCCTTGCCGGTAAGCGAGTCAGCCTTGTGGAGGATAACTGCAAAGCTGCTAAAATTTTAAGCTTTATGGATGATAAAACGATCGATTTTAGCTACGTACCCGAATCTCGCAGGCTAAATTTTTTAGCGCAGATCGGACTTTATTGCCATCTTGGAATTCTAGGCTTGCTAAGCCTTGCTAGCTTTTTGGGCGAGTTTTTCTCCAAACTCGCGGCTTTTATAATTCATCCGATGAAATTCCGCTTCAAAGAAACCGTAAATTTTATCAAAGATAGCGGCATAGACGCACTTTTCATCGTCTCATTGACGGCATTTTTAATTGGTATCGTGCTTGCTTACATAGGCTCGGATATGCTTTCTAAATTTGGCGCCAGCATCTATATCATCGATATAATGGGCGCTTTGACGCTCCGTGAAGTAGCGCCTCTAATCGCTGCTATTGTTATCGCAGGTCGTTCGGCTTCGAGTTTTACGGCGCAGATCGGCGTGATGAAGATCACCGAAGAGATCGATGCGATGAGGACGATGGGCTTTGATCCGTTTTATTTTCTTGCGATGCCGCGCATTATCGCGATGGTACTAATCATGCCGCTAGTCATTTTTATCGCAGATTCGGTAAGTATTTTTGCTCAGATGATCGTGTGTGACGCGTATTTAGACATAGCCTTTAGCGATTATTTGGATAGATTTAAGGCTTCTGTAGAGCTTAGGCATTTTTTAGTAGGTGTGATTAAAGCGCCGTTTTTCGGGGCATTCATTGCTATCATCGGCTGCATGCGGGGTTTCGAAGTAAAAGGAAACACCCAAAGCATCGGCGAATACACCACTATTAGCGTCGTAAACGCGATATTTTGGGTCATTGCGATCGACGCGGTATTCGCGGTTCTGTTTTCGGAAATCGGGCTATGAGCGAGCAAGCGCAGTCTAGCGAAACCTCCAAAATCATAGTCGCGCGCGATGTTACTACCGCGTACGGATCGCGCGTTATGCACGATTGCGTGAGCTTTAGCGTCAAAAAGGGCGAAATTTACGGCTTTTTAGGTGGCAGCGGCAGCGGCAAAACGACGCTGATGAAAACTCTCATATTTTTAAAACGTCCGCAAAGCGGCGAAATTAAAATTTTCGGGCGCGATATTTGGCGCGCAAGCGAAGCAGGGCAAAACGAGATCCGCCTAAAATGCGGCGTGATGTTTCAGTTCGGCGCGCTTTACAGCTCGATGAGCGTGCTCGAAAACGTAGGCGTGCTGCTGCGCGAATACTCTAAATTTAGCGAGCGCGAGATAGATGAGCTATCGATATTTTGGATTCAAAAGGTGGGGCTTAAAAAAGAGGCCGCCGCGCTTAGGCCAAACGAGCTTAGCGGCGGTATGAAAAAGCGCGTGGCGCTGGCTCGCGCGCTGGCCCTAAGTCCTGAAATTTTATTTTTGGACGAGCCAAACTCGGGGCTTGATCCGCTCAGCGCCAGAGCCCTTGATAGGCTTGTTTGCGAGCTTAGAGATAGCCTCGGCGTCACGGTCGTTATGGTGACGCACGACGTGGATAGTATCTTTGACATTTTGGATCGGTTTTTGATTGTGGATAATCAAAAAATCGCTTTTGAAGGAAACATCGAGGAGATTTCAAACCTAGAAAACAACCCGCTCGAAGAGCTATTTAAGATGCGGCAAAGAGATTAAGCTTCGGAATTTACCGAGCTAAAATACAGCTCGCGGCGGGTAAAATTTAGATAGGTAGGAGCTGAAATTTTAAAATAGCAGCGGAAGAATTTTAAATTTTAAACCTAGCGAGGAATTCCGGGCTCCGCAGGGCTTAAATTTTAAAATTTAGACCTTAGCGGCTCAATCGAAATTTTAAAATTTAGGCGGGTCGTATTTAAGGGCGCATTTATTGGATAGCGCTTTTAAATTTTGAAATTTTAACGAGCAAACGGCGTTAAATTTAAATCGGGGCGGTAGAATTTTACGCTAAAATACGGCGCGGCGATATTTTGAAATTTCAAAATGCACGCTAAGCTTTAAAATTTAAACTCAGATGATTCTGCAAATTTTGCGGCTATTTGAGAAAGTGCTAAGTTTTAAAATTTAAGCCCAAATGGCTATTTTAAGGCATATCGCAGGGCTTAAATTTTACGCTCTGAAATTAGGAGAAAAGATTGGAAAATAGAACTTCATATACGATAGTAGGCGCATTTGTTATGATCTGCGTCGCGGCTCTTACGGCGTTTATGTGGTGGATGCTTACAAAGACTGATCGCGGCGAGAGCTATCGCTCCTACTATATCCACACAAAAGAGCTTCCCGTAGGCATTAAGGAGAATTCCGAGGTTAAATTTATCGGCGTAAATGCGGGCATCATCAAAAGTATCGACTTTGCCGATATCGAAAATGCGATCATCGAGATTGAAATTTCGGTAAAAAGCAAGCTACCGATCTCGCAAGATAGCGTCGCCAAGGTAGAATCTCAAGGCATCAGCGGAATCGCGTTTATAAATATCACGAAAGGAAGCGGTAAGCTTTTTCCGCCGAATGATAAAAAGCCGATAATTGCGCTGGATAAAACGCTTCTTGATAAAATCGGCTCCAAAGCCGAAGTCATCACCGATAGCGTGAGTGAGATGATCTTTAAAATTAATGGGCTGTTGTCTAAGCAAAATACCGATAAAGTGGATAGAATTCTATCTTCGATGGATAAATTTAGCGCTGAGCTAAGTGATGAGAAAAAATTCCAAAGTCTAGACGCACTGCTTGCTAACGTAAATGCTCTCATAGCAAATTTAAACGAGCGCGAGAAGGAGCTAGACGCACTGCTAGATAATCTAAACGCCTTTGCCGTGAGTGCTGCCAATCTATCGAATTCACTGGATAAAACCGCAGGTATCATCACTAAGCGTATCGATCGCGGCGAGTACAATCTAAAAGCGATCTTGGATCCTACGCTTGAGGAGGCAAAAAACACTCTTCGCGAGCTAAAAAAATCGCTTAGAGAATTCCAAGGTGCGATGTTTAGGCTAGAGGACAATCCTTACGATTTCTTTTTCAAAGACACTTCTAAAGGCGCGGATCGCGACGATAAAAAGGAATAAAGATGAAAAATTTTATAAAGTTTACGCTTGCTGCGACGCTGGCGGCGATATTTTTAGGCGGCTGCTTAGCTAAGCAGGCTAAGCCATACACCTACTACGAGCTGCGTTATGATCAAAAGCGCTGCGTAAATCCTAGCGGTGCACGCAAAAATGTCTTTATCGACACTATCACGGCGACCGATCTCGTCGATAGGCGGGATATTTTAATAGTGGATTTTAGAAACCGAACGCGGTTCGCAAGCGACGCCAAATTTATCACGATGCCTAGCGAGATGGTATATAAGGCGCTGCTAGATGCGGCATTTTCCACCTGCTCGCTAAATCCAATCTTCGTGCCAAAAGAGCGGGATTTACGCCTAAAAACCAGTATCGTAGCGCTTCAGATCAATAACGATCAAGCAACCGTCACGATGGGATATGAAATTTTAAATTCTTTAGAAAGCATAAAATCAGGCATCGTCACTAAGCGCGTTTTCGTGCCTGATCCTAGCTCGCAAAGCATTTATAATGCCCTAAATTTAGCGCTTAATGAGAGCATAAACGAAATTTTAAAGGCTCTTAGATGATAGCGGCAATCGAAGGAATTATCACGCGCAAGGAGCCCACTGCTTGCGTCATTAAATGCGCTAGCGGCGTGAGCTACGCTCTTTCATTGTCATTAAATACCTCCGCGAAGCTCACGCAGGGCAAGCTGACCGAGCTTGCGTGCGTACAAATTCTGCGCGAGGATGCCGATTCGCTGTATGGGTTTTTAGACGAGAGTGAAAAAAGGATGTTTGAAACTCTAATCAAGCTTAGCGGTGTAGGTGCAAGCACGGCGATGGCGGTTTGCTCGACGCTCGCTCCGCAGGATTTCGCGCGTTGCGTAGCTACGGGGGATGCTGCGACGCTAACTTCAGTTCCGGGCATAGGCCCAAAGACCGCTAGACGGATCATTGCCGAACTAGGCGATGCGAAGCTAATGGAATTCGGTCCTAGCGAGACTTATAAGAACGAAGCGGCATCCGCGCTACAAAGCCTTGGATTTAAGCGCGATAAGATCAATCAAATCTTAGCGGGATGCAGCAGCACGAATACGTCAGATCTTGTCAAAGAGGCGTTAAAAAAATTAGCGTAGAAAATAAAATTTGAAGGAAAACAATGAAATTTGGCTTAGTTTTTGGAGCTCAAAGCTATGAGCACGAAGTAAGTATCATCTCGGCAATCGCCGTCAAAAATGCCCTAAAAGGCTGGGACTTGGAGTTTGTATTTTGCGATAAAAATCGTAAATTTTACCGCATTGAGGATAAAAATATGCGCGCGGCATATTTTAAGCAGGGCGGCTATGCTAAAGCAAAAGAGCTTAGCATCGGTGCGGGCGGATTTTTTGAGAGTGGAATGTTTAGCAAAAGCATGCTAGAAGTCGGCACATATATCAATCTAATCCATGGCTGCGACGGCGAGGATGGCAAAATGGCGGCGCTATTTGAGTTTTTTGGCATCCCTTATATCGGACCTCGCATAGAAGCTAGCGTGCTAAGCTATAATAAAATTTTAACCAAGCACCTAGCTGCAATCGCAAATGTAAAAACCTTGCCGTATGAGATCGTAAATCGTACTAGTCTGCCTAATTTTAATTTTCCGATCATCGTTAAGCCCGCTCATTTGGGCTCTAGCATCGGAATTTCGATAGCCAAGAACGAAAGCGAGTTTAGCTATACGCTGGATCAGGCTTTTGAGCTGGACGACAGCGCGATCGTAGAGCCATACTGGGAAAACGTAAAGGAATTCAATCTCGCAGGCGCTAAAATAGACGGCAAAATCGTATTTTCAAACATCGAAGAGCCGAAAAAAGAGGGCTATTTAAATTTCGATCGTAAATATTTGGATTTTTCGCGTAGTGGCGCGATCGAGCCCGCTCGTCCTGGCGCTTTGCTAGAGGGCAAGATGAAAGACGCCTTTACGCGGCTTTATAACGCAGGATCATTCGATGGCGCGCTCATTCGCTGTGATTTTTTTGAAAAAGAGGGCGAAATTTATCTAAACGAGATAAATCCAAATCCGGGCAGCCTCGCAAACTACCTATTTGACGATTTCTCCGAGGTTTTAGCAGCTCTTGCTTCGTCGCTGCCACCGATGAGGCAGATCCCTGTAAGCTACGAGCTGATCACCAAAATCACCGCTAATAAGTAGCAAATCGTTTAAAATTTTACGCTAAATTTTGCGTAAAATTTTACCCCAAAGGTCGAGCCATGATAAATCAAGACGAAATTTACACTGCTACCGAGATCGTGCGCAACTTCAGCACCGTTTTTAACAAGATCAAAAACCAAGAAATCAAAAAAGCCCTGATCGTCAAAAACAACAAATTCGAAGCCGTAATGATTAGTATGAGCGAGTTTGAGCGGCTCGAAAAAGCAGTCGAGCTACTCAAGGCCGTTTACGCCAAAAGGAGCGGCGGTGGCGAGTAAGGAGCTCGTCTGCGGCGGCGAAAGCTACAAGATCAGCTACGAAATTTCAAACCTGCAGCGTGCCGAATATATTTTGGTGCTGCACGGCTGGGGCGCAAACAAGGCGCTTATGTCTAGAGTTTTTGCGGACAAATTTCGCCGTTACGCGATAGTGTGCGTCGATCTGCCGGGATTTGGCGCCAGCTCGCAGCCCGCGCACGCCCTTGGCAGCGAGGATTACGCGGAGATTATGCGCGCCTTTATCGCGGCTTTGGGCAAGCAGCCCGAGGCGATCATGGGGCACAGCTTCGGCGGCAAGATCGCTGCATTGCTGGCTCCGCGCAATCTCATACTGCTAAGCAGCGCCGGTATCATCGAGCCCAAGCCCTTTGCCGTGCGCGCCAAAATCGCGATTTTTAAAATTTTAAAAAGACTTGGACTGGCGGGGCTTTGGCGCGCGTTTGCGAGCAAGGATGCCGCAGGTATGAGCGAGGTGATGTACGGCACGCTAAAAAACGTCGTAAATGAGGACTTCCGCGATATTTTTTCCGCGCTAAGCCCGCAAAATGCGCTCATCTTTTGGGGTAAGGACGATCGCGCCACTAGCCTAAAAAGCGGCGAGCTGATCCACTCGCTCATTAAAAACAGCAAATTTTATCCGCTGACGGGGGATCACTTTTTCTTTTTGCAAAGCGCGGATTTTATTGGCGAGCAGATCGAAAAGGAGCTTAGCGGCAGCTAAATTTAACGATTTGGCGCCGCGCTAAATTTAAAGCGAAACGCGATTTGGTGTAAATTTTAAAATTTAGCCGCGAAATTTTAGCGCTGCTAAAAATCGCGCTTTAGATGTAAAAACAGATCATGCGAAAGGCAAGAGTGGACGCATTTTAAAAAGCGTTTCAATGCGGCGCTTTAGTGCAGTTCGCCCGCGTTTTAAAATTTTGAAATCTGTTTGCGTCAAAGATCGCGAACCGAAGCGTAAATTTAGATTACAAAGTCGCGGGCACGCAGCACATATTTAAAATTTAGCGGCGTAAAATCCGCTCTTTGGGCGCGCAGTATAAAACGCAAAACTCAAATTGCGGCGTGCCGCGTTAAATTTTAAAATTTTACGCCGTGGCGGGTTGTTTCCGCTCTGCGCTCGCGATTGCGGCAGCCGTACAAGATGCGGCGAAACCGCTGCGTGCACCGCAAGCGGGCAATTAAATTTAGTCGCACCGCGCCATGTATTTACCGCGACATAAGGTCTATGTGCCGTAAATAATGCAAATCATTGCGCGAGATAGGGCTCGATGTCGCAATATGCGCAGCGTGCAAAAAATTTCAGGTCGCGAAAGATAGATGCTGCGCGGTATCGAAAACGGGTCAGCGCGCGGCAGCGTAAATTTATCTAGCGCGGCTCGTGTAGCTTTTGCGAGAGCGTGAATTTGCGAGCACGCGAATTTTGTAAAATAGAATTTGCAAAGCGATAATTCGTAAAATTTACAAATGAAGCCAAATGCCGGTTAGCCCGAGCTCGCCGCATTTTGCCCACACAGGCTTGCAGAGCGGGCGCGTAAATTTATAAAAAGGAATTTTAAAAGATGAATATAATATTTTTGATCGCGCACGCGGCATTCGTCCTACTGCTGGGCTTTTATCTGATCACCTGCCTGCAGTGGTTTTCGTACAAGCCCGCGCGCATTATCTTTCACTTCACCAAGCCCGCGTGGCACCTCTATTTTTTGATTTTGCCGCTGGCGGCGTATTTTGGCTGCGAGATCGCGGCGAGCCTTTGCGCGGCTAAATTCGGCGCCGCGCCCCTCTATGCCTTGCATGCCGCTAAAATTCTAATCGTCGCAGCCTACGCACTCGCGCTGTGGCTTTGGCAAAGAGGGTTAGATAAAAAGCTCGTCTTTACGCCGCGCGTGAAGCGATTTTTTGCGATTTTGGCGGTTTGTGTGTTTAGCTTTAACGCCGCGTTTTATGCCGCGGGGGGCCCGATTTTGCCGATCTTTTTACCGCTTGGCGCGGGCCTTGCGGCGAGCTTTGCTTACGAGCGGGCGCAGGCTGCGAAATTTAAGGCTGCCGCGCGCAAAAAACTGGCCTCGATGCCCTCGCTTACGATCATTCAGATCACCGCGAGCTACGGCAAGACAAGCATTAAAAACTTCTTGTATCAAATTTTAAAAAACGACTTTCGCTGCTACAAGACGCCGCGCTCGGTAAACACGCTAGCAGGGCTAGTGCGCGACGTAAACGAGGCGCTACCCGCAGATACGCAGATATACATCGCCGAAGCAGGCGCCAGGCTAAGCGGCGACATCGCCGAGATCACCGAATTTTTGGCGCCGCAGATCGTCGTCGTGGGCGAGATCGGCGCGCAACATATCGAGTATTTCAAAAGCATTGAAAACATCCGTAAAACGAAGCTCGAAGCGCTAACAAGCGTGAGGCTAAAGCATGCGTTTTTGCACAGCTCCACGCAAAAAAGCGCGGACGAGCGCGTCACGATCTACGACGAGGGGCTGGAAATTTGCGGCGCGGATCTGGACGGGATAAAATTTAGCCTTAGCTTGAGCGATGATGAAAGCGGTGCGAGCAGAGAAAATTCTGCGCTGCACGTAGGCACATCTGCCGCAGAGGGCGAAGAGCAGGGCGATTTGAGCCTAGATACAGGCAGCGCGATATACGCAGAAAAAGACAAAAATTCTAAAAATTACGGCGCCGATTTTGACGAAGTAAATTCCGTATTCTGCGCCGAACGGAGCGAGCAAGAATTTTACGAACAAGCCGCCCGCGCTGCTAGCGACGATAAAATTTGCAGCGACAGAGAGCAGGGCACGCAAGAGGCTCCAAACGAGCATAAAATTTTAAACGGGCGGAGCGAACAAGGAAAGAGACACGAGTTTTTCGCGCCGATTTTGGGTAAATTTAACGCCGCAAATCTCGCCGCGTGTATAAAGATCGCGCGATTTTTGGGTCTTAGCGCAGATAAGATCAAAAGCCGCGTCACGCATGTTAGCGCCGTCGAGCACCGCCTCGCGCGTCTCGATGCGGGCGGCAAAATCATCATCGACGATAGCTTCAACGGCAATCTAAGCGGCATGCTGCAAAGCTACGAGCTGATGCGAAGCTACGGCGGGCGCAAGGTCATCATCACGCCGGGCATCGTCGAGAGCACGCGCGAGGACAACGAGACGTTAGGCGCTAAGATCGATGAAATTTTTGATCTCGCGATCATCACGGGCGAGCTAAATTCTGAGGTGCTGCAAAGCAGGATCGATCCCGCAAAGACTATGGTCTTGAAAGACAAGCGCGATCTGCAGCGGGTTTTGAGCGAAAATACGCACAGCGGCGATCTAATTTTGTTTTCAAACGACGCGCCGAGCTTCATTTAAGGGGCTTTGACGATACGGCTTGCTCTGCTAGCGGCATACGGCGCGATTTAGCAAGCGTATTTTTGAGCAAAGGCTTTGAGCGGGTGCGGCGAGCGATTTAAACGCGATCTATCGGGCGATTAGTTTGAGCTGCATCGCGATCTGTTTAAATAAAAGTCCTATGCGGCAAAATTTCGGCGCGCCGAGATCGGCTCGCGTTTTGGCGAGTTAAAATTTTAAATCAAAAATTTAAAGGAAAGCTATGGATCTACGAGAAAAGATGCTAGGGCAGCTGCGAGCGCTAAGCGAGGAGAAATTTGCGAAATTTTCGCAGCGCCTAATACCCGCGCCGCAGATTTTAGGCGTGCGCACTCCCGCACTGCGTGCGCTTGCCCGCAAAAGCTTCGCCGCTTTGGGTGGAGCAGATGAAGCGCGGCGCAAGCTGCAAAATTATAAGCCCGTTTTTCACGAGGAGTTTGTGCTAAAGGGCTTTTTTATAATGCTTTTGAAGCAGGATGAGGCGAAATTCGCGCTCGCGAGCGATTTTATCAAAACGATGCCTAATTGGGCGGTTTGCGATATGTTCGCTCCGAAATTCAGAGACGCCGCTTTTGCGGACGCGCTACTAAAGCAGGCTAAGGGTGGCACGGACGAGTTTGAGAGGCGATTTTTCTACGTTTATTTTATGCAAAATATGGACGCGATCTCGCCCGAGGAGTTTTTTGAAATTTGCGCCGCCGAAAGCGACGAGCGGTACTACGTGCAGATGGGTGCGGCGTGGGTGATAGCCGAGATGTTTATCAAACAGCGCGAGATCTCGCTTGCGTTTTTGGAGAGTAAGCGGACGGCTAAATTTATCCAAAACAAGGCGATATCGAAGATCCGCGATAGTTTTCGCGTAAGCAAAGCCGACAAGGAGGCGCTTTTGAAATATAAAATTTAACCGAGGCGGAAAGTGGCGGAGGCAGTTAGATTTCAGTTACGCGCGGGGGCTTGTCAGCCAAAATCGCGAGCTTTAAAATGTAAATTTAAGGAGAGAAAATGTTTAGCAAGGAATTTTTGGAGATTTTAAATTACGAATGCGCCGTGGGTATCGCTACCTGCGCGCAGGGCGAGGCTCATATCAGCAATACGTGGAACAGATATCTCGTCATTAAGGGTGATCGCATCCTCATCCCCGCTGCGGGTATGAAAAAGACGCAAAGCAACGTGGAGGCTAATCCGAACGTCGAGCTTAGCGTCGCAACGAAGGAGCTAGCAGGCAGGTTCGGAGCGGGGCGTGGCTTTGTAGTTAAGGGCACAGCGCGTTTTATTGATAGCGGTGCGGAGTTTGAAGAAACGAAGGCGAAATTTCCGTTTGCTACGAGGCTACTTGAAATCACGGCTAGTAGCGTAAAACAGGTGCTGTAAGCCAAGCGGCGCAGTTTGGGTGGAATTTACGGATGAAATTCCCGATGGAATTCCGCCGCAAGCTTTGTGATGGAATTCCGCCGTGAAATTTTATCGGTAGAATTTCAAAGTTAGT
Source organism: uncultured Campylobacter sp. (assembly GCF_938030145.1). Lineage (GTDB taxonomy): Bacteria > Campylobacterota > Campylobacteria > Campylobacterales > Campylobacteraceae > Campylobacter_B. Next base: position 25,853 of record NZ_CALHGM010000014.1, read on the forward strand.
AAAATTTTATCGATGAAATTTCGCTTCGCCGCGAAATTTTAAAGCGGGCGAAATTTTAAAGTTAATAAAATTTCAAAGCCTCAAAATTTCGAAGTTTGCAAGATCCATAAATCTCGCTCAAATTTTTAGAACGTAAATTTACGTATTGAAAGGAAAAGTATGAAACGATTAGAGGGCAAAACAGCCGTAATCACTGGCGGAAGCGACGGCATAGGGCTTGGCATAGCAAAGTGTTTCGCCAAAGAGGGCGCAAATTTGATCCTGCTCGGCAGAAGCGAGGAGAAATTAAAAATCGCACAGGAGGCATTGGGCGGTTACGGCGTGAAAGCTTACGCGATAGAGGCGGATTTGGCGCAAAGCAAAACGATAAAAGGGCTTTGCGAGCGCATTTTAGCGCTACCTCTTAAGATAGATATCCTTGTAAATAACGCCGGGTTGGGAAAATTCGTACCCTTTGAGGCGACCGACGAAGCGCTGCTGGACGCTCATCTAAACCTAAACGTCAAAGCGCCCTATCTGCTTACTCAGGGGCTTTTGGGCGCGCTTGCGGCTAGCAAGGGCTGCGTGATAAATATCTCGTCGTATTTCGCAAACAGAATGCTCGTGGGGCGCACCACGACGGCGTATTCGATCACCAAAGGCGCGCTAAATTCTTTCACCAAATCGCTTGCCTTTGAGGTCGGCAAACTCGGCATTCGCGTCAATGCCATAGCGCCCGGAAGCGTGCTGACGCCGCAGTTTGAGCGAAATTTAAGCGCGCTTAGCCCGCAGGGGCGCGAGGCGTTTGAACAAATGGTGCAAAATATCTATCCGCTCGGCAAAATCGGCAGCGCGCAGGACATCGGCGATGCGGCGGTGTTTTTGGCGTCGGATGCGGCGAAATGGGTCAGCGGCGCGATATTTGCGATAGACGGCGGGCTTACGACGAATTAGCCGCGATTGGGCGAAATTTTGGGCGCGGATTTTGAAATATAAAATTTTACAGAGGCGAATTCCGCCGCGAGAAATTTACCCCGTAGAATTTCGCGCGGCAAATTTGCAACGAAATTTAGCCACGTAGAATTTTACGGCGACGAATACTGCGCGTGAAATTCGCCATGGCGAAAGCGCAAAATTCTGCAAGCCGTGCGAATTACAACGTAAATTTTAAAATTTATATTGTAAAATTTTACGGCGCGCGGTTTGGGCGTAATCTCGCTGCGCAAAATTTGAAGCTGCGATAAAACGGTGCCTGCGGGGTTAAATTTAAAAAGCGGCGCCGGCAGCTGGCTTGAGATAATTAGAAATTAAACGAGATTGGAGAGGGTTTGAGGGTTTTGTTTCTAGCGATTTTAGCGGTGTTTTTGAGCGCGAGTGCGGTGCTATTTAGCTCGTGCGCGGCTCCGCTGGCGCCCGCTGGCAATGCGCTTAGCGTGTATGACATCTACTCCGTAGCGCGCGACCGCCGCAGCGTCAGCGAGGTCGCTAGCGACAAGCTCATCCAGACTAAAATTCAAAGCAAAATTCTATTTACCAAAGGCCTTAGCAGCTGGGATTTGGAGGTCGAATGCTTCTACGGCGAGGTCTATCTCATCGGGCTGCTGGATAGCGAAGCGATGCGCGAGCCGCTGCTTGCTTTAGCTCGGCAAACCGAAGGCGTGCGGCGCGTGCATTCCTATCTGCGCGTCAAAAAGCCCGAATATCCGTGCAATTCGTTTGAAATTTTTACAAATTTAAAGAAAAATCTCTTTTCCGACACCGACGTTTCGGGCACTGCGGTGCGCGTAGCGATCGTGGGCTGCGACGTGGTATTTAGCGGCGTAGTAACGGACATCGAGCACGAAAAGCATGCGATCTGGTACGCGACGCACGCGCCCGGAGTTCAGGACGTGTATTCGTTCCTGCGCGTGGTGAAGGAGTAGGGGCTTTGCGGTTAAATTTGATCGCTTCGGCAGGGCAAATTTAACCGCTTGCGGCGGGCTAAATTTGAGGATATGCCCGATTTATTTCAGCTCGTTTGCGGGGCGATCGACGTGCATGAAATTAAAATTTTATCGGCGCGCAAGATAGCGGGGAATTTTAAAATTTGGCTCACGAGCGAGAGCATTAAGTAAATTTAAAGCAGCCGCAGACGATAATTTCGCAGATGAAATTTACGCCGCAAGTGCTCGCCAAAAAGTAGCACCGGCGTGCCGATAAAAAGCGCGCCGTGTTTAAATAGCGACCAAATCAGAGGCGGCACGCGCGAGCTAAATTTAAAGCGTTGCGTTTTAAAAGTGCTAAATTTAAAGCGAGCCGCCGAGCTAAATTTAAATGTAACGCGCGCATTGTGAGCTAAAATGAGCTAAATTTAAAATCGCGTTGCCGTTATCGGCAAAATTTTAGCGCCACGGCACTGGAGTTCGCACCAAAACAGATAATTAAAATGCCCCAAAGGGCGCAAAATTCAGTAAATTTAAGGAGAGAAAATGAGCCAAAGCCAAAAATGTACGTACCAAACCGCGTGCGAGCTGCCTAACGTGAGGCTGATCAAGCACCCGCTGATCGAGCATAAGCTCACGATCCTGCGCGATCGGGGGACCGATCCGTTTCAGTTCCGCATGCTCGTCGATGAGATCAGCTACCTGATGATGTTCGAGGCGACGCGCGATCTGGCGCTGCGCGAGGTAAGCGTGCATACGCCCGTGGCGCAAACTAGCGCGTATAAGCTCGCCACAAAGATCATGATCTGCCCGATTTTGCGCGCCGCGCTGGGGATGCTAGATAGCGTTTTCAAGCTCATACCGGATGCTAGCGTAGGATTTTTGGGCTTTCAGCGCGACGAAAAGACCGCGCAGGCGGAGTTTTTTTACGCCAAGCTGCCCGCCGATGCCGCAGAGCGTACCGCAATCATCATCGATCCGATGTTTGCGACCGGAGGCACGGCGATCGATGCGGTGAAATTTCTGCTAAAAAACGGCGTTAAAAAGATCAAATTTATCTCCATCATCGCAGCGCCCGAGGGACTTCATAAATTTAGCGAGATCTACCCGCAGGTCGAGGTTTTTACCGCGGCGATCGACGAGAGACTAAACGAGCAAAAATATATCGTGCCGGGCCTTGGAGACGCAGGAGATAGGGTATTTAATACGCTGTGAGATTTGCGCGGCGAAGGACTTTGTGCTGCGCTAAATTTGCGCGACAGTATTTTATGCGGCGATAAATTGATCGGCAGCAAACTTTACCGGCAATGGAATTTTACGCGATGCGAAATCTATTTATCAAATATGCGGGTTGCCGCCGCTCGGGATTTCGTGCCACAATAAATTTAGTGGGGCGCGTATTTTTTACAGCGCGCGCAATACGTAGTGAAATTTTAAATTTCGCAGCGCTGTAAATTTGAAGCGCTTTAAAATTTTAACTCGTCGTAGAATTTGCGGCGTTTTTAAATTTATTAAATAAAATTTGAGTTCTGCGATGTATAAAACACGTAAATTTAAAAGTAAGAAAAAAGCAAAATAGGGGGCGGAATTTTATTGCCGTCGAATTCTTCTGCAAAATTCTAGCCGTGCGAGATTTCGCGGAGAATTTACCGCGTCAAAACTCTACGGCAGAGCGGGAATGAAATTTTAAAATTTAGCCCGCATTTGCGGCGTAAAATTTTGCAGCCGCCCGCACCGCAAATATCGCTATTTTCAGACCGCCCCTGATCGCGCTGCAACATAGCCCGCGCACAGCTCGCAAAAAAGCCCCAGGCAACCACGCCTCTCAATCGCAGCTTCAAACCCCGCTACCGCCTGTGAAATTTAGCGAGCCGCAAAATATCGTGCAACGTCCGCGCCGTAAAAATTTACAAATCGCAAAATTTACAAAAATCGCGCGGCGAAATTCTTGCCCCAACGATCCAATAAAAAAGCCGGGGCGGCGGCGCGGCGGGCGTACGCGAGGAGTAAAATTCTTATTCAAACGATCCGTCCGCGCTAAAATGAAATTTAAAAATTTAGCGAGCAAATTTCGCCTACTTCACCAGCCCCGCTTCCCTTAAAAAGCAGCTCGGCTCATAATTAATCTTTCTGATCTTATCAAATTTCGCGTAGCTTAGCACCAGCTCGTCGCGCGCTCTGGTGACCGCCACGTAAAATAGTCGCCGCTCCTCCTCCAGGCTGCCGCCCATCGCCATTAGCTTGAGGTTCGGGAAGCGGTTTTGCGCCAGATCGATGAGATAGACGCTGCAAAACTCAAGCCCCTTGCTTGCGTGCACGCTGAGCAGATTTACCCCCTCGCCCTCGCTCATCTCCTTTGCACCCAGAGTTATGAAGTTATAAAAGCTCTGCGGATCCGCGTATTTGCCGGCGATCTGCTCTAAAATTCCGCATTTATCGTAGATGCGGGAGATCTCATCCTTTTTGCGATCCTCGTCTATCTTGCCGTTTTTCAGCGTCGCGCGTTTCGTCGCGATAAAATCCGCCACAAGCGCGAAAAGGCGCGAGTCTTTGATCTGCGAGATGAGCGTGACGGATCTCGCAGCGGAGCCGCTTTTTTTAAAAATTTTATAAATTTCGTGCAAAAATACGGCGCCGCCCTCGGTAATTTTATTGTGCTTTAAAACCGGATGCGAGCGAAAAAACTCGTCAAATTCCAAAGCTTCAAAGCGCGATACCGAGCCGATGATGTCCACATCGTCAAAAAGCCCGAGCTGGTAGTTTTTCCTCTTTTTTTCAAAAATTTTAACGCTCTCATCGGGACGCAAAAGACCTGCGTGAATGCTTCCGTGCCCAAGCGCGATCAGCGCGTCGAAAAGCTCCTTACTTAGCGCGCTGCCGACGCCTCTTGCGTATTCGCACGTGCTCATAAATGCCATCATATCTTTTGGGTTTATTATCATCGCGAAAATGTCCGTAAAGGCCTTGATCTCGCGGCTTTCAAAAAAGCTCACGCCGCCTTTTCGCTTTGCACCGATGCCGAGCTCCTTAAGCGCGACCTCGACGCCGTCGGCGCTGGAGTTGTTGCGAAAGATGACGGCGATCTTTTCGCGCGGAGTGCCGCTTTGCGCGATCTGTGCGGCTACGTGGGCGTATTGCGCCGCCGTATCGTCGTAAACATGCAGCCTAGGCGCGCTAAATTTGCCCTCACGGCCCACGATCAGCTTCTTTTCGTAAAGGCGCGGATTATTCGCGATGACGCGGTTTGCAAGCGCCAAAATCGCCGAGCTTGAGCGATAGTTGATATTCAGCGCGTAAATTTTAGCGTCCGCAAAGCGCTTGCCGAAGCTGCCGATGATATCGATGTTTGCGCCGTTAAAGGCGTAGATACTCTGATCGAAATCGCCGACGCAAAAAAGGCTTTTCGTCGCAAAGGCATCGATGAGGCTTCCTTGCAGCGAGTTCGTATCCTGATACTCGTCCACTAAAATTTCATCAAACCGCAGCGGCGCGCCCTTTCGCAGCTCATGGCGCATTTTTAGCAAAACGTCGTTGAAATCGGCGTAGTTAAATTTCGCCTTTTCCTCTTCAAACTCGCGCAAAATATCTGCGTAAATTTCGGCAAATTCCGCCTGATCCTCGTAGTTTTTGCTAAACCAAGTCTCAAAATCCGCGCTCATCTCCTTATTTTGATACAGCGAGTACACATCGTACAGATAGGTCCCGCCGTAGGGGCGTGCGTCGCTTACGTGATAAAATTTGCGCTTTTCTACGAGGCTTTTTAGCAGCGTCTTTAGTTCGGCGGGCTGCTTTAAGATCACGCCTTTGCCCAGCTCGCGAAGTAGGGCGTAGGATACGGCGTGGAAGGTGCCCGCGACGATTGCAGAGGTGATTTTTTTATCAAAATGCCGCTGCAAGCGCGCTATCATCTCGCTTGCGGCCTTATTCGTAAAGGTAAGGAGCAAAATTTTTCTAGGGCTAGTGCCGAGATTTAGCAGATGAGCGATGCGCGCTACGATGGTGCTGGTTTTGCCCGTGCCTGCGCTTGCGATTACTAGATTGTGCCCCGCAGGAGCGGTCGCTGCGGCGTATTGTTCGGTGTTTAGCTTAGCTAGAGCGTCCAAGATTATTCCTTTGCAAAAAGGCGCCATTATAGCCTAAAATCATTAAAATTCTTTGATATAATTGCGCGATGAAATTTCTAAAATTTACATTAAAAATCACGCTATTTTGCGCATTTGCATTCGCTCTGTTTTTGATCCTAGACGCGCTTTATCCGCTAAATTTGGATATGCTAAATAAGCAGAAGAGTAGAATTTTATACGACCGAAACGGCGAAATTTTAAATATGCAGATCAGCGACGATCAAATTTGGCGCTTTTACGCGAGCGCGGACGAGATACCGCCGCGGCTGAAACAAAGCGCGATCTACTTTGAAGATCGCTATTTTTACTACCATTTCGGCGTCAATCCAGCCTCGATTTTGCGCGCGGCTACGTATAATTTTACGCAAAATTTTACTAAAAAAAGCGAGGGCAACGTCGAGCGCGTCGGAGCCTCCACGATCACGATGCAGGTCGCGCGTATGATGCGCCCCAAACAGCGTAGCTACAAGAACAAAATCATCGAAATTTTCAACGCCTTTCAGCTGGAGTGGCACTTTAGTAAGGATGAAATTTTAGGAATGTATTTCAACCTCGCCCCATACGGCGGCAATATCGAGGGGGTCAAGACCGCGGCGTATTTTTATTTCAAAAAGGATCTGCGCGAGCTTAGCAACGCTCAAATCGCGCTTCTTAGCGTGATCCCAAAAAACCCGAATAAAAACCGCCTAGACCGTAGATCAAACATCAACGCGCTTAAAAACCGCCTAATTTCGCAGCTGCGAGAGGGTGGCGTGATCTCGCAGAGCGAGTATGAGCGCGCCCTCGCAGAGCCGTTTTCGCCCAGACGCTACGCAGCGCCCAATTACGCGCCGCATTACGCGCTGTTAGCGTTTAGCAATTATAAAATGCAAAATTTTACCGCCAAAGATGACGTAAATTTCACTCAAAATTTTGACTCGAACGGTACGCCTAGCGGGGCAGCGGGGCAAGCAAGCTCGTCTGCGCGCCGAGCCACGGCGGCGGCAGAATCAAATTTTTCGGGCACGGCGAGTGCGGAATTAAGCTTTACGGATACGACAAGAGCCGCGCCGAATCTATCCGGCTCCGTGAGTGCGCAGGTGGGAGCGGATTCGAAAGAAATGAATTCCAAAGAGGCGGATTTTAAAACAGATGCGCCGGAGAGTTCAAATTTAAGCGAACGAACGAGCTTAAATTTAAACGAGCGGCAAGATGCTGCGTATTCGCCGCAGAATTTTAGCGCAGATGCAAATTCAAATAAACGACAAACCGAGTATTCGCCGCAAAATCCGAATGCGGATATGAATTTAAACAAGCGGCAGAATGTCACCGATGCTGCACATCCGTACCAAGACCCGCAAAATTCGCAAAAGCTAAATTTAAACAATCGGCAAGATACGGCGCATTCGCCGCAAAATTTTAGCGCAGATGCAAACTCTGGCGAGCGGTCGCGTGTAAATTTTATTTCGCAGACAAATTCCGCTTCGGATGTTAGTATGCAGACGGGTTTCGCTTCGTCGAACGCTAATGCTCAGACAGATTCTACTTCAGACGCTAAAATGCAGACGTCTTCTGCTGCAAGCGCCGAATCGCAGGCAAATTCCGCCCCCAACGCCAAGGTGCCGCAAAATTTCGCTTTAGCCGCCCAAGCGCAGATAAATTCCTATCCGAACGCCAAAACGCAGGAAAAATCCGCAAACTCTAAAGGGGGCGCGCAGTCTAAAGAGCAAACTGCGCTAGAGCAGGAGCTTGCGCGTCTAAACGAGGGTAAAATTTATTCGAGCTTGGATCTTAAAACCCAGATCGCGCTTGAGGGCTTTTTGAGAAGCGAGATCCTCGCCCTGCGCGATAAGGGCGTTAGAAACGGCGCTGCGGTGCTGATCGACAACGAAAGCATGAGCGTGATCGCCTATGTCGGCAGCCACGATTTTAGCGCTAATGAGGGGCAAAACGACGGCGTGTGCTCACAAAAAAACGTAGGCTCGACGCTCAAACCCTTCATCTACGCCAAGGCCCTTGAGCACGGGCTCATCACCCCTTCAAAGAAGCTGATCGACGCGCCGATAACCTTCGCGGGCTACGTTCCTCGCAACTACAACCAGGGGTTTTTGGGCGCGGTTAGTGCGACCGACGCGCTAAGTCTTAGTTTGAATATCCCCGCGGTAAAGCTAAATTTAATGCTTGGTGACGACGGGCTATATGAAATGCTATCAAACGTGCATCTGGCGGAGTTTAGCAAGGATTATTACGGCGCAGGTATCGCGCTTGGCAGTATTTCGATGAGCCTAATGGATCTTGCTCGCCTATACAGCGCGTTTGCAAACGGCGGCAAGCTGCGAAAGCTCGAAATAGCGGGCGCGAAGATCGGCGACGATGCTAAAATTTTAACCCCGCAAAGCGTCTATATCGTAACGCAGATGCTAAGAAACGCGCCGCGCTCCTATCTCGGCTCGGTGTGGCAAAACACCCTAAACGCGCCGCCGCTGATGTTTAAAACGGGTACAAGCGCCGATGCGCGCGATCTCTACACCGTCGCGCTTACGCCTAAATTTACACTCGGCGTCTGGCTGGGAAATTTCGACGGCTCCAAGACTAGGGATCTTAGCGGCGGCGTGAGTGCGGCGAAGGTGGCGTTTAATATGTTTGCCTTCCTCGATAAATCGAGCATGCTGGGCGAGGCGGAGTTTGCGCGTCCCGCGGGCGTGAGCTTTCGGCGAGTATGCACCGATGCGTACCGCGAAAAGGAGTGCGCTCAAAGCGCCGAGGATCTTACGATCGATGGAGTTGAGCCCAACGAGGAGTGCGAAATTTACGGCACGAGCGAGCTTTTTTACCTGCTAAAACACGGTCTAGTCGATCCGCAAAAGGTACGCGCAGGAAGGTGCGCGGCTAAATTTGCCGCCGTAAAGCCCGTGTTAAACGACATCAACGCCAAAACCTACGAGACCGGCGCGGACGGCACGCTGCGGTTAAAGATACAGTGCACAGCGGTTTTTGGCGAGCGGGTATATATCAGGCTAAGCGGCGGTTCGCGGGAGTTTATAGCGCTAAATTCCACCGCGTTTACGAGGGAGAATTCCACGGATTTGGATTCCAAGCATTCTAGCGCGGCGCAGCAAGATAATTTAAAGCAGAATTTAACACAGCAAAATTTTGCAGAACAGAATTCTGCGGTACAAAATTCTATGCGACAAAATTTAGCGTTACAGAATTTAAAATCACAAAATCTTACGAAGCAAAATTCTGTAGAATGGAATTTTATAACTAAAAATCCAGTCACACGGAATTTAGCGTCGCAAAATTCTATCTTGCAAAATTCTACAGAGCAGAATTCGGAGGTTCAAAATTTCACAGCGAAAAATTTTACGGATCAAAATTCCTCGCAGCAAAATTTTGTGGCACGCGATTTCACCACGCAAAGCCTAGCGCCTGCAAATTCTAAAGTTAAAATGGGAGAATATTTTGCACGCACTAACGGCGAGGCTTTTACGCTAAGTCTTGGAGCAGGGGATTTTGAGCTTGGCTGCTTGGATGAAAATGCAAATTTCGCTAAAGCAAATTTTAGAGTAAATGAAAGAAAATAAAAGGTTAATTTGTATATAATTTCGTAAAATTTTTGCAAAGGAATTTTATGAAGACAAAACTACTAAGCGCAGCGCTATTTTGCGCTTTGGCTAGCTTTGCCGCAGGCGTAGAGATCAAATACGCTAGCGGGGCTTACGAGATTAGCGGGGTGGACGGCAGTGGATTTAGTGTCACGCAAAAGCAGATCTTAAAATGCACTCCCAAAATCACGGGCACCTACGAAAGCGTGAGCGAGAGCTCAATCAGGCTCTATCCAAAGCCGATGCTTAGCGCCGGGGTTAATTATTCGTGCGAGGCGCGCGGGGTGCGCTTTGAGTTCGAGACAGAGCCTTTTAGCACCGAGCATATCGCGCTTCTGCGTCCGGGGCTAGTGGCAATTAAATTTAACGATGCGGTTAGCAAGGACGCGCTACAGCAAGCGACTAGAATTTATCGCGCGCAGAATTTAGCCCAAAACGACATATCCTACGAGCTTAGCTCGCACGATGATCGGAATTTTTTATTCAGCTTCGATCCTAAGGCGCAAAACGTCGTATTGCAAATAGAATCCCTCACCTCAAAAGCGGGCGCAAAGCTGCAAAATCCGGTGGAGCTGCGCACGGACGAGGAGCCTTTTAATGATAGCATTAACGCTTCAAATTTAAGCGGCGTGCAGATTCGTCCTGCGGCTCTAAAAGACGGCTCGCTCGCAGCTAGAGTGTGTTTTCCTAACTATATGGACGAGCTGTCCGCAAAATACATAAGAATTGCAGGCGTGAGTAAATTTAGCCTCACTCAGCCGCGATATTATTATTACGGCGAAGATGAAGAGGGCGGCGAAAGCGACGATTCTTCATGCTACTACTATGCAGATATAGTAAGCGACGAGTTTATGCCAAATAAAAGCTACGAGATTAGGCTGCTAAAGGGCTTCGGAGATAGCTCATATATCTTGCGTGACGAGATAAAACAAAGCGTAAAAATGGGCGACAGGCTGCCTTTCGTAGCCTTTAGCGACGAGAAAAATTTTATCCCAAAATCCGCTTCGTTAGCTTTTAAAAGCTCAAACGTAAATGAGGTTAAAATTTCGATTGCCAAAGTCCCTGAGCAAAATTTTAGGTATTTTTTAAACTTTGAAAGCAACGAAGATAGTGTAGGTGGGCTAGCTAGTGAGATCGCGGTTAAGAGCTTTGATATAGGAGGTGCTAAAAACGCCGTTGCGGAGCATAAAATCGCGATGGATTTTAAAGGCTACGAGGATGGAATTTATAAAATCACGGCGTTTTACAAAGTGGGCGAAAAGATGCAAGAGGTTTCGCGCGTAGCCTATCTTAGCGACATTACGGCTCAAGTGGTGCTACTTGAGCGCGGCGCGCTAATTTATACTTCTAGGCTTAGTAATGGCGAGGAGCTAAGCAGAGCGAAGGTTAAAATTTACAGCGATAAAAATGAGCTAATCGTAGAGGATAAAACGGACGGAGATGGAATTTTAAGATTAGAAAATATGGAAATTCTAGCCAAAAATCCACGCTCTATCGAGATTAGTAAAGGCGATGAGCATGCGTTCGTGCTGTTTAATAACGCCGTAGCAAGCGTCGAGAAAACGATTACTGCAAAGCGTCCGTTCGTTTATCTCGCAAGCGAGCTGATAAGCCCGAATGAGCGGCTTTTAGGCACGATCGTGATGAAAAATCGCGATTTTAGCTCTTTAAAAAATACGCCGATTAAATTTAAAATTTACGATCCTAGCGGCACTGTGGTCATCACGCGCGCGCAAAACACCGATGAGTTCGGTAGCGTTAAAATCGACGAGCTGATGGGCGAGAAAAGCGGCACTTACCGCCTGGATCTCATCTATGAGGACAAAATCATCGCTTCTAAAAGCTTCAGCGTAGAAAATTTCGTCCCAAACCGCATTAAAAATGAAATTTTAACTGCTAAAGACGAATACGGCGCGGATGAGATCATAACTTTAAAGCTAAGCTCAAACTATCTTGCAGGCGCGCCGGCTGGAGATTTGAAAGGCTCGCTGGAAGCAAACGCCTACGAAAAAGAGCTAAAAATTAAAGGCTACGAGGGCTTTTCGTTTCTAAACGATCGCTTAAAGAAAAAGGGCGCTACGCAGCTTCGCAGAGCGGAATTTACGCTAAGCCCCGCCGGTAAAAAAGAGCTTGCACTCTCGCCGGCAGCAGCTGATCTAAATGTCTCTAACGCCATAAATATTTTACTAAATTTCAGCGTAACCGAGGAGGGCAAAAACGTAAACGCATATCGCAGCCTGAGCTATCTGCCTTATGATCGTATCGTAGGAATTCGCGCGAACAAAGATTTTATATCAAGCGGCGATAGCGTAAAATTCGGCTTTGCGCTGCTAGATTCCAAAACCAAAACCGACGTCAAAGGCAAGATCGACGTTGAAATTTACCGCGACGATTTTACTTACGTTTATGACGGCAACAGATACGTCGAGCAAGAAAGCTTTAATCTCGTAAGCGCCGTTAGCACCGATGCGCGCGAGTTTGAGTACAAATTCCAAAACGGCGGCAATTATCTAATCGTCGCAAACAATTACTCAAGCGGCGCGAGTGCTGGCGTGCGCGTGGACGTAAGCGGCTGGGGATATTATGGACGGGTAAACGCTAAAGACGTGCAAAGCGCTAAAATCAACCTCGCAAGCGACAAGGTTAAAGCTGGAGATAAAATTAAAGGCGTCATCAATTCGCCGGTAGAAAGCGGCGTGCTAAATATCTCGCTCGTAGGAGAGCAGGTTTACGACTATAAAATTCTATCCATAAAAGGCGGTAGCGCGGAATTTGAGCTTAGCGTGCCGGAGAATTTCGTCGGCGGACACATCAACGCTGTAATCGCGCGCGCTGCGACACCCGCTGCGATGCCGCTTCGCGCCTATGCAAACGTGCCGGTGGCGCTAGATGCGAGCTCGCACAAGGCTAACGTGCAAATCCTAGCCGAGAAAAGCTACAAAAATGGGCAAAACGCGCAGATCAGCGTAAAAAGCGAGCCAAATTCCAAAGTGGTGCTCTACGCAGTCGATCTTGGAATTTTAGATATCGTCTCACAAGAGGAACTTGATGCATTTAAGGCGTTTGACGTTAGCGCGTATTTTGCGCTGCGGTACTTTGACATTTACGACGATCTTAGCGTGTATCAAACTACTGCTAAAGAGCTAAGCTTCGGCGGCGACGGCGTGATGGCGAAAGCTAAACGGAATTTAAGCCCGGTCGAAAACAAAAAGCAGAAAAAATTTATCAAAATGCTGATCGCAAAAGCGGATGCAAACGGCGAGGCGAAATTTGAGCTTGCGATGCCGAAAAATTTTAACTCCACGATCCGACTAAGCGCCATGGCTATCGGAGAGGCGGCTACGATCGGCTCGGCAAACGTCGAAGCCAAGGTCCGAGACGACGTGATCATAAAGCCCGCCGATTTAACCTATATGGTGCGCGGCGATGAAATTTCCGTGCCGCTAACGCTCATCAACACCACCGACAAAGAGCAAAAGGCGGTCTTAAAAATCAGCTCGTCTCCTTCGGTCGCTATAAGCGGCGGTGAGGCAAATTTCACGCTCAAGCCGCTTGAAGTCAAGCATACGAACTTCACCGCGAGCGCGCTTGATATCGCGGATGCAAACATTAAATTTGACCTTGACGCAAACGGGCAGAAATTTAGCAACGACGTGGAATTTGACATAATCAGCCAGTTCCCGCGCTCGAAGCTATTTCACGTAAGCTATGGCGATAAGCCGGTAACGCTCAAAATCGATCCGAGCTATAAAGAAATTTATACTCACATCAGCGCTACGCCTAATGCTTTTAGCCTAGCGGACGAGCTATATCTCTATCCTTACGGTTGCACCGAGCAGCTTACCTCAAAGATGGTAGCGGTTGATTATGTCGCACGCAAAGACTCCAATAAAACCTTAACTAACCGCGTAAACGAGTATGCAAGTAGAATTTTATCTCGCCTCAAACCTAGCGGCAGTTTCGGCTACTGGAGTGCTCACGGCGTTACTAATTACTACGCTTCGATTTACGCAAGCGACGTTTTACTAGAGCTTGACGCGCGCTATAAATTCCTTAGCAATAAGCAAAGATCGCTGATATTTAGCGCCTTAAAATCAGACTACGAAGATCAAGCGACGCTTCGAGTATATGCGGATTTCGTGCTAGATCAATACGGCAAGCTGGATGACGATGAGATAAATTTCATTTACGACAACGGCCTTTATGACAACTCGCCGATGGCTCGCATCGCTATGGCTGCGATACTTAAAAAGCACAATATGACGACCGAGTTTAACTTCATGCGTGAAAAAATAAACCAAATGGATTATGATTACGCCGAAGACGGAGCGGGCTTGACGTTTGCTAGCGACATAAGAGACGCCGCCTTTAAGCTCTACGCATTCGGCAAGGCGGGCATCAAAGACGATAGCACAAGCAAGGCGGCTATCGCGCTCGTGCGCAACCTAAAAGATGCGGACAATACGCAGGAGAGAGCGAGCGTTATACGCGGATTTGATGCGTATTTTAAGGACGCGAAAAAAGATATTAGCTTTGCTTTGAAATACGACGGCGAGACGAAAAATTTTAATTCGCCGCTGGATACCAAGCTTGCGGTTAAAGACGGCTCGATAGAATTTACGCCGATGAGCGGCAACGGCGAGCTGTTTTTTACGGTGCTGGGATTTGGATATGAAAGCGCTGCGGTCAAACACAATCCGCTTAGCATAAATAGACCGTTTGATAACGACCGAGATAAGAAGGTTGAAATTTATCGCGAGTTTCTCGATGCTCGCGGCAACATCGTCGATCTAAACAAACTCAAAGTAGGGCAGAAAATTTACTCTAAGATCAGCTGGCGAGCGAATCATTATCTGTATAATTTCGCAATCGACGAGGCGATGCCTAGCTGCTTTGAGGCGGTAAATGAGCGCCTGGGCTCGGCCGCACAGGCTCGCCCGGAAGGCTTTGTGGATAGCGTAGCGATCGAGCATACGGAGTATCTGTACGACCGAGTACTTCACTTCCCGAAAAGCGGTTATTTTTACTACGATCCGCAAGAGGGCTATAATAGTACCGGCGTCATCTACACGCCGATAAACGTGATTATGGCTGGCTCGTGCGCGCTTCCTGCGATCTCTATCGAGGATATGCAATACGAGCGAGTAAATAATTACGATCTGCAAATGCTTAAATTTAAAGTCGCTCGCTAAGGGCGTAGCTATTTTAAGGCTCGGCGCGAATTTTGCATTCATTGCGATTTTCGTGCCGAGTGCGCTTTTGCGTTCACAAGCATTTTGCAAACGAGCGCCTGATAAAATTTTAAAATTTTAATTCCGCTCGCCCGCCGAATTTCAAAATTTTATATCAATGCCTATATTTCATAGCTTTTTACTATCTATTTATAAAGTTATTCTATTTGACTTACATTTAAATTCGAGTTATCATTTCTTTTAAATATACACTTTCAATTAAAGGAGTTGCAAATGCAAGACGTATCAAGACGTAGTTTTTTAAAGATTAGCGCAGTGGGCGCCGGAGCACTTGCGCTAGGGGCTAGTAGCGCAAGTGCGGCGCAAAACGCTAAGGATGTCAAATTTGACGAGGAATACGATATCGTCATCATCGGCACCGGTTTTGCGGGACTTGCTGCGGCGATTAAAGCTAGCGGGCGCGGTAAAAAGGTGCTTATCTTAGAAAAGATGGGTCGCGCGGGCGGAAATTCCGTCATCAACGGCGGAAATATGGCCGCTCCGATGAATAAATTTCAAGTCGCACAAGGCATCAAGGATAGCAAGGAGCTTTTTATCGCCGATGCCGTAAAAGACGGGCTCGGGCTCAACCACACCGATCTTTTAGGCGTGATGTTTGATCGCAGCAACGATGCGGTGGATCTTTTAACTAGCTGCGGAGTGGAATTTAGCGATAAGCTGATCTTTGAGAGCGGCCACAGCGTCGCAAGAAGCTTGCAATCAACCAACGGCTCGGGCTCGGGCTACATCCAGCCGATGATGGGTAAACTTCAAAACGATCCTAACGTCACGATCAAAACTCGCACGAAATTTGACGATTTCATCGTGGATGACAGCGGCCGCGTCGTGGGCGTAGAAGCGCGCGAGGAGTATAAATTTGATCCAAAGCTCTTTAGCGACGATCTGGAAAATAAAAGCGGTGAGAAAAAGAGCTATAAAGCTAAAGACGGCGTTTTGCTAGCCTCGGGCGGATACGGACGCGATCTATGGTACCGCCAGATCCAAGATCCGCGCGTAGTACCTAGCATAGACAGCACCAACCACCCTGGAAGCTCGGCGGGAGCGATGCTAGCGGCAAATAGAATCGGTGCATTTACCCTTTTAACGTCGTGGATTCAGTTCCTTCCGTATTGCTCGCCCGACGAAAAGGGCTTCGGCGCCGCGGTAAATTTCACCAACCACTGCTGCGACACCTACGGTCTAACCGTCGATCCAAAGACCGGCAAACGCTTTATGGACGAGCACGCAGGGCGCAAGATCAAGGCGGATGCTTGCTTTAAGGTTATCGGCGAGAGCGAGAAAAACGACAACTATCCGGTAAACGTCTGCGACTCTCAAGCCGTCGCCGCGCGTAATCCGGTCTATACATCAAGGCCTTTAGAAGCGGGCGTCGTGAAGAAATTTGACACGCTAGAGGAGCTTGCGAAGGCTTACAACCTGCCGCTGGAGCCGTTTTTAAAGACCGTCGCGGATTATAACTCTTACGTCAAAGCCGGTAAAGATCCGGAATTTGGCAAGGTTGTCGATAAGCTGGACGGCATCGACGTTTCCAAACCGCCGTTTTACGCAAGCCGCACGATGCCGAAGGTACACCACACGATGGGCGGACTTGAGATCAATACCAAAGCTCAGGTCGTCTCGAGCCTTACTCACGAGCCGATTCCAGGGCTTTGGGCTGCAGGCGAGGTGACCGGCGGCGTGCACGGCGCGAGCAGGCTCGGAACCTACGCGATCCTTGATTGTATGGTTTTTGGAATGATCGCGGGCGAAACAATCGGGGCTTAAATTTAGCGCCTCAAAATTTCGACACGAAGTAGCCATACATGCTTTGCGCCGAAATGCTTGAGAAGGACTTACGCGAAGTAGGGCACAGCACACAATCCGTAAATCCTACGTAGAGCGGCGGCAGGGTCTGTAGCGGTTTACAAGGCTAGGTACGTGAAGCAGTAAAATGCGTACAGCATAAAAGGCTTTGTTGCCCAAGTCGTAACGCCTAAGGACGAGAGTGCGTTCGCCGCCCGCGGCGGCGCGACGGTAAAATTTCAAATCATAAAATTTTAAAATTTCATAACGCGGGAGTTTTAAATTTTGTAGCGCCAAAACTCTACGGCGTCGCCCGAGTCTGCGCTGCGTAAGCCCTGTTTTGTGCGTATCGCGCACACTAGGTAAAAGCTAAATTTAAACGCCGCTTTTATGACGCCGTAGCGGCATGAGTGCACGATCAAATTTTAAAATTTCATGCGCATTTTGCGTAAAATTTCATCTATTTAACAATCAACGACGCTAAATTTCGCTAAAATTCGTCACATAAAGTACGCTTGGGAGACGGGTATGATAGCGATCTATTTTAGCGCCACGGGCAACACGAAGCATTGCGCGGGTAGGCTCATCGCTCATCTTGGTGGCGTCTGTGTCTCGATCGAGAGCGAGGCTTGCGGCAAGCTTTTAAAGCACCACAACGACGTCATTTTGGCGTATCCTATCTATTTTAGCGACCTACCGCGTATCGTGCGCGACTTCCTCTACCAAAACGGCGCGAGCTTTAGCGGCAAAAACGTATTCATCCTCGCTACGATGGAGATTTTCAGCGGCGATGGGGCAGGGTGTGCGGCTAGAGTTTTAAAACGATTCGGCGCAAACATAACGGGCGGCGCTCATATCAAAATGCCCGCGTTCATCCTCGACGTGGCGATTTTTGGCTACTCGCAAGCGAAAAACGAGCGCATAATCAAAGAGGCGGATACTAAAGTTAGACGCGTTGCAGAGGCGCTTAGCGCAAATCGTCCGCCGCAAGAGGGGCTGGGCGCGCTCTGTCGTATCGCAGGGTTTTTAGGACAGCGACTTTGGATGAAAATTTGGGATAAAAGCCCCTTTGCCAAGCGCAAGCCGAGCCTTGATCCATCGCGATGCAGCGGATGCGGGGCTTGCGTCAAACCCTGCCCGATGCAAAAAATAAAGCTCGCTTGCAAAAAGGCGCAATTCGGCGATGAGTGCACGCTTTGCTACAGGTGCGTAAATATATGCGAGCGCAAGGCGATTACGATCCTAGGCAGGGCGAAAAATTTAGAAAAGTCCATCGCCGCAGACTTATGAGGACGAGCTCATGCCTCGCAAGTTCGCAATCAAATGCGTAAAAACGGGCGAGAAAATTTTACTTTTTGATAGTACTGCGCATAACTAAAGCGCGATGTTTTACGACGAATATGGCACAAAAAAAAGTAACTCGCCGCGAGCTCGTGAAATTTAACCTACCGCTGTGCAAGATCCGCGTAAAATTTGGCTATAGCACCCACTACGACTACGAGACCGACGAGCGCGGTAGGGTCATACTAATAAACGGCGGGGCTGCCTCATGGGGCGAGGTAAGGCAAACGGCTTTGATTATATCGCCGTAAGCTACGAGGACGAAGCGGGCAAAAATACAAAATTTCGCTTATGTAGGCGGTCTTAAATCTCAGTCTGTCTTTTTTGCTCCGTATTTAAATTTTTACTCGGTCGCTAGATACTCCTAAATTTAAATTCCCTAGAGCCGAATGTAGCGTCTTAGAATTTTAGCAAAGGTTTATCCTGTAATGCTGCGCCGTGAAATTTCAGCAAAGGCTTATTTTGCCGCATACCTCAAAATTCTTAAATTACCCGTACCGGCCCACTTAAGCTCTAAAGCGCTTGCCTTATCACTTCGCCTAAGGGTAAAATGCTGCGCCTTGTTTTATTAATTCGCCGCGGAATTTCGCGGTAAAACTAAATTTTGAAATTTGGCCCATTTAAATTTAAAAGCGCACGACTATCGCAAAAATCATCCGATATTATTGGTGACGCCGGCCTAATTTTAAAATTACACCATCGCCCCTACATACTGCTATAGTCGTTAAATTTTAAGCAACAATAGGCGATAAAATTTTAAGAATTTCGCCGCCCAGCATTTCTTTACGCCACCAAGCCCACAAAACCGCCTAAACCTTCTTAAACTCCACGCTAAATTTGCTTCCGCGTCCTACTTTGCTACGTAGTGAAATTTGCGCGCCATGGATTTTTGCGATTTGTGAGGCGATGGCTAGCCCGAGCCCCGCGCCACTATTTTGCTCGCGATTTCTGGAGCGCTCTATTTGATAGAGCTTGTCCCAAATTTTATTTTGCAAAGCAGGCTCAATGCCCTCTCCGTCGTCGCTTATGCTAAGTTTGCACGCGTCTGCACTGACGCAAAGCTCTAAAACGACGCTGCTGCGCGTAAATTTTAAAGCATTGCTTAAAAAATTATTAATCAGCCTGATCAAAAGTAGCTCATCGCCGTTTACGCGCACGCCCTCGGCTATCTGCGAGCTAAAACTTAACCCTTTTTGTGCGCACAAAAGTTGAAAGTCTTGCGCGCACTCGTTTGCGATTCTGCTTAAGCTTACGGGTGCCAAACGCGCGCCGCGCTGCAAGCGGGCAAGCTCTAAAATTTGCTCTATTAACGCCGAAATTTTACGCGCTTGATTGTTTATGACAGCGAAATTCTCCTTCGCCTCGCTCGCGTCTTGCTCATAGGCTAGGGCATAGTCGCTTTGAGCCAGTATGACGGCAGCGGGTGTGCGCAGCTCATGCGAAAGATCGGTGCTTAGCTGCCGCTCGCGCTCAAACGCGCTTTGCAGTGATGCTAGCATTTCATTAAACGTAGCTGCGAGCGCGCTTAGCTCATCCTTGCCTCGCGGTAGTTCTATTCGCCGCGTAAAATCGCCGCTAGCTCCGATCTCGCTAGCTGTACGCGACATAGTGCGCACGGGCTTAAACGCTCTTTTTATGATCGCGTAGCCGCCGTAGATGACGAGCACCACAAATAGCGGCGATAGGATAAGAGCGATCAGCATCACGCGCTTCATCGCAAGCTCAAACTCGCTAACTGCGATGACGCCGCGTATCCATGCACTGCGCCCTTTGATCTGCGCGTCGTAATAGAAAAACTCGTCGTCATCAAGCTCCACCTCGCGCGCGCCTTGAGGCGAGAGCGGCATCGCAGGCTCGAAGCCTTTAGGCACAAACCCTGTGATTACGCCGCCTTGTCCGTCATGTTCGTAGAAAAATACACCGTCATCAAAGCTTTTAAATTTTTCCTCGCGCGCAGCTTTTTGCACTAAGCGGGCAAGCTTTTTTTGGCTGACGGAGCTTCCTGATACTTCGTCTAAAATATATCCGCAAATGCCGATAATAGCGCCTGCAAGCACCAAAATAAATACGCTGTAATAAAGCGTCACGCGTAGGCTGATAGGTAGCGCGTGTGAGATAAAATTCTCTTTAGCGGTTGTAAATACTCTAGATAAGGCTTGAGTAAAATTTCTTATCGCGATTTTAGACGCGAAATTTTGTTCTTGACTTTGCGCGAGAACGCTATTAGAATTTTGCGCTAGATCAGGCGTTGCGCTTGTAGCAGCAAAATTCGGCGCGGAATTTGATGCCAGATTTTGCGTGGAATTCCGTTTAAAATTTGACGCCTGGCTTTGAGTAGAATTTAGCGTCTGGTTTAACTCGATATTTTGCGTGGGATTTTTCTTGCGGCTTTTCTTTAAACACGCAAAATTATGCGTAAAATTCTGTTTAAAATTTCGCACGAATTTTAATATGAAAAGCGCCGTAGTGACAAAAATCTGCTTCGCAATCGCCGAAATTTTGATACAAATCTTGCTATTTTGCCACGACATAGCCAAGCCCTCGCTTCGTTTCTATTATATCGCCGTGCTCGCCTAGCTTTTTGCGGATATTTTTGATTAAAACATCGATAACATTTGAGCTTGCTTCGCCGCTAAAATCCCAAATGCTCTCGCCGATTTGTTCTCGACTCAAAATCGCACCGCGATTTAGCATCAAAAGCTCTAAAATTCTATATTCCTTACCCGTTAGCTCCACTACCTCGCCCGCGCAGACGACCGATTTTTTGCTTAGATTTAGGCGCACTTGCCCTATGATAATTTCGTTATCCATAGTAGCGTTTTTACGCCTGATAATTGCGCGAAGCCGCGCCAAAAGCTCACGAAAATCAAAGGGCTTAACCATATAATCGTCTGCGCCCAGATCAAGCCCTGCGATGATATCTTCTTTGGCGTCCCGCGCAGTTAAAAATAAAACCGGCGTGCCCAGTCCGCGCGCCCGCGCCGCCTTCAAAAATTCAAAGCCGTTCATCACGGGCATCATCGCATCAAGCACGATAGCGTCATATTTCGCGACATCCAAAAGCTCTAACGCTTCCTTACCACAAAAGGCGCGATCTACGCTGTAGCCGTCCTTTTTCAGACATTTTGCGATGATTTGATTTAGATCTTTTTCATCCTCGACAAGTAGAATTTTCAAAGCGCTCCTTTAAAATTTTGCTAATTCTAATCCGCCATTTTAGCCAAAAACGCATAAATTTGGATGTGTAAACCCCGCTTGCTTTATGCACCGCCAAATTTCAGTAGCGTTGGGAGCTGCGCTAATTCGCAGGCGCCTTTTGCCTAGCTCTAATCTCGCTTGCCTTTTTATCCGCCACGCTTCCTAATCGCCCTAAAAAATTTAGCGCGCCTGCTGCGATATTTAGCGCAAAAAGCCCAAATCCTACGCAGCCAAGCTTGAAATTTTGCTTAGCGATTTCGCGTTTGCAGCGGCTGCAAAGCACTGGCTTGCAAGAATTACAAACCTCCGCGCAGCTTGCTGCGCTGGCAGAATCTCGCGCGCTTGCGAAATTACTTGTATCAGAAAAATTTTGTGTATCGGCGAAATTTTGCTCGCTAGCGAAATTTTGCGCACTTGATAAGTCTTGCGTCTGCGAAGAATTCCACTCGTCCTTATAATCTTTCGCTTCCGAAGAATTTTTTTGATTTTTGCAACATTCCACGCTGGAAAAATCTTTAGAATTTTGCTCGCAGGGCGCGAGATTCCACTCGCTTGTTTCGCTCGCTAAATTTACCGAAAAATCTTGCGTATTTTCATCTAAATTTTTAGCCGCGTCTACATTTTGGGCGCCATAGTCAGCGTTTTCGTTTATGCTAAAATCCCTAGCGTCCAAAGCCTCGCTAGTTTTGGCGGAGTTGTCCACTCCGCTCTTTAAGCTTTGATTTTTCATCTCACGCCTTTGCTTATTTTTGACGCTGCAAGATCTGCTCGCCCGTAGCGGCGTCGATTAGCACCTCTTTTTTGCTCATGCCTTGGCGTAGTTTGACTTCGTATGCAGGCTTACCGCCGTTACTTTCCAAATCGACCTCGCGAAAATCCCAGCCGGCATTTGCGCTAAGTGCTTTGGCGCGGGCATCTGCGGCACTGATTTTGACCTGCGAATAATCAATTTTACTAGGCTTTAGCTTCTTTTGCGTTTGAGTTTTTAGAATTTCTCCGCTTTGAGCGTCGATTTTGATCTCGCTTTCGCTGCCTTCTTTATACGACTCGATCTCATAGACGAGCCTTCCGTGCTCGTCATCTATCTCGACGCTTTTTATAGTCGCGTCATCAAAGTTTTGCTGCGCGATCCCTATCGCTTGATCGAATGAAACTTTAGCATCCTTTTCGCTAAAGCTTCCTGCGTTTAATGCACCCGCAAGGGCGAATGTAGCGGCGAGCGCGCCTAAAACTTTAAGATTTTTCATCTTTAATCCTTTTAATTTTATTTCCAAATTTTATTTTGGATGGCGCAATTTTAAAATTCCAAGATGAAGATAAGATGAATGCGCGCGGAATTTTAAAATTTCACAAAAATTTTGCTGCGATTTGTGAGATACGAAGCGCGGAATTTCCGAGCATTTACCAAAACGCCGTAAAATTTCAACTTGAAATTTTATCTCAAGGAACGCTTCGTGCCTAGCTTTTTTAAAAATCCGTCGCAGCAGAAGCTTATTTTTCTAAGCTCGCTTGCTTTTGTGGCATTTTTTAACTTCTCGTTTTTTAAAAATATCATAAACGCCTACGGAATCTCGGGACTAAATTTTATCTATCTTGTCTGCGACGCGGTGGCTTTGATTGCTTTTTTGACGCTATTTTTTACAATTTTTAGCTCGCGTTATACGACCAAGCCGATTTTGATGATCTGCTTTTTTATTTCGTCGTTTACGGCGTATTTCATGGATAGCTATAACGTCGTAATCGATTCGGAGATGATCCGTAACGCAGCCCAGACGAACTTTGCCGAGTCAGCGGATCTTTTTAGCCCAAGACTAGCGATTTACGTGCTGGTGCTGGGCGTCTTACCCTGCGTGCTGATTGCTCGCGCGCGCGTTAGCTATCGTCCGCTTAAATTTGAAATTTTAGCTAAGCTCAAAACAGCGGGCATTTGCATAATAATCATCGCGGCGCTGCTTTTTGGATTTAGCAAATACTACGCGTCATTTTTCAGAGAGCATAAAATTTTACGCAGCTACGCAAATCCCGGATATTGGATCTACAGCGGCGTTAAATTTGTCGCAAAATCCAAAAAGCAAGGCTCGCAGCCTCTGATGCAAATCGCTACGGACGCGCATATCGATGAAAATTCCACAAGCTCAAAAAAGCTCGTCGTCGTAGTCGTGGGCGAAGCGGCGAGAGCGGATAGATTTTCGCTAAACGGCTACGAGCGAGATACTAATCCGCTACTAGCCAAAGAGCAGGGCGTCGTAAGCCTAAGTAATACCCATTCTTGCGGCACTTCGACGGCGCAAAGCGTGCCGTGCATGTTTTCGCTGCTAAATCGCGAGGAATTTAGCGTCGAAAAGGCTGCGGAGGAGCAAAACGTATTAGACATACTAAGCCGCGCTGATGACATGGCGATTTTGTGGCGCGATAACAATTCAGATTCCAAGGGTGTGGCGCTGCGCGTAAAATATCAGGATTTTAAAATTCCGCAAAATAATCCGATCTGCGAAGTAGAGTGCAGGGATGAGGGGATGCTTGCGGGGCTTGATAAATTTGTCGCCGAAAGCGCGGACAAAGATGTGTTAATCGTGCTGCATCAGATGGGCAATCACGGGCCTGCGTATTTTAAGCGCTATAAGAAAGAATTTGAAAAATTTAGCCCCGTTTGCCGCGATAACGAGCTTGAGAACTGCTCGCAGCAAGAAATTTCAAATGCCTACGATAACGCGATTTTATACACGGATTATTTTTTAAGTAGGGTTATAAATTTTTTAAAACCGTATTCTAAGACGCACGAAACGGCGATGATCTATATGAGCGATCACGGCGAGAGCCTCGGCGAGGGCGGCGTTTATCTGCACGGCATGCCCTATCTTTTCGCTCCCGAGGCGCAAAAGCATATCGGCGCCATCGTTTGGCTGGGTGAGGGAAAAATGCGCGAAAGATACGATTTAGGCGCGCTTAAATCGCATAAGGATGATGCTTTTTCGCACGATAATCTTTTTCACACGCTGCTTGGAATTTTTGAAGTAGATACCAAGGTGTATAACAAGGATTTGGATATTTTAAATGGAGTGAAAATTAGAATTTCGCACTAAATTTCGTCGTAAATTGTGAGTGAAATTTTAGCAATAAAAAATTCTATTGACAAAATTCTAATTTAAGCTTAGTTTGAAATTTCATCCCAAGTTTGAGCGAAATCTGCTCTAAAATTTTTATGCAAAAGCTAAAAGAAATGCAAAGTGCTGCAAAAACTCAATCTCTCATTTATCGTTGCGAGCTATGAATTTTAAATTTCATTAGAAATTTTACGTGCAGTTTTGATAAATGCCTGCGCTAGATGGTTTAGACGTTTGCCTTTTTTGTAGGCTATTATCAGCGTATTATCGAGCTCGCGCGCGCCTACGTCAAAGAGCTTTATCCTGCCTGCTTTATCCTCTTTTATCATCTGCGGTGTGCTAAAGCACGCTCCTGCGCCGCTTGCGACGATGGCATTGGCGATGTCGAAAGTCTCTGTGCGGCACAGCACTTTCGGCGCAAAGCCTGCGGAGGCAAAAAATGCATCTATCTGCTCGGCGCTTCTTAAATTCTGTTTAGGCAGGATAAATTTCTCGTTTTTTAGCTGCAAAATATCGATTTTAGGAGTTGGTTCATTTTTAAATTTAAGCGACAACGGATGCAAAGAGCTAAGCGCTACATATGTTTTTTGTTTTAAAATTTCACTGCCTTCAAGCCCGCTCATATCGATAGGAAGTATTAGCATTCCTACGTCGAGCTCCCCCTGCAAGAGCATTTCTCGAATATTAAGCGTTGATGAAAACTGCATGATTTGTACATCCGAATCTTTAAATTTCTTACAAAATTTCGGTAGCAGTAAGGGCAGCAGATTATAGCCGTTTTGCGAAAAGCCTATGCGGATCTTGCCGCTTTTTGAACCGTCGAGCTCGGAAATTTCGCTGTTTAGATCGTCCATTATCTCAAAAATGATCTTAGCCTTACTTACGTAAATTTCGCCTGCACGCGTGAGCGAAACGGGGTTTGTGGAGCGATTAAACAGCGCTACTTTAAGCTCCTTTTCGAGCGATAATATACTTTGCGATAGCGAGGGTTGCGGGATTTTAAGAGCCTCGGCAGCCGCGGTAAAACTTCTAAATTCGGCAACTTTAAGCACGAGCTGCATACGATGTAAATTCATCTGGTACCTCCAATTTATAATTATAGAATTATATAATTATACGCTAAATAATATTTGACTTATGTAAAAAATAAAACTAAAATTGCACAATTAGTTTAGAACCTTAAACTTAAGCTAAGAATTTCTCAAATGGAGGGAAAGATGAGCGAATCAAATTTCAACAGACGCGATTTTTTGA
>NZ_CALHGM010000015.1 GCF_938030145.1 uncultured Campylobacter sp.
TGTCTTTTATCATCCGCAGGCTTGATCTCGCTTGAGCCGTTTTGTGCCGTATTTACTTCGCCTTTTGCCTCTTTTTCGCTCCCTTTTTTGGCCGTATAGGCGTCTTGCTTGACGGCAGCTTCGCCTTGGTCGTCCTTTGCCTCAACTTCTAGCTTATCTGCCCCTTTCCACTGTGCCATCTTGAACCAATAAGGCACTTTTGCCTTGATGGGCATCTTGTAAAAGCCTTTAACAAGAATTAAAATATCGCTACTATCTTGGTTTTTCAAATCTTGGGCAGTTACTAGCTTTTTGGCTTCTTTGCTCTTTGAGATATTGCTTTTAAACAGCTCCATATTACCTTGCGATTTGCTGATTTTGATATTTGTGTAGTCACCGATTAACTTACTCGTATCCTCTGCGTCTTTGTCGCTATTCATGTTAAAAATTACGTGATATCCGCTGTTATTTTTTACGATATTCATATCGTCTTCACCGTAGTATTTTTTGATCTGCTCGTAGCTTTGCGTAACAAAAACCGGTAAAAGCCCATAGCTTCTGCAAAGTGCGGGGGCTTCTAATAAAAATGGCATCTTGCCGAAGCGCACGAACTCATCCCCAAAAAAGTATATAAATCTCTCGGGATCGCTGCACTCTTCTCCGCTCATTAATTTCTTAAATAATGTTTCTATGAAAATACGAATTAAAGGAGCTAAAATTTCGATATCTTCGGTTTGAACGACTACGTACATCGATATTCTTTTCGCTCTTAAATCCTCGAACGTAAAGCTCATCTTGCTGGTTGCGTTGGCTACTTGCGGATTGCTAAAAACTGTCATAAATGTATCGTATGTCGATTTTATGCTTGCAAATTCATTATCTGCGGCTCTTGCATACGCTCTAGCCTGATTTCTCGTGCTTTCGTCGATACTTTCGTCAAAGCTTGTCTGTTTTAGCCAAATTTTAAAAGTATCTACGTCATAGTCTCTCTCTCTTTCTTTGTCCGGGTCGTCCTCGTCTATCTCTTTCATTGCCTCTTCGCCGAATTTTTCGTCCAAATACTCGAAATAATCGGCTTTTGGAGCTTGTGCAAGTTGGGCTAGCGTAGCGTGTTTGTCTTTTTGCATAAAGTATTCGGCGAAAAATACAAACATCGTTCTTGCCGATTTTATCCAGTGATCGTTTTCGCTGCCTTTTTCGCCTACGAAAATGGTAGAAGCTATCTGCTCGGCCAATTTTTTGATATGTATATACTCCATGTCTTTAACGATTGAGCGATCGAACGGGTTAAAAAATAGCGTATTATCCCAGCTAAAAGGGGAGAATAGCTGAATTTCGTTGTTAAAATATTTTTGCCTATACCCGGCTGTCTTTTTATATAGTTCGCCTTTGATATCTAACGTTACGCAAGAAGCCGGTACGCTTAGTAAATTCGGAATGATCATACCCGCCGTTTTACCGCTTCCAGGAGGTGCTACCACTAGCGTTGAGAGCGGCTGCGTAGCCCTTAAGAACTGCGGATTATCGCTATCTATATTGTGACATCCTAGCACCAAGCCGTTTTTATAGTTTATATTCATTTTAGGGAAGTCTTCGGGCGTCGCGAACCTTGCTGAGCCATAATCTTCGCCGTCTCTAAAATACGGCAATAGCCACCACGTAAAGACTACCAAAAACGGGGCGATCAGTGTAAATAATGCAACGTAAGCCTTTAATTTTAGCGTCGGCGCGCCTATATTTATTAAAATTTTATACGCCACTGCGGGTACTTTTATCAAATCCGGATTAAAAATAACCTTGACTACCGCCAAATATAGCACTACGCCCATTATGAGCGAAACGAAGAAAGCCCAAGCCCATCTTTTAGCGGTAAATTCTTTTGAACTATCCATTTTCCTCCCCTTTTGTCCCCTCATTGCTCGGCGTTTTAGTATGTTTGACATCTATTTTTATTTTTAAATCTTCCATTTTTGCGCTTAATTCTTTTATGGCTACTGCGAAGCTCCGCATATTTTTTTCTAGGTCATTCTTGGCTTCTTCGGGGCCGGTAATGTTTGCATTTAGATGATAGGCAATCTGATTTAAATTTACTCCCAAGCGACCGAATTCTCGTAAGAATTCGCTTATTATTTCGTTATTCGTTTCTATCTGTTCTAGCACGTCAGCGTATTTTTCTACATGTACCAGCTTTCGAACTACTGCCGATTTACTTTCATTGCGTCTTTGAGATATGCGTTTTAGTACCCTTGCGTCGGCTTCGGTAAAATATATAAAATGCGCGGCTACTTTTCTCATGCTACGATCTTTGCAATGTCCAGTTCTTTTAAATTTAAGATATCCGTCACGACTCTTTGATTTTTAACCCTGGCTATTTGGATAATGTAATCGATCGCCGTAACGATAAGGCTATCTAGCATGCGATCGTCCACGCTTGATAGGCCGCCTCCTAAAATAATATTGGTTTTAATGGCTTTTATGGCGTCTTTGGGATTATTTGCGTGCAAGGTACTTAAATTTCCGGCATGCCCGGTGTTGTTTACCCTTAAAAACGAAAAGGTATTGCGGATGTCTATCTCGCCTAAAAATAGCCTATCGGGTCGCAAGCGCATCGCATTATCGATCGCTACCTGATAGCTGTAAATTTCGGTGGCGATTTTGGGTACGGCCAGCTGCGTTTTATTTACGTTTTCTACCCTCAGCTCTTGGCTGTCCTCTATGGTGACTACTCGCTCGCCCGGGTCTATTTCTCCCATTAACGAGTTTAAAAAACTGGTCTTCCCGCTTCCCGTTCCGCCGCTTAAAAGTACGTTTTTCTTATCCCGAATCAGCTCTTTGATTTTTTCATAAGTCCAGCCCTCGTTTATCACGTTTTGACTTAATGTAAAGCTTTCTAGTTTAAAGGCCTCTTTGCTGGGTATCCTTATACAAATTGCGATATCGCTATTAAACAGACTTGATTTATGCTGCGCTTGGACGCGGTAACGCAAAAACGGATCGGGCAGTTCGCATGAGAGGTGGCAATGCGTTTCGTCGAAGCGCTGATTTCTTCTAGTGGCCAGCTCGATCAAAAAATTATTTAGAAATTTTATATCTAGCTTTGGGTCTTGCACCATTTCCCAGTGGTCGCCGTAGTCTATGTTTATTTCGCACGGCCGATTAAATATTAGTTCGTTTGCCCGCAGGGTCAAATACGGCTTTAAAACGCCTAAAATATTATTTAAAATTATGCTTTCGCTCATTTTACTCTTCTTGGCTTGCTTCTGTTGTGCTCGTGCTTACCAAATCGTTTTTTTCTTGCACTAGCTTTTCTAGCTTCTGCCTTTCTTTTGCAGCGTTTGCCTCAGCCTTTTCGGTAATTTTTAGCTGATTTGCTATGCGTTTTAGTAGTCTATCGTTTGCTTTTTTATTTTGTAGCTCAGTCTTAACTTGGCTTTTGATTTGCTCGTATTGCATCGGCTTTCCCTTTAATCGTTAAAATATTGCATCATCACTTCGCCGTTTTTTGGTTTTGCAAACCACATATGATTTGTAGGCACTAAAAATATACGGCTTCCGCTTTTGATTTCTATGGTTGGCTTGATTTGGCTTTGCTGCTGGATTATGTCTTGCACTACGCTGCTTACGTCGCTTCTAGCATTTGAGTAAATTTCGGTGGCGTAAGAGTTGTTTGAATTTCCCATTTTTGAGGCTATACCTAAAAGCAAAGCGTTCGTAATCGTTGAAATTGAGTAGGCTATGCCGTAGCGTTCCCAATATTTATTATTTATCGCTCCTACGACTCCATTCATTCCCATATTATCGGCGGCCATTGCATCTGTTAGCATTATATTAATGCCTTGCGGCGTGATTATCTCGCGCCACCTGATTTCCAGCCTTTCATGCCCGATTTTGGTGTCGTTGGTGTAAAAGCCTATCACTTTACTTCCGCGAGGGATCAGCACCGCTCGCCCCATAGCAGCATATATGTCTTGCTCTATTTGAGCCGTTACTATTCCGCTCAAATCCGAACTTATCGCGCTCGTTAGAATTGCCGGGATCAGCCGCCCGGCTCTAATAGTGCGGTATAGTCTGTGTTCATTCGTGCTGACATCTAGGCTTTTTTGATTTGAGAAGCCATCGGCGCCGTATTTTAATGAGTTTTGATTTACGTTTTTTATCTCGTTGTTGCGATTAGCTAAAATTTGAGCTCTTATTAGCTCGCGCATTTTGTTTTCGTAGGCGGCCTGGTTGTCTCTTCTTATTTCTTGTTTTAGACTCTCTTGCTTGGCTTTTAGCTCTTCTTGTTTATCTCTAGCGCGCTGCGCCATTTGCTCTTGCTCTTTTGTCATATCTTCGGGCGTAGCGGCCGGCGCTCCTGGCGTGATCTGCCCGGATTGCTTTTTATTAGCTTCGAGTTCTTCTAATTTCTTTAAAATTTCGCCTAAATTTTGCCCGTCCTCGCTCGGCATTTTCTTTCCGGCTTTATAAATGTAATCGTCGACCGGAAATTTTGAATTTTCAAAAAGATGATTCAGATTCTTTTGGTTTTGTAAATTTCTTATTTGCTCGTCTTGCTGCTCTTGCCCGGCCGCCTCGTTAAAAATTTCCTCCGCCAAAAGGGGAGAGGAAATTATACTAAGCGTCGCAAGGCTTAAAAGCAGCGTTTTCTTCCCCTTTTTCATTCTAAAATCCTCTTGCTTTCTTTGTGGATTCGTTATATTTTTCTTGGTTTTTCGTTATTGTTTTGCTATTCTCTTTTTGTCTTTGTTTTACGGCTTCTTCATCGGTGTTTAAATTTTTTCTTATCTCTTTTCTTAGTTTTTCAGCCTGCGTTTCTTTGCGTTCTACGCATACGTAGCTATCGCCGCTTTTAATCGTAAATTTCGGATTTATAGTCTCTGCGATTATGTAATCGCCTATTACCCTCGTTTCTACCGGGCTATCTTGTTTATCAATGACTGCGTAAATAGTAGGGATTTGCGGCATTTCGTCTTTGGAATACTTAAAATACGTAAATTTCTTATCGCTAAAAATTTCAGCCGATAGCAGCCACTCATTTTCTTTTTTGGCTTTTTGCGTATATCCGCTGTAAATATCGCTCTTTTTGACTTTCAGCTCGGCTATGCCGTCTTTTATTGTTAAATACTCCTTGCCGTCCTCTTCAAGCTTAGCAAGCTTAGCTTTTTGCGTTTCGCCGTCTTTTATACGAACTATGAAGCTTGGGTCGCTTGAATTTTTATAATCCGTTGAAAAAATATAAAAGGTATGGATTTTTCCATCACCTGTAAAAATCGTTAGGCTAGTATCGATGCCGATTAGTTGCGGGATTATTGCGATAGCATTAGGCTGGCTTGGGATTTGCTCTATTTTAAAGCCAGTCTGGTCACCTAGCACGAAATTATCTATCTCGCTATCAAATATCAGCGTAGTGGCCATTGCATGGCGCGTGCGAATTTTGATGGTTTTATCGGGCTGATATTTGACTACTTGCGTATTTTCGTATCCACTGTATTTCTTTGAGTGAAATTTTTGCTGCAATGCCTTTAAATCTTGATTGCGGATGGCGTTTTTCATAAGCTCCAGCTCGTCTTTGCCTATCTGCCTATCCGAACCATCGGGCGCACCGCCGAAGTCTATTACGTCTTGTTCGGGAATTTGCCCGCCGTTAGGGTCGTTAAATTTTGCCCCTTGCGGCTGCTGCCTTTGTTTGTATAGTCCGAGCGGATTTATTTTAAAATTCGATTGTATATTGTTGTTTACGTCTTTGTTTTTATCGTTAAATATATCTTCACCCATAGAGCCGTTTTGCTGCTGCTCGTTTACCAGCTCTTGCGTTTGGCGCATAATGGCGCGGATTTGATTCATCTGTTCTTCGCTTAGTCCCTCTTGAGGCTCGGCCGCGCTTAAATTTAAAGCAAGTGCCGAGACGATCGAAAGTTTTATTAAATTTCTCATTTTGAGCCCTTTTCGTCCAAAATTTGCGTTATTTGATATTTACTTACGATAAAACCGGTAGGATTTTTCATCGTATCGGCGTATGTGCCGCTTTGGTTGCGAAAGTCGTACTCTATCGCGCTTCTGTATTTTTTATAGCTTACTTCGGTGCGCGTAGGATTTGTGATCTCGGCCTGGAAGTCGACCGTCGCTACGTTTTGACTTAAAACGGCTACGTTTAAAATTTGAATGTTGCGGAAGTAATTTTTAGTCGTATAAATCGAGTTGGGATCGCTTACTAAACTTTGAAACGCTTCCCATACCTGCCTGCTGCTTTGCGTGCGTATCTCATTGTAGCGCTCGACATCATCTATGCGATTTATCATCTCTCTGTTTTTAACGTATCCAGCTAAAATGCTTTTTAGCAGCTCTTCGTTGCTGCGGACATTTAGGCTCGTATCGTCTATAGTCACGAAGCGGGAGTCGCCATCTGAAAATTTAAGTAAAACCGGCTTTGTTTCCTTTAACGGCGTTAAAAGCGCTATTGCTACCGCCAGACTTACGCTTACGACCGCGAGGGCTATGATCGTATAAAACATATACGCTTTAATGTTTCTTTCGGCTCTAAAAATAAAATTTGGGTCGATCTTTCTCTCTTCAAACGCCATTTAACCCACCTTTATAAAATCGTAACAAGCGCAGGGGCTTATTCTTTCTATTTTGCTAGGTTTATCCGCGCATCCGCTTAAAAGCGCCGCTAGTATCGACGCCGCCATGATGATTGCAATCTTTTTCATCTTTAACTCCTCTTCCCCTTAAATTCTATGTAATGTTTTCGCCAGTGAACCGGGCTATCGTTTTTAAGCTGCTTTAAAAGCATTACGTTGTCCGAGCTTGACGAGAATACTCGCAAGTAGCTTCCGAGCCTCGATAAATCTATATCCAGCTTTGCGCTCTCGTTTCTTAATTTCATATTTAGCAATATTTGCCTCGCATTCGAGTTTGTCTCTTTTAAAAATTTGGCTTCCGTCGGCGTTAATCCTATCATCGCGTTTAACTCCGCCAGCGTCTCTTCGCTATTGGTCGGAAATATGACAAAATTTGCGATATTGTCCAAAAAAGACGAGCCGCGCTCAATGTTGTTAAATAAGCTCATATTTTGAAAGCCCATACACATTACTCCGCCGATTTTTCTAACTTCTAGGATTGCTTCTAGGATTTTTTCTTGCATCGTCTCATCCTGCAAATAATCCTTTAACTCGTCTATAAAGCAAAAGAAGCCGCGCTTATCCGCGCTATTTTTGGCTTTATTTTTTAGTTTATGAAAAATATATATAGCCGTAAGTCCGGCGGTTTTTTTGTTTTGCAGTATGCCATCCATATTTAACACTGATAGCTGCTTGGTAAAATTTAGGGCGTCTTCTTTGTTGTCGAATATCGAACCCTTATAATTGTCAAATCTGATTTTTAGTCTTGATTTCTCGTTATTGTCGCTTGGAAGCGATATAATAAAATCGCTTAGCGTTAGCGTTTGACCATCTTGCTTCATGTCGTATATACGGTCTATCGTGTTGTTAATATCGTTTATGGCTTCATGCTCGTCGTTTTTAACTTCGGCCATAAAGCGTAGCCATGACTTTAAAAAGTCTCTATTTTCGTTCGTGTCAGCTAGACTGAACGGATTTAATTTAAAGCCATCGCTCTCACTATCGTGATATTCGCCGTCTACGTAGTTCGTGAAGTTATACATACCGCGTAGCTTATCCATTGCAAATATATCTATCGGGTATTTAAATAAATTTGTCATTAAAAATTGCGCCAGCGTCGTCTTTCCGCTTCCGGTTCCGCCCACTATCATCGTATGCCCGGCTGGGCGATCGCCGTCTGGCTGCCAGTGAAAATTGAATAAATACGGCGTGCCGTTTAGGTGCTTAAATGTCGTTATCGCTTCGCCGCCCCAGTCGTTTTGGTTAAATCCGGTTACTTCGTTTTCAAAATTTGCGATCGTGGCTAAGTTGCTGATATTTAGCGTTTTCTTTCTAGCGTTTAAATTTCCGCGACTAGGAAAGAAACTAAAATAAAGAGCTTTTTGATTTAGCGTTTCTCGGACAACATTTAATCCTTGATTTTCTAGGATATTTTTTAGCTCGTTCGAGCGGTTTTCCAGCTCTTTGAGGCTATCGGCTAGGCAATATACCGAAAAGCTCGTTTCTACTAAATTTTCTCTGTCGGCTTGGATTAGCTCCATTAACTGATCTAGCTCTTGGCGGACTAGCTCTACCGCAAACGCTTTGGTGTCCTTTATCTTCTTGATCGCCTTGCGCTTTTCGTAGGCTTTTAGATAAATCATAGCCATAAATTCGTTATTGCTTTTGATTAAATTTGAGGTGATGATCGACTTGATTTGCTCAGTTTCGTAGGCTTTTACGCTGATAAATCTAGCGTATTTGGTCGTGCCGTCGTTGCGGTAAAACTCTATGTAGTCTTTTTTAAATTCGACGTATGAGCTTATGTAACTATCTGTGATCAGCTCATTCGTATATGCAAGGTTCGTCTCTTTCGCGTTTGAATACGTGGCATAAAAATTTATGATCTCATCGCCGCTTAGCTGTCTTGGCTGATAAATCGAAAAGTAGTTTTTGATGTTTGAGAACGTATCGCTTAAAAGCTCGATTTTTTGCTTTAATTTTGCGCTTTCGTTGCTTTCGTCGCCCTCTTCGCTAGTCATTTTGGTTTTAAAGCTTTCCAGTAGTCCTGTGATATTTTTCGTCATCGTAGAAATTATTAAAAAGTATCTTATAGCGTATATATCTTGATTGGTTTCCCATTTTTTTATGATCTCGTTCGCATACGGATTTATATTTTTGTCTGTATATTCTTTGTAGTCTTGCTTTGTTTTTTTGATGATTAAATTTATTTCTACGTCATCTTTCAAAGTCGTAAAAAACATAACGCGGTTTAAAAGGTAGTCCGTCTCGTCGTCTAAGCTAATTCCGGCGTAGCTTACCCCTTTTAGCTCTACTGCTATACTTGCGTTGCCGTCTTTGGTGATTATTATATTCTCGCCGTATTTGCAGGCGATGTTGTTTTCTTTTGCCAGTGTATAAATTTGCGGTTCTGCTATCATTAAAATTTCATCCGCTTTTTTATTGATCTTATTGATTTTTGATAAAACGTCGTTTTCCGTTTTATTTTTAATACTTGGTTTTTCTTGGCTTACGTCAATGCCAAGCTCTCTTTTTAGTTTTTCTTTCTTTTTGTTTTGATTCCACTCTTTGATTACGCCTATTATTCCGCGAGCCATTTTCTAACCTATGCATAAAATTTGTTTTGCGATATTTTCATTTTAGAACCGATGATGTCGTATATGTCTTCATCAAAAAATTCTAAAATAAAGAAGAAGCAGTATAAAATAGCAACGACTGCTAGCGAATATAAAATCAAGATAAACCACGAGATAAATCCAGCGATTATAATCGTGAATAGACTCGTGGTTGTTAGACCTATGATTTTCGTTCTTTTGGTTAAGTCCATATAGCAGTCGGTCACTATCATTCGCTTTTACCTTTTACATTGCTGCGGCAGATAAGCCGTATGCAATACCAAGAATAATCGCGATACCAAGTAGCAATTTTATATTATTTTTTAAAGCCTCGATATTTACGAACATTATCGTTAAGAATACTACGACCCAAATAATACCAAATACGGTGATTACCGTATTGATAACGCTTGCGGCACTACTTCCGGCTTCAGTGATTTGTTCGTTTGCCTTTGTTTCCAAAGTTTTTAAAACGTTTTGGCCGCCCGCTCCGAATAAATGAAACGGCAAGAACATTAAAAAGTAAAAAATACTTTTCGCCTTTTTTGAGACTTCTCTCATTGTTTGCTCCTTTTTGATTAGAATATTTTCGATTTCTAGCACTATACTATTTTTCAAAAAGCGAGATTTTGTAAAAGTGATTTTGTGAATAGCGATTTAAAGGATATACAAGCAATTCTTTTAAAGATTTTATAAGTATTTATTTACTTTTTTACTTTTTCATATTGATTATTTTATAGGCTTTTTGCGATTATTTTTTTAAAAAAGTCTTTTTACAAAATTACGCTTTTCAAAAATTTTACAAATTCTTTTAAAATTTTTCTCTTCCGTTTCGTTTTGCTTATCTCTGAATACTTTTGCTAGATATTTTTAATTTTTTCTTATATTTTGTCCATAAGCTTATCCGAATAAAATTTTCTTGTTTTATTTTTACGCATCGTGAATATAGTTCTAACTTTTCAAATATTTTTGTGCTTTTTTACGCTTTCCCTTTTAAAACCTACTTGCTTTTTCTCAAAAATAAAATGCTCTGCGTTTTATTTTATTTTCGGCAATTGCAAAATTACCGAAAATCACAGCTTTTTTAAGTTTAGTTTCCCCATTTTTAGGCGTTTTATCGCCGTAAAATGGGCTAAACTTAAAAAAGTGATATATAAAAGGGGTTATCCTGCCTTACTTCTGGCATTATCTTTTCTTAAAGCTACTTACACTAACATCTTTTGCAAATATCTTTAAAAGCTATGAATACTTTTTAAGAATTTAAAAGGGAGAGAATTTGGCAAGACGCGATTGGGATGCGTTTTTCGAAGAACTAAAAGCTATCAGAGCCGGCTATACTCGCACGGCAAAATCGGAGCATAAATACGTTTCTTTTGGAAGCGGCGCAGGATTTTCTCGCTCGCATATTCCTTTTCCTAAAAATAACTTTGCCAAGCAATCAGTCGTAAAGATGATTTCAAATTTACCTAAAACTTCCATCAAGCGTTGCATCGACTACGCTCTTAAAAACTCTCTCGACGGCGCAGCTATCAATGAAAAAGGGGAGAGAGTAGGCAGCGATGAAGTTTTAAAAGATTGGGGCAAGGATTTCGGCGATAATCCAAACTCGAAGGACGCGTGGCATCTAATTTTTTCTATCAACGAGCCTTGCGACGATCAGCAAAAATTAAGAGCTTTGAGCGAGAGCGTACATAACGTATTAGGTCTAAATTTTAGCGGACACAAGTATGCTTTCGTGCTACACACCCATCAGAATAATCCGCACGTGCACGTGGTTTTAAATAAACGAAATAGCTTTACCAATAAAAAAATCCACTTTGATAGCAGAAGCGAAATCAGAGAGTTTTTTGACGACGTGCGTACGAATTTCGCTTACTCTCTCGGAGCTCGTGGGCTAAAATACGAGAATAAAAATTTCTTGCAAAAGGATTTAAGGCTCGAATTTAACAAAGTAAAATCCGCCGTGAAGCTGGAAGCGGACGACTATACGGCAAAAGATAAAATAAACGACTATTATTCAAAAATGCAGGATAAAAATAAGCAAAGCTATGACGCTACGGCAGGGCGAATTGAAGCTATGAATAACGAGCTTGCCGCGCTTAAAAAAGATAACGAAGAGCTCTTACGGCTCTTTATGCTTTATACTAAAAAGCGAAATAAACGGGTATATAAGCTCGCTCGTGAGTTAAAAGAAAGTAACCGAGTCATCAAAGAAAAGAGCAAGGCCGTGCTATCTGAAATCGACAAAATAAATAAAATTTCCAGTCAAGCTACGCAGCTTAACGAGATGCGATTGGCTCACTATAAAGACCATTCCGCAGGGCTAAATTTACTTGAAAATTTTAGCTACAACTACAATAAAATTTATCCGAAAAATAGGGGCGCGAGCAAGGCCGATATCGAAAATTATAAAAAAGTGCGACGCGCTATCGCTATTCATCGCGGCCGCGAGGACGATGCGGCTAGGAAATATTTCGAGGATAGCCTGCTAGTTACTCGCATGCTCGGGCGTAACGAAAGTCTTTTTAAATTAACCGCAAAGCTTGAAATTTTAGATAAAAACCTTTACGTCTTGCAACACTCGGGCATAATCGGCGAAGAGGCTACCGCTTTTGAAAAAAGGCTAAAAAGCAATAAGGAATTTATCGCGGATATTTGTCAAAAACGCTTCTACTACGTCGGCAAAAAGCTTTTAAATAGCGATAAAATCGATAAAGACGGCTTTTTGTTCAAAGAATATTTTAAAGGCGTATCGGTGCTGGGCATTAAGCCTGACGATCGTCTAGTAAAAATCAAAAACGAAAAGAGGCTTTATAAAGACGTCTTGGCTGAACGATCTGGTAAGACTAAAACTCAGGGTTCTCGCCTGGCGGATCAAAATAAATTTAATAATGAGCTTGGCGGTCGAGAGTAGATTATATTTAAGAAATAATAAAATATTTAAAAATAAAATTATATTTCATTAAAA
>NZ_CALHGM010000016.1 GCF_938030145.1 uncultured Campylobacter sp.
TTTAACCATTACTTCTCACTCCAAGAAGGATGGTGGGAAACCTATGCTTATTTAGTAAATAAAGGAGAAGTGATCAATAAAGATTTTTATCTAGCATGGACTCCATTATTTGTCTATATAAATGCCTTTTATCAAAAAATATTCGGAATAAATTTTTTTGCTTTTGCCTGCATCGGTGTGGTAGCCGCAATGATACAGGTAATTTTATTATATTTGGTTTTGAGAGAATTTTTTTCTGGGGTAAGCAGCGCTGTAGCAGCAATTTTTGCGAGCTTGCTATGGATCGTTGGTGGGTCGTATATTGCCAAAGACTATCATACCTACGTTTTCATCATAGAATTTTCTACTTTATTATTTCTAGTAAAATCCATAAAGAATGAGAATTCTAAAAAAGGTACCATATATCAAATACTTGGAATTTTATTTTTAGTCCTACTTTTTTTCATAAAACAAAATGTGGGATTGGTTCTTTTTGCTAGTCTTTTTGTATCTTATGCTTTTATATCCAGTAGCGTAAAAGATTATTTTAAAAGAATAGGATTTTTACTGCTCTTTACTGCTATATTCTTTGCATCTATAAATTTCATAATGCCTTTTGATCCTTCATCAATAACAGATAATGATTCAAAAGGAAGTCTATGGACGATAGCGACGAGGTTTATTTTTGAGCCATTATTATTTAAGAATTTAATTGTGGCATTTACTATATTTATTTTTATACTAGTATTAAAAAGATACTTTGATTGTATTTGTTGTATATATGATAAAACTATGATGAAAATAATGCATGATGTTGCTAGTCCTATAAGATTCGCAATGGTGGGTGCAATTTTTATAGTGCTTGGATATTTTATAATTCATTTTACTAGCAAGCATATCTATATCGGCTTTTCTATATCTATAATACTATTTATAATTACCATGGTATTTATTATTAAAAATGCTAAAATTTATAAATCTAAAGAATATAAATTTATGGTGCTAGCCATTACGGCCATAGTATATAGTGGTACCTTAACTTCGTATGCACTAGACATGAATACTATATTGCTTTGCCTGAGCTTTGCCTTTGCATATATATTAAATCAAAATTTAAGAAATTTTGTAAGGGCGATATTTTTATTCTGGATGCTTTTTATAATGACTTTAATATTTTATAGTAAGCTATTAAATCCATATAATTGGTTAGAGAATTATCAACCAAGTATATTTCGGGCAGATAGTGAGGCTTCTTATCCACAATTAAAGGGTATAAAAATGGATAAGAAAATTTCTGAAATTTTAGATTTTTTTCATGAATATGTCGGTAAAAAATCCAAGTCTGATAAAGATTTTTATTTTTTTAACTTTCCTATAATGTATCTATTAAACAATAAAATTCCACCATATAAATTGATGACGCAGTGGTTTGATGTAGTGCCTACAAAGCTGGCAAATAAAGAATACGAAGATTTTATAAATAATCCGAGCGATAACGTGGTATTGTATCAATATTCTGCTTCGGCATTTGAGGTTCACAAGAGATTTTTACAAAAAGATCATTTTATGCAAGAAGAATTTCATAAAACTATGAATGAGTGGGTTAAAGAGGGTAAATATAAATTTATTAGATCTTTTGTAGTACCTAGCTATTTAGGATACGCTCCAAAGTACCAAAATGGAGCTATCAAAATGGAAGTAATAATACAAAATAGTGCTTTGATTGGTGAAAATTATAAAAAATTAAAAATTTGGCTTGATGCGAATGGAATAATTTTAGAGAAAGCAAAACGAGATGGTGCAAATATATATAACGGTGATGATTTGAACGATGTATCGCAAAGTATAAGTATCGGAGATGTTATTGTTATTGAGGGGCAAATAAAGTATGTTTTTGCCATCTTTCCTCAAATAGGTGTCATGCCAATTGATAGATCCGGGAGACTAAATTCGATAAATATATATGAAAGGGTCAAATAGTGAAGAGAATTACTTTGATAAAAATATTCGTCTATTATATTTTAATAAATGCTCTAATTTATTTATTTCTCTTTCCGGCAGAGAAATTTAGTAGCCATAAGTATGCTTATAACGACTATGGTTTATCGTTTTTATCAAAAAGTAATAATGTTTTATTTTTTTATCTATTTTATATATTTATTACATCGACAGTATTTACTATTCTGCTTTGGTTCATAAGATATAAATCTGGAGGAAGTGATGAATAATGTTATAAAATATTTAATCAATTCATTTGTTGTATTATTAGTTGTAGCACAAGCTATATTTTTTGCATATGGAATTTTTACAGATTTTAAACTAATTAATGAATTTAAAAATATAGACGAAGAGACACTAGTGAGTGATAAATTTGTTAAAAATAGTGAATATATAAAACAGAATTTAATCTTTGAACCTCTAAAATCATCTATGTATCAGTATAATTCTTATAATGATATAGTTTCAAAATGTAAATCCATATCTAGCGGTTGTAAATATAGTGTAATTCATGGCGATGCTCATAATTCGCAATTTGCTACTCTATATAATAGAGATTATAATATAACTATGTTTGACGCCATAATAAATCCTAGCAGTAATAGTTCTGTCAATGCTATAGTTAATACTTTGATGAATTATAACGATACAGTAAAAGACCAAGATACTGGCGCTTGGGATGCGTATCCTTTATTTTGGGCAGACTCTCTGGACAAGCTGCAGGAAAAAGTTAATTTTATCGCAGATAATCTTTATGAACAGCAGACACAACTTATAAATCGTTATTTTTGGCATGAAGCCCCCTTTATGTTGAATGCCGTAAATGAGCTGGACCTGGGCCGAAATAAATCTGAGATTTTTTCTCAGTATGGATTTTTGAGTGCCTACACGGTAAAATTTATTATGCAAAGCTTGGGAGGCATAAACGTAGAGAATTTTGACAAGGCAAAGAATATAGTTAATTTAACATATTATATTATTTCTATAGCATTTATAATTTTATTTATGAAAAATTATTTTATTAGATTTATTTTTATAATCCTCTTTAGCATATATTTTTTTAGCATAGGGTTTCACTCTTATCATTTTGCTCCAACGCATGTCT
Source organism: uncultured Campylobacter sp. (assembly GCF_938030145.1). Taxonomy (GTDB): domain Bacteria; phylum Campylobacterota; class Campylobacteria; order Campylobacterales; family Campylobacteraceae; genus Campylobacter_B. Next base: position 3,083 of record NZ_CALHGM010000016.1, read on the forward strand.
ATATTAGGCATTTCTTTGATCTTTTAATAGTATTAATGCTTTTTTACTCTATGAAATTTAAAGAATCAAGAACGTGTTACATAGCTATAGTTTTTACATCGGGGATTTTATCTATACTTTTAGTAAAGGATTTTGGACTATTCCTATTTTTATCTATAGTTGGTACTTTTATAATAAAATATGTATTAGAATTTATCGAGCGCAGAAGGGTTGATCTAAAAGAACTTTGGATCTTTATAATTTTTATATTCTTTAGCATAATTGCTTGTATAAAATATCCACTCATGGATAATCCATCTACGAAATACTTTTTAGACGGCTTTTATTCTCTCCCTATCAGTATGCCAATTTACATGCTATTATTATTTGCTATATCTCTGCTTTGGCTCGGGCTTATATGGTTTTATGTAGAGCTAAAGAGATCGAATTTTCTTTTAAGTTATATATTTTTACTTTTCTATACTGAATTTTTATGTGTTCTTTTTGTATGGAAGGGAAATTTTGATAATATAAATTTTGCTATTATTGCACTACCCATGCTGATATTGTTTCATTTCATAGTTAAAAGAATTAGAAATATTTTATATATCATAATAGCGCCTATACTTATATTTGCTTATGCCAAATACTGCTATGAATATATATCCCAAATGGCACTATATGAAAATACTTTTGCTACACACAGAAATTATAAATGGGATCATGAAAGAGCAGGTGGTATTATTACTACCTATTCATTTGAGCGCTTTGACGATGCTTTAAGACTTATAAACAAGTACTCTAAAAATTCAAATGAGTTATATATGATATCCAAATATGACAATATGTTGCAATTCTTTAGTAAAAAATATAGTGGGTTAAAGTATTTTGAACTAAAATCCTTTATAGTAACTGACGATGAATACAACGAAGTTTTAGATCTCATAAATTCCAAAGCCGATATTTTATACGTCGATACCGATATTTTGAATGTATATTATAAAGAGCTAAAAGAAAGACGTTTTTTCGATGTTTATAATAATCAATGGCTACCAAACGATGTTATGCGGCGAATTATACAACTAAAAATATTATTGAGTCTTTTTGATGATGTTCGCGATAAGTATGAATTGATAGAGCACGGGAAACTAATAGATGTGTACAAAAAGAAAAAAGAATAATTTTAATATTACTATATAGACTTTGGGCAAAAACTAATATTTAGGGGAGTTTATGACGAAAAGAAAAATTTTAATAGTATTTGGGACGCGCCCGGAGGCCATTAAGATGGCTCTGTTGATAAAGGAATTTCAAAAGCATGCGGAATTTGAAGTGAAGGTTTGCGTTACGGCGCAGCACAGACAGATGCTTGATCAGGTGCTTGAATTTTTTGAGATCAAGCCGGATTTTGATCTAAATTTAATGAAGCAGGGGCAGGATCTGTACGATATTACGTCAGGCGTTTTGCTTGGTATGCGCGATGTATTTAGCGAATATACCCCGGACATCGTGTTTGTGCATGGAGATACTACTACTACTTATGCCGTTTCTTTAGCGGCGTATTATCAAAAGATCGACGTGGTACATGTCGAAGCTGGACTTAGGACGCATAATATCTATTCACCGTTTCCTGAAGAGATAAATAGGCAGATGACGGGGCTCATCGCTAAATATCACTTCGCGCCGACTGCCGACGCAAGAGATAATCTATTAAAAGAAGGCAAAGATTCAAAAAATATAATCGTTAGCGGCAACACTGTCATAGACGCGCTTTTGTGGACGATAGACAAAATCGAAAACAACGAGCTGCTAAAAAATAAAATTTTATCCTTTATAAATTCCAAATATAAGCTTAGTGATAGAAAATTTATTCTCGTTACAGGACACAGACGAGAGAATTTCGGAGAAGGCTTTGTTAATATTTGTGAGGCTTTACGTGAAATAGCGCTAAAAAATGAAAATATCGACATCGTTTACCCCGTGCATCTAAATCCAAATGTAAGAAAGCCTGTGGGAGAAATTTTATCGGGCATTTCGAATATATTTTTAATTGATCCGCTAGAGTATGATAGTTTCGTCTATCTTATGAGCAAGTCATATATGATAGTAACAGATAGTGGCGGCATCCAAGAGGAGGCGCCGAGCCTTTGCAAGCCCGTTTTAGTTATCAGAGAAACTACCGAAAGACCTGAAGGGATAAGAGCGGGATGCGTTAAGCTTATCGGCACCAAGCGCAAAAATATAATAAAAGAGGTGCAAAGATTATTAAATTTAAAAGATGAATATGATAAAATGAGCAAAAGTGTAAGTCCGTATGGCGACGGTAAAGCTTGTAAAAAAATACTGGAATTTTTAAAAGGAATATTGTGAAAAAAGTTTGCATCTTAGGTCTTGGATATATAGGGCTGCCTACGGCGGCGCTTTTGGCAAATAGGGGCTATAAAATCCATGGCGTTGATGTGGTGCTGAGCGTCGTAGATACGATCAATGAGGGTAAAATTCATATCGTCGAGCCGGAACTTGACGTATTTGTTAAAAAAGCAGTGCAGAGCGGAAATTTAAAAGCAGATGTTGAGCCTGATTTCGCAGACGTTTTTATCATAGCTGTTCCGACGCCGTTTCGAGACGGATACATTCCAAATATCGACTACGTTATAAGTGCGGCAAAATCTATAATACCATACGTAAAAGACGATAATATGGTCGTTTTAGAATCCACTTCACCAGTAGGTACTACCGAAAAGATAGGCGAAATTTTAAAAAATGGCGGTGTTGATATTTCTAAAATTTATATCGCTCATTGCCCGGAGAGAGTTTTGCCAGGTAAAATTTTAAAAGAGCTTACGCAAAACGATAGAATCGTGGGCGGAACTACAAAGATTGCTACTAAAAAGATATCAGAATTTTATAGGGAATTCGTAGAGGGCAAGGTTTTACAGACCGATGCGAAAACCGCAGAGATGTCAAAGCTTACAGAGAATTCTTTCCGCGACGTAAACATAGCCTTTGCAAACGAGCTTAGCATTTTGTGCGATAAATTCGGCATTAACGTCTGGGAGCTCATCTCGCTAGCAAACCGCCATCCGCGAGTTAATATTTTAAGCCCGGGCTGCGGCGTAGGCGGGCACTGTATAGCGGTCGATCCGTGGTTTATAGTGCATGCGGGCGGCTACGAAGCGAGGCTGATCAAATCCGCAAGAGAGGTCAATAACCACAAAGCCGAGTGGAGCATAGAAAAGATCAAAAACGCCGCTTTGAAATTTGAGTTGCAAAACGGCAGAAAGCCCAAAGTCGCGTGCATGGGGCTTGCTTTTAAACCCGACATCGACGATTTGAGAGAGTCGCCTGCGCTAAATATAACCAGGCGCCTGATCGCAGACGGTATTGATGTAATCGCCGTAGAGCCTAACATCAAGGCTCATAAGGATTTTGAGATAGCGGATTATAAAAAGGCTATCGAAATTTCGGACATTATCGTATTTTTGGTCGGACATAAGGAATTTAAAGGGCTAAAAATAGAAAAAGAAGTTTTGGATTTTTGCGGAATTTGTAAATGAGTTTTCAAAAAGTAATAGATAGAGATAACCATCTGAATTTTTTTAGATTACTTTTTGCTTTACAAGTGGTATATATGCACTCAACCGAGTGGCTAAAAATACCGCTCTTGTGGGGGGGGGCACGTGGATAAATTCCTTAGGCTATTTCCCGGCGTTCCATTGTTTTTTCTGGTTTCAGGATTTTTAATTACCGATAGTTATTTAAATAGCGGAAATTTAAAAGAGTATTTTATAAAAAGAGCGCTTAGGATATACCCGGCTCTATTCGTAAATATTTTAGTACTTGAGCTAGCTATGTACGTGGGCAAAAATTTTAATGATATTTCGGTATTAAAATACGTGGAATACTTCGTGCTGTATGTCATTACCGCCGCTTCAGGTATAGCGGGCTTTATAATCGGTATAAAAAACGATGCTTTATATAATTACGACGGCTTTTTTAGCTCCTATCCAAGCGGCGTTTTATGGACGCTTAGCGTCGAGTTATCGTTTTATATCCTCCTTCCGTTTATTTTGTGTATTAAAAAAGCAATCATAAGAAATTTATTGTTGGTTTTCCTATTTTTTACATCAATGATAATTCCAGCAATCGCCGATGAAAATTTTTACTCCGCTTCAAATTTAAATAAGCTTCTTGAGCTGATATGTTTGCCGTTTTTGTGGATATTTATCATCGGCATGGTCATGAGGCTTTATTGGCTGGATATAAAAAAATATCTCGTAGGCTACGGCTTATATTATATTGCGCTCTATTTGATATTTTGTTTTGCGGCTATGGAGTTTGGAAGCGGGCTTGGAGATTATAAGAGAGGCTTGGAAATTTCTACTGTATTTCAAATTGTCCTTTTGGCGCTAGTGATCTTTAGCATGGCTTTTTCCTACACAAATTTAAAGATAGCTAGAAGCACCGATCTCTCTTATAGTACATATCTTTATCATATGCTGATAGTTCAAATTTTAATTAGTCTGGGCTTTAGCGGCTCTCTATGGTTATATCTCATAGTGGTAGCAGCAACGCTCGCGATAGCTTGCATTTCTTGGAATTTTATAGAAAAGCCGGCATTGAAGTTAAAACAAATAAAGGTTGTAAAATGATACAAGCAATAGTTAAAAAAGGCAAAGTTTTAGCGGAGCAGATCCCTGCTCCAAGCGTTTCAAAGGGATGTGTTCTTATCAAAGTAGTAAATAGCTGCATATCGGCGGGCACCGAGATAAGCGGCGTATCAAATAGCGGAAAGAGCCTGATTAGAAGGGCTTTAGAGCAGCCGGAGAATGTAAAAAAAGTCATCAATATGGTGAAATCCGATGGCATAGCCAGCGTCTACGCGAAGGTAAAGGGCAAGCTTGATAGCGGAAGCCCGACCGGCTATTCGCTTAGCGGCGTCGTCATAGCAGTCGGAGAGGGCGTTTTAAATTTTGAAATCGGAGAGCGCGTCGCCGCAGCCGGCGCAGGGCTTGCGAACCACGCAGAGTATGTAGATGTACCTAAAAATTTAGTTATGAAAATGCCGCAGGATATGGACTTTGAGCGGGCTTGCACCGTGACTCTCGGCGGCATAGCGATGCAGGGCGTTAGGCGGATCGATCTAAGGCTGGGCGAGACCTGCGTAGTCGTGGGAGCTGGGATTTTAGGACTTCTTGCGGTGCAGATGCTTAAAATTTCAGGGGTGAGGGTCGCTGTCAGCGATTTTGACGATAGGCGCTTGCAGATAGCAAAGGAATACGGCGCCGAGCTAACTATCAATCCATCAAAGGAAAATTTGCTAGACGTCGTCTCATCTTGGAGCGGTGGGCACGGCGCCGATGGAGTGTTATTTACCGCTGCTACGAACAGTAGCGAGCCGCTATCGCAAAGCTTTCAGATGTGCAAGAAAAAGGGCAGAGTGGTGCTTGTAGGCGTTGCCGGCATGCAGATCAATAGAGAGGATATGTATAAAAAGGAGCTTGATTTTCTTATCTCCACATCCTATGGGCCGGGTCGCTACGACAAGAGCTACGAAGAGGGGGGGCTTGATTATCCGTTTAGCTACGTCAGATGGACTGAAAATCGAAATATGAGCGAGTATCTAAGGCTGGTAAATGAAAATTTGATAAAGCTGGATAAGCTCATAGACGCAAAATATCCTATCGAGCAGGTAACGGAGGCGTTTGAGTCGCTACAGACTTCGCAGAATAAGCCGCTTATGGTTTTGCTTGATTACGGCGAGGCAAATTTAACCGAGCTTGATAACTATCTAAATCACAATAAAAAAATCATTATAAATTCTATACCCGTAAACAGGGATGTGATAAACGTCGCGTTCGTCGGAGTCGGTGGATTTGCCACCGGTATGCACCTGCCTAATATCTCAAAGCTTACGGATAAGTATAAAATTTACGCGATAATGAACCGAAGCGGACATAAGGCAAAGGCGGTGGCGCAGCAATACGGAGCGAACTACGCTACTTCAAATTTAGACGATATTTTAAATGACAAAAACGTCGATCTCGTGATAATCTCCACAAGGCACGATAGCCATGCGGAGCTTACTTTAAAGGCGCTTGAGGCGGGTAAAAACGTATTTGTAGAAAAGCCGCTTGCGACAAACAAGGACGAGCTTGAAAAGATAAAGAAATTTTACGAAGGTGGAGGCGACAAGCCCTTTTTATTCGTGGGATTTAATAGGCGATTTAGCGCCTACGCGCAGGAGATAAAAAAGTACACGAGTGCTAGAATAAATCCTATGATAATTAGATATAGAATGAACGCAGGCTACATACCGATGGATCACTGGGTGCATGAAAGCGGCGGCAGAATGGTGGGCGAAGCGTGCCACATAATAGACCTGATGACGGCGCTAACGGGAAGCGAGATACAGAGCGTATTTTCGCAGGCTATCACGCCGAGCAATGAAAAATATAGCGCCGAAGATAACAAATCCATCGTCTTAAAATACAAAGACGGCTCGGTGGCTAATATCGAATATTTCGCAAACGGTAGCAAGGAGCTAAGTAAGGAATTTATGGAAATTCACTTCGATGGCAAGAGCATCGTTTTAGACGATTACAAAAGCCTAAAAGGATATGGAGTGGGGCTGAAAGAAATTTCAACGAACGTAAGCCAAAAGGGACAGCCAGAAGAGCTCGAGGCGCTATTTGGGGCTCTAAAAGGCAGCAAAAAAAACTGGCCGATAGAGCTTTGGGATATGGTGCAGACGACGGAGATTTCGTTTTTGATAT
>NZ_CALHGM010000017.1 GCF_938030145.1 uncultured Campylobacter sp.
AAAATTTTCAAATTCTAGCTTAGTGTGCTTTAACCTAAAAGAAGTTATAATCGCGGCATTAATATCAAAATTTAGGAAAACTTATGGCAAAACAAACGAAATATATTTTCGTTACCGGCGGAGTGCTGAGCTCGCTGGGTAAGGGCATTGCAGCGGCGTCGATCGCGACGCTTTTAAAGCATGCGGGGCTTAAAGTGCGCATACTAAAGGCGGATCCTTATATCAACGTCGATCCCGGCACCATGAGTCCGCTGGAGCACGGAGAGGTTTTTGTAACCGACGACGGCGCGGAGACCGATCTGGATCTTGGGCATTATGAGCGGTTCTTGGATGAAAATTTAAGCCAAGACAACAACTTTACCACGGGCAAAGTTTACAGCTCCGTCATCGAAAAGGAGCGCAGGGGCGATTATCTGGGCAAGACGATCCAGGTGATCCCTCACATCGTAGGCGAGATCGTGCGCCGTATAAAAAAGGCGGGCGAGGGCAACGACGTGCTGATCGTCGAGATCGGCGGCACCGTAGGCGACATCGAGGGGCTGCCGTTTTTAGAGGCGATCCGCGCGATGAGAGTGGAGCTTGGTAGGGTAAATACGATGAATATCCACCTCACGCTCGTGCCTTTTATAAAAGTCGCGGGCGAGCTCAAAACCAAGCCTACGCAGCACAGCGTAGGCGAACTGCGCCGCATCGGCATCAGCCCCGATATGATAATCTGCCGCTCCGAAATGCCGCTAAATCGCGCGCTAAAAGATAAGATCGCGCTAAGCTGCGGCGTGGATAAAAACTGCGTCATAGAAAGCCCAGATAGCGCGAGCATCTATCAGATCCCACTTGCGTTTTTGAAACAAGATATTTTAACGCCGATCGCAGAGACTTTAAGCTTAAATAAGCTTGAAGTCGATATGAGCAACTGGGACAGCCTAGTTAAGCGCGTCATCGTGCCTACGAACGAAACTACGATCGCCTTCGTCGGCAAATATATCGATCTGAAAGAAAGCTACAAATCCCTCACCGAGGGGATCATCCACGCGGGCGCGACGCTCGATACGCGGATAAGCTTAAAGTGGATAGATAGTGAAAAAATTGAAGCAAGCAATGTGGATGAAATTTTCCGCGACGTAAACGGAATTTTAGTCGCGGGCGGCTTCGGTTCGCGCGGAGTGGAGGGTAAAATTTTAGCCATAAACTACGCGCGGGTGCATAAGGTGCCGTTTTTGGGCATCTGCCTAGGGATGCAGCTTGCGATGGTGGAGTTTGCGCGCAACGTCTTAAAATTGAAAAACGCCAACTCCTCGGAATTTGACCCTCAGACCGAAGATCCGGTGATCTACCTCATCGACAGCTTCATCGACGCGAGCGGCAAAAAGCAGATCCGCACGCACAAATCCCCTATGGGCGGCACTATGCGGCTGGGCGGCTATGACTGCGACGTCAAAAAAGGCTCGCTTCTGGGTAAAATTTACGGCGAGCAAAAAACCATCCGTGAGCGCCACCGCCACCGCTACGAAGCCAATCCGAAGTACCGCGCCGAGTTTGAAAAGCACGGGCTTATAGTCTGCGGCGAGAGCGACGGGCTTATCGAAGCGGTCGAGCTAAAAAATCATCCGTTTTTTCTGGGCGTGCAGTTTCACCCGGAATTTACCAGCCGTCTAGTGCGCCCAAATCCCGCGATTTTGGGCTTTATCGAAGCATCTATAAAAAATGCTAGGTAAAAATGAGATAAGGGAAATTCTAAAATCGAGATTTGCGAACGATCGGCATACTAAAATTTCTGAAATTCCCTTACCTTGCGAGCTGAAGGATACCTATAAGGCGGCTTTGCGCATAAAAACTGCCATCGAAGAAAACCAGCGCATAGCCGTAGTCGGCGATTACGATGTCGACGGTATCGTAAGCACCGTCATAATGAGCGATTTTTTCAATCAAATAGGCGCGGATTACGTTATTAAGATCCCAAACCGCTTCACCGACGGATACGGGCTAAACAGCGAGATCATAGGCGAGCTTGAGGATGTGGATCTCATCATCACGGTAGATAACGGCACCTCCGCGACGGAAGCTGCCGAAATTTGCGCTCAAAAGGGGATCGATCTCATCATCACCGATCATCACATGCCCCCGCCCGTGCTGCCGCGCGCTTATGCGATAATCAATCCGAAGCAGCCTGATTGCACCTTCCCAAATATCGAAATTTGCGGCGCACAAGTAGCGTGGTATCTCGTGGGAGCGCTAAAAGAAACCCTCGGCGTGAACTACGATATGGCAAGCTCTATGGATATCCTCATCATCGCCATAATCGCCGATATGATGGAGCTGCGCGACATGAACCGCGCGCTGCTGCGCTTCGGTATCAAGCGGCTAAATAGCTCAAACCGCGCCTGCTTCAAGGCGATAAAAGAGCATTATTTTAAAAAGCACTTCGAATTCGACGATATCAGCTATACGATCGCGCCGCTTATCAACTGCACGGGGCGGATGGACGATGCGACGATGTCGTATAATTTCCTATGCGCCAAAAATATCAGAGAGGCAAACCACTACCTAGAGACGATAAATTCCATCAACAACTCGCGCAAAGAGGAGGAGAAAAACCTCTACGACGAGATCGTAAAAAGCGTCGATCCGAGCGACAACGTCATCGTCGTGTGGGGTCCGCAGTGGCACGAAGGGATCATCGGCATCGTCGCAAGTCGCCTAAGCAAGACCTACAAAAAGCCCGCGATCGTCTTTAGCGTAAGCGGCTCGCGCGCCAAAGGAAGCGCGCGCAGCATCGGTAAATTCGATATTTTAGAGCTAATCTCCTCGCAAAGCGAAATTTTAACGACCTTCGGCGGACACAAGGGCGCTGCGGGCGTGGGGATCGATCCTGCGCTACTTCAGGAGTTTAAGCGCCGCGTAAATGAGCGCATAACGCCTAAAGATCTGAGTGATTTTAACGCGCAAGACGATCTGCTGGGCGAGCTGGACGCGTCGCAGATAGACTTCGAGCTGCTTGAAATTTTAGAATTTTACGAGCCGTACGGGCAGAAAAATCCACGCCCGCTCTTTTGTATCAAAGGCGCCCGCGCCCGCAATATCAGAGAGATCGGCAAGGAGGGCAAGCATATCAAAATGGCGCTTGACAAAAACGGCGGCAGCGTCGAGGCGCTGTTTTTCAACTACGACTTTTTGCCGCGCGCCGGCGAGCGAGTGGACGCGATCTTTACGATTAGCAAAAACAACTTCCGCGGCACGATCACGCCTGAGCTCATCATCAAGGAGCTGACTCCGAGCGAGAGCTAAATTTTAAAATTTAGGCCTGCTTGGTGGGCATTTCGCGCCGGACACGGCCTTTAAATTTAACTCTCGATCTATGAGCTAGGCCGCGCATTGCGCACTCGGCGGGTTCGCCCTACTACAGCGCCCGTCTACTCTACTCGCCCGATATGTATTGCACGCTCGGCGCGACTTAAAAATTTAACGCGCGAGCTATGAATTTGACTTGCGATGCGAGCTCAAGCGCGCGATTTCGGGGCTAGACACAGCGCGCAAACGCAGTGCGTTATTTTCAGCTCCCGCGCGGTTTGCAAAACAGACGAAATTTTTAGGCGCGGTGAAAATAAAATTTAAACGTTTTGGAATTTTAAAATTTTGCGAGGGCGAGCGGGAGCAGGCGGGAACAAACAAGGCGATCCTAAGAATGAAATTTCGGATAAAATTTTATGAAGCGGCGGGCGGGCTAAATTTTAAAATTTGACCCGTCCTTAAACTTATAGGCTAAAAAACCACCACTAAAAACCACTTAAACGGCACCGGCGCAAAGATCGCGTGCGGCAAGCCCGCAGGCATGACGATGCTTTGCCCCGCTTTTACGCGGTGCTTCTGCCCATCGATCGTGAAATCGCCCTCCCCCTCAAGCACGTAAACGAATGCGTCGCCGTCGGATTTGTGCGAGCTGATCTCCTCACCGCCGTCGAAGGCGAAAAGGGTCATATTCAGCGCAGGATTTTGTGCGAGGGTGCGCGAAATCACCTTATGAGGGGATACTTCGACTAGCGAAGCAAGCTCTACGGCCTTAGCGGCGTCGATATTTTTGATGTGTTGCATAAGCTCTCCTTGAAATGAAATTTGATCGATTGTAGCTAAAATTTAACAAGCCCGCTTTGATGAGCATCAATCCGGATCCGCGCTGAAAGGATTTTTCAGAAAGATCGGGACGAAATTTATCAGATATAGCGCGACCGCGGCGATAAAAAGCGCCGCGGGGGTCATCACGTATAAAACAAAGCTCTCGCCCGCAAAAACGGCTCTTAAACCTCCCGCGAGTAGAGCCAAAACGAGCGCCGCACGGCTTAGGCGCGGGAAGTTTAGCGGCGAAATTCCGCTGTGGCGCTGTCCGGCGATCATCCCTACGAAAAGTATCGCTCCATACATATAGCAGATCGCGATGACGTGCAGCGGCGCGGCAGCGTATCCCCCGCGGATCAGCTCCCAGCCCAACCACGCATAGCCCGCCGCGCACGCAGCCTGCAACGCGTAGTAAAACGCCATATAGTGGCGGCTTAAAATTTCGGCGTAGTGCAGCTCGCGAAGCTTCGCCAAAAACAAAAATCCGATGCCAAGCGCGATAAATCCGCACGTCGCCTCGCTTAAAAATGGCGTCGCGAGCGCCAAAGCAAAGGCGAGGAAAGCGGCTAAATTTTTGTAGATAAAATTTGGAATAAAAACGGCGTCCTTCAGCCCGCCCTCTCTTAACGCTTCGTTGCCTATGACGACGCTTATGCGGTAGCTTACGACGGCGATTGCCGCGACGTTGATATGCACGAAGCTAAGCAAAAACTTCTCATTCCCGTTCGCGCCATAGGCGGCAGAGCAGGCGCAAAACGCCGCAAGGACTGCCAGGATGCTAAAATTATTCGAGTTTTTATCCAGCCACAAAAGCCATGCCGCAAAGATGAAAAATATCGCCCAAAATAGCGCCGTAATCGCAGCCGCAAGCCGCAAATTTAAAAAGCTCGCGACAAAGGCTGCGATCAGGCAGGCGGCAAAGGCAAGCGAAACAGGCTTTAGCGAGCCCTCGAAGTTCGTCCAATCGGGCAGCGCGGTAAGCAAAAATGCCGCGTAGATGCACGAAGGCGCCAAAAACAGAAAATAAAACTTATGAGCGCCGACATAATCGATCGCCAGCGCATCGGGTGCTAAAAAACTAAGCGCGCCCAGCGCCGCAAAAAAGCAGGCGCAAAGAACGAAGGCGCGCATCGGATGGGAGAAAAAATTCCTCGCGCGCTCATCTTTAAATTTAGGCGCGTAAAAGCCTAGCCGCTGCGCCGGGCACGGCTCGGAATTTTTGAGCTCCTGCGGCGAAACAGGCTCGGTTCCATTTTGCGTGGAATTGGTCTTAAAATTCCGATCGGAATTTTTAGAGCTCTGCGAGAAATTTTGAACAGAATTTGGCTCGGCATGACTTTGCGCGGAGGCGTGTTTGGAATTTTGACCTTGATAGGAATTCTTGGCGCTTTGTAAGAAGCTTAGCGGTAAATTTCGCTCGTAATTTTTAACGCTCTGCGAGAAGCTCAGCGCGGAATTTGGATCGGCGCTTCTGCCGTTTTGTGAGAAGCCATGAGTGGAATTTTGATCGTAGCTTTTAGCGCTTTGCAAGAAATCATGTGCGAAATTTGGATTTTTAAAGCTTTGCGCTGGCTCGGCGTCCGAATTGCGAGCTGAATTTTTGAAATTTCGCGTAAAATTTGAAGCGGAAATTTTGAAATTTCGTGCGAAATCGAGAGCGTAAATTTTAAAATTTCGCGTAGAAATTCCGCCTGAATTTTTAAAATAATCTGCGCCAAATCCACAACGCAGACGGGCATCTGGGTTCGCACCAAATCTGCAATGTAGGCAGGCGGCACGAGCAGGGCGGTCGGATACGCGCTGTAAACGATCGCTCGCGTTAGAGCTGCATCGCAAGCTGACACTCGCGCCGGAGTCGCGGCGTGAGCGGGTATCTTGGCTTGTGCCAACGCGCCGTAAGTCGGCTCTGGCGCTGCGATACATATCGCTACTAAATTTCGCCGAATTTCGCGCTGCAAAAACCCAGCGCACTACGCCGTTCAAGAGCACGCTCACGATATAATCGCAGTTCGCACGGCTACGCAGTTCGTATTTCGGTGTGATAAAACCGCGGTGCCAGGCGTCCTGCGAAAGGCTGTATTCGCTTGCGCTAAGATTGCAGCATCCGATGTCCCGAAAGAGCCTGTCTATGCAAGCAACGAAATCATAACATTTAGTATCCCGCAAGAGCCTGTGCCCGCCCGCACCGACATCAATACATCCAGAACTCCGCAAAAGCTCGCGCCCGCGTGCATCCATATCGCAGCGCCCGATGCCCCGCAAAAACCCATCTATGCGAGTGCTGAGGTCGTCGCATCTAGCGCCCGACAAATGCCCGTGATTGCGCACGCTCGGATCTCCATATGCACCAAAATCTCGTTCATACGCGTCTGAGCTGCAACGTAAGTTCAAATTTCGTGCGGAACCTCCCTGCTTGCGCGCATTAAAGATAAAATTTCTACTCATAATAGCTCACTCCCCCAAACTGCTCGCTTACCACGCGCTCTTCGTACCGCTCGTCGCGTGCGTTTAGCGGCTCGTCCAGGCTCACGACGCGCCTAAGCCCCATCCCTTTGGGCTCGAGCTCGATGATCTCGTGGCTTAAGCGTGCGGCTTCGAAGCGGTCGTGTGTCACCAAAAGGCAGGCAAGCCCCTCGCGCTCGATCTTTGAGACTAAAATTTCGATCAGTACGCCGCGTAGGTCGCGATCGAGCCCTACAAACGGCTCATCAAGCAGCGTCAGATCGCAGCCGCTAAGGATCGTGCGCAAAAACGCCGTGCGCTTTTGCATACCGCCGCTTAGCTCGCGCGGGAATTTATTCAGATCGCTCGGGCTTAGCCCGATCTTTGCGGCGAGGGCGTAAATTTCGTTCACGCCGGCGGGGCTAAAAATTTCAATATTTTTAAGCGCCGTGAGGTTTGGTAGCAGGCGGTTTTCTTGAAACAAAAAGCTGATTTTCTTAAAGCCGTTTTCGATCTGCCCGCTTTTTTTATCCTCCAGCCCGCAAACCAACCGCAAAAGCGAGGTCTTACCGCAGCCGCTGGGGCCAAAAAGCGTCTTGACTTCACCCGCGCGCAGCCGCAGCGAAAAATCTGAAATTATAACGTCGCGCAGAATTTCGTAGCGCAGATTTGAAATTTTTAGCATCATCTGCTCCACGGCATCAGTAAAATTTGAAGCGGCTTGGTCACGAGATAATCGAAAAGCGCCGTAAAGGCTATGACTAGGCACACATATGCCATGACCTCGACCGTATCGATATTGACGCGCGCTTCGGCGATCTTTGCGCCGACGCCGTCGTTCGCGCCCAAAAGCTCCGCCATCACAAGCACCTTCGCGCCGTTGCTGACCGCGACGTAGATCGCAGGAAGCAGCCGCTCGATTAGGTGCGGTGCGTAGAGGTAGCGCAGTTTTTTTAAAATTGAGCTTTTGTAGCTGTCGAAAAGCTCGGTGTATTCGATGCTCACGCTAGCCATCGCCTGCGCCGCGGACGCAAAAGTCATCGGCGCGACTACGATAACGACGGTAAAAAGTACGCTTTTATCGCCAAAATGAAACCAAAATATCGCAAGCACGATCCAGACGATGGGCGGAGTCGAAAGAAGCACGGTGATTAGCGGGTTTAAAAAGGCTCGCAGGCTTTTAAAATACCCCGCCGCAAGCCCGCTGCAAATCCCCGCAAAAAGCGCGAGGAAGGTGCCTGCAAGCGCGCGCTTAAGCGACAGGGCTAGATCGTTTGCAGCGAAATTTTTTAAAATTTCGCACGCCTTAAAAAAAACAGCCGCGGGTTCTGGCAGAATGAGCGGCCCGTAAGCCTCGCTCGCCACCTGCCAAATGGCTATGAAAAAGCACACCGCCCCTAGGCTCGCAAAGCCGCCCCACAGATAGTCTATGACGTAAAACGCGGGGTTTTGAGCTTTGCGAATTTTATCGATTTTTAGCATAGAAAAAACTCGTCCTTAGGCATCGCGCCGCCGAGGAGCTTAGGGTTAAATTCCATCAAAATTTCATAAAATTTCAAAAGCTCGTCCTTGATCTCGCTAGGTTTTTTGACGCATAAATTCGACGTATCGATGCTCATAAATATCGCAGGCGGCGGCGCAGGGAAGAAATTCGTCCCGATCGCCGCGGCGCTTTGTTTGTTCGCTTTGATCCACACAAGCGCGTCTGCCAGATCGGCGTTTAAAATTTCAAAATCCGCCTTTTTCGCGGCGTAAAAATCGGTATCTGCGATGATGCCTGCTTGCGGGATGATGGGCTTTACCGAAAACGCCTGCGCCCACATATCGCTTAAATTTGCCCCTCGCTGCACGGCGATACCCGATACTTTGCCCTTTAAGATCATGGCGCTTGCTAGCGGCTCCACCGTGATCGCGACGTCGTAGTCCTTGGCCAAAAACAGCTGCGCGCTCTCTGCGGGGCTGGCGGTGTAATCGATGTTTAGCCCGCTAATGCCCTGCTTTTTCGCTATGGCTCGCACGATGATGTCTAGCATGTCATTTTTAAAAGGCATGACGATCTTTTTGCCCTTCAGCTGCGCAAATTCCGTTATCTTCTCGCCCTTGCTCATCACGAAATTTAGCCCCTCGGTGAGGATATTTACCATGCCAATCTTGCGCCCTTGATTTGCGAGGTTCACTCCCACGTTGCTCGGGCTCATCATAACCTTGTACTCGCCGTTTGCCACGCCCGCGCGCAGCTGATCGGGATCGCGCCAAAGCTCAAGCCTGGCGTCGTATTTTTTGCCGATCTGCCCCTGCATGCACGCAACGCCGATGATGAGGCTAGGCATCGCGGGCGCGCCGTAGATAGCGAAGGCCTCCTTTGCAAAAAGAGGGCTAGCAAGCCCGCTAGCCGCCAACGCGGACGTTAGTTTTAAGAAATTTCTTCTTTGCATCTTCTCCTCTTTTCATTCCTGCCAAACGGCAAGATTTTGATAATCGATGTGCAATTATATCAAAAACAGGAGTGATTCGGTTTGATTAAGCTCAATAGTCCCACTTTAAATTTTAATGCGCTAAAATTTAAAACGCCCTGCAGCGGTAAAATTTTATGCTAAAATGGAGAAAATTTCAATTCAAGGACATAAAATGAGAAGCGACATCATCAAAAAAGGCTATACGCGCGCGCCGCACAGAAGCTTGCTAAGAGCGACGGGGCTAAAGGACGAGGACTTTGAAAAGCCCTTTATAGGCGTGGCAAATAGCTTCATAGAGATCATTCCGGGGCATTTTTTTCTCAACAAATACTCCGAAATTTTAAAAGACGAGATCCGCAAAAACGGTTGCGTGCCATTTGAGTTTAACTGCATCGGCGTGGACGACGGCATCGCTATGGGGCATGCCGGGATGCTTTATAGCTTGCCTAGCCGCGAGCTGATCGCAAATTCGATCGAAACGGTGATGAACGCGCATGCCCTGGACGCTCTGGTCTGCATGCCAAACTGCGATAAAATCGTGCCCGGCATGGTGATGGGCGCGCTTCGCGTGAACGTGCCGACGGTTTTTGTTAGCGGCGGCCCGATGAAAAAGGGCTACACTAAAAAAGGCGAGCCGATCGACCTATCCACGGCGTTTGAGGCGGTGGGTAAATTTGAAACCAAAGAGATCAGCGCCGAGGAGCTAAAAGAGATCGAGTGCAAAGCCTGTCCAAGCGGAGGCAGCTGCTCGGGGATGTTTACGGCAAACTCGATGAATACGCTGTGCGAAGCGATGGGTATCGCGCTAAAAGGCAACGGCACGGTGCCCGCGCTCACGCCTGAGCGCGAGGAGCTCATCAGGGAAGCGGGGCGACGAATTTGCCAAATCGCGCTGGATGAAAAATACAAAATCCGCAACATCGTGAACGAAAAATCGATCCAAAACGCCATAGTCGTCGATATGGCGATGGGCGGCAGCAGCAACACCGTGTTGCACATCCTAGCTATCGCGCGCGAAGCGGGGGTAAATTTACAGATCGCGGGGCTCAACGAGATCAGCCGCAAGATCGCTCACATCGCCAAAATCAGCCCGAGCTTACCAAATATCCACATGGAGGATATCGACCGCGCGGGCGGGCTAAGCGCCGTGATAAACGAAATTTCGCGCCGCGACAATGGGCTGCTAGACCTTGGCGCGCCGACGGTCACGGGCGAGAGCCTAGGCGAGCGCGTGGGTGCTAGCGTCATAAAAGACGAAGAGGTCATCCATAAGGTCGAAAACGCCTATTCGGACGTGGGCGGACTGGCGATTTTGTTTGGAAATTTAGCCGAACAAGGCTGCGTCATCAAGACCGCGGGCATCATAGGCGAGCGTAAATTTAGCGGCAAGGCCGTGTGCTTTAACAGCCAAGACGAGGCGATAGAGGGCATCTCAAAAGGCAAAGTCGGCAAAGGCGACGTGGTCGTCATCCGCTACGAAGGGCCGCGCGGAGGCCCGGGTATGCAGGAGATGCTAAGCCCGACTTCGCTCATCATGGGGCGCGGACTGGGCGCGGACGTAGCTCTCATCACGGACGGGCGTTTTAGCGGTGCGACGAGAGGGCTAAGCGTCGGGCACGTGAGCCCGGAGGCTGCCGAGGGCGGCATGATCGGACTGCTACAAGACGGCGACATCATCGATATCGACGTGGATACGTACGCGATCAACGTGCGTCTAAGCGAAGCCGAGATCGCAGAGCGCAGGGCTAAATTTAAGCCGGTTGAAAAATCGCTGCCGTACCGCTGGCTGCGAATGTATCGCAAACTGGTAACGAACGCTAGCAACGGAGCGATTTTGGAGGCGTAGAATTTAAAATCGGTAGGTATCGTAGTTTTAAAAATTTAAATAAGGAATGATTTTTTTGTCTGAGAGAAATTTTACCTATAAGGATTTAGAGCAAGTAGAGACTGAAATAGAAAATATACATGAGGCGCTTGCTAATGTCTATAATAATAAGTCATGTATTTGGAAAATTAGTAGAACTCTTGACAAATTAAAAAATTCAAATTTTTCTAGTACGGAAAAATATATAATAGCTATATTTAAATCTGAATATGCCAAGCGCATGAATAGAACCGATGAAGCCATCAATTTTCTACAAAAATTTATAAAACAAGATGATTTTAAAATTTTATCTGATACGACCCGCGGTCTTATTAATGAAATAGAACAATATTTGTTGGTTTTGAAGCAAGATAATATTTACTCAGCCAGTAGAACTGCATTTAGAACCACTATCATAAGGTATATTAAATCGATTAAAATATTAAAAGAAGAGAAAGAAATTATCGAAAGGTACATAAAAAGTAGAAATGTAAAGGAACAAAAAAATCTGAATTATGAATTTTTTGAAAAAGAGAATGTATTGTATGCTGTTTATAACAATCTTAGCAATATACTTGAAGATGTAAGCATTATGCAATCATATATAAGACATATGAAAAATTCTATGTATTTTAATTTTCTTAATTTGTTTTCTATTGCTGCGAGACATACAGTTTTATTATTTTGGATGGTTGTTTTTATTGGAGGGGTATTTTGTTTGCCTTACTTTTTTAAAATTGGAATACCACCGCAGATTAATGTTAATGAAATAATTCCGTTATTGCTTTTTATTGGTATTTTAGGATTAGCGTATGTTGTTACGGTAGGTTTACTTTCTTTTATAGGTAGCTATTTTATTTTTAATGTCAAAACTAATGAAAAATGGATAAATAGATATTTTATAATTACACAAATTTACTTATTTGCAATTCTTACTATTCCATTTCTATATGAAATTAAATTTTTTAGTAAATATTTAAATCTTATACTTAATAATTTCGGCACTATTCTAGTTGTTTATTTTATAGCATCTATATCATATTTTATTTTATCTATGTTTAAAACCGGAAAATTTAAAGATGATGTAAATTTATTTATATTTTTACATCCTCTTTTTGACTTTCTTCTCATAGTAATAGTTTATTTTGGATATAAAGATATAGTACTACCAGTATTTTTGTGTTTTTTTCTAATTATTCTTGTTACTAGAATAGCTGCTTTTTCAAAATACTTTGATTATAAAACAGTTTTTTGGCTTTCTTTCTTTATTGGGTTAGGTCCAATTTATCTTTTAAGTCCCGATTTTGTAAGAATGATCAAGCTTGCGAACTATAAAGCCAATTTCATAGTAAAAAATGAATTTATCGAAAGCGAGAAATTGGATAAAATCCCGCTATGTTTTCAAGACTATAATGATACTTGCAAAAATTTAAAATTAAGTGATGATAATAAAACAGCAATAAATAGCCTCATAGTAAAGGTCAAATTTGATGAGCAATATTTTTTTAAAGCCCAAGTACCAAAAGATGAATTTAATATAACAAAAGAGCGCGTCATACGCTATCAAGATGAAAATTTTACTGATATTTCACAGAAAATGTTTAAAATTTTTAAAGTAAAAGAATGCAAGTATAACTCTACTGCTTCTTGCTATATCCATAATGACAAGGAGGGTAACATAACCATAAAGCATTATCATAAAGATATGGAAAATATTATACAAGATGAAAATGGTAAATATTTTATAGAGTTTCCGGTAAGAAAAGAAAATATATTAAATTGAGCGTTATCTTGCCTAAAACAAGGTACATTATCCAAATTTATAGTGATTTGGCTACAAAATTTCTGAAATAATCTAACAGCTATCTTAAATGTATGGACGCTTTAAATTTTACGATAAACACAAAATGAGCAGATCCGCAGATTTTTCAAACCGCGCAAAGCGGAGGATTTGTCTTACGCGGCTAAATTTAAATTTTAAAACCTACAAATCCCGCGGATCGGCGATCTTGCCTGCGACGGCGCTAGCTGCGGCGACGGCGGAGTTTGCTAGATACACTTCGCTCGTTCTATCGCCCATACGACCGACGAAATTTCGATTAGTCGTGCTTACGCAGCGCTCGCCCACGCCTAAAATTCCCATATATCCGCCCAGGCACGCGCCGCAGGTCGGGTTGCTCACGACTGCGCCCGCTTCTACGAAAATATCCCACAGCCCCTCTTTTTGCGCGGCCAGAGCGATCTTTTGCGTCGCAGGCGTGATTATGAGGCGGGTTTTGCGCGCGACCTTGCGACCTTTTAAAATTTGCGCGGCAATCCGCAGATCGGAGAGCCTGCCGTTGGTGCAGCTGCCGATGAAGACCTGATCGACGGCAATGTCGTCGCGCACCGCATCGCGCACACTCTTGCCGTTGCTAGGTAGGAACGGATACGCGATCACCGGATCAAGCTTGCTCACGTCGATCTGCAAAATTTGCTCATAGTTCGCGCCCTCGTCGGAGTAGTGAAATTTCGGCTCGGCGCGCAAATTTTTATCTGCCAAAAATTCCTTCGTGATCTCATCGACCGCGACGATACCGCTCTTGCCGCCCGCTTCGATCGCCATATTGCAAAGCGAAAATCTGCTATCCATATCCAAATGCTCCAGCGCGTCGCCGCAGAACTCCAGCGCCTTATAGCGCGCGCCATCCACGCCGATGAGGCGGATCACCTCTAAAATCAGATCTTTACCGTATATGTGCGGCGCGGGCTTGCCGCGAAAGATCACTTTGATCGTAGGAGGTACTTTGAACCAATTCTTGCCCGTTATCATCGCAAAAGCAAGATCCGTGCTGCCCATACCGGTTGCAAAAGCCCCCAGCGCGCCGTGGGTACAGGTGTGGCTGTCCGCGCCGATGATGACGTCGCCGGGTACCACGAGCCCTTTTTCAGGCATCAGCGCGTGCTCGATACCCATATCCTTTTCGTCGAAATAGTTTTTCAAATCGTGCTTGTAAGCAAACTCGCGCGAAATTTTAGCTTGGTTTGCGCTTAAAATATCCTTCGTAGGGATGTAGTGATCCATCACGATCGCAAAGCCGTCCGGGTTGGCGAGCTTTTTTGCGCCGCTAAGCTCGAACTGCTTGATCGAAATCGGCGTCGTGATGTCGTTGCCGATGACCATATCGATGGCGCTTTCGATGATCTGTCCCGCAAAAACCGTCTCGCCCACGTGCTCGCTAAAAATTTTCTCCGTGATCGTCTGCCTCATAAAATCTCCTTCGTGTCGGTTAAATTTGCGCGATTTTAGCTAAAAAATCATAAATTTTTGCAATTTTATGTATAATTGAGCCGCAAGGAGCGAGACGATGGAAATTTTAGATATTTTTGCGAACCGCAGAAGCGTAAGAAAATATACGGATGCGCCGCTTGAGGACGAGGCGCTAGATAAAATTTTAAAAGCGGGTCTGCTTGCGCCCTCAGGTCACGCGCTGCGCCCGTGGGAGTTCATCCTCGTGCGCGACAAACGGATGCTTGAGCGGCTAAGCGCATGCCGCGAAAGCGGAGCGGATATGCTAAAACAGGCCGCAGCCGCGATCGTCGTGATCGCAGATACGCAGAAGCAGGATGTCTGGATCGAGGACTGCTCGGTGGCGCTAGGCTACATGCACCTTGCCGCAAGCGCGCTAAATCTCGGAAGCTGCTGGGTGCAGGTAAGATTGCGCGCCGCCGCGGACGGACGCAGCTGCGAGGAGTTTTTGCGCGAGGCGCTGGGCTTTCCGCCAAATTTCAAAGCAGAAGCGATACTGGCCCTCGGCGTGCTGCAACAGCATCCGAGCCCGCACGATCTGCAGAAGCTAAATTTAAGCAAAATCCACAAAGAGAAATTTTAACGCGTATGAAGTATCAAAACTTAATTCAAATTTGCGAGTATCTACGCGCCAAACGCTTCCTTTCACACATTAAACGCGTAGGAGATAACCTTTTTAAAGTCTGTTTTGACGGCAACGAGACGCTGTTTTTCGATATGAATAAATCAGGCTGCAATATCCACGAAAATGACGCTTTTACCGAAGGTAAGGTTTACGCGGCGCCCTTTGACGTGCTACTTGCCAAGCGCTTCGTAAAATCGCGCATCACTTCCGTTAGCGTGCCAGAAAATAATAGAATTCTATGCCTTAGCGTGAGCCAAAACGCAAGCTACAAAACCCAAAGCTCAAATATCTACTTCGAATTTACCGGGCGATTTACCAACGTAATAATCACCGATGAAAACGATGTGATTTTAGAGGCACTGCGGCACTTCGAAACGGAATTTAGGCAGATCAAGGTAGGAAGAAAACTCCGCCACCTACCGCCTGCAAATATTAAAGAAGCCCCCGTGCCAAAAATTTCGGACTTTAGAGCATTTTTTCGCGCGGAATTTAACGCGCTAAATGCGGATCGCTTAAACTCGCTCAAATCCGCAAAAATCACGACGCTAAATAAAAAGCTAGAATCGGTGCGCGAAGCTCTAATCTCTTTGCAAAGCAGCGCCGAACTACTGCGAAGCGCCGAGCTTTTAAGCGAAAAAGCTGCCTTGCTAAAAGAAAATATCTATAAAATTCCAACTAGCGCGCGAGAATTTACGCTGCAAAAAGAAGACGCCGAAGCGATAGAATTTAAGCTGCAAAAGCCTGCAAGCGCCGCTTTGGGCGAGCTTTACTCTGAGGCAAAGCGTATGCGCCAAAAGGCTGCTAATATCCATATCGAAGAGCAAAATTTAAAGGAGAAACTCGCGTTTTACGAGAATTTAAAATCGCTCGTCCTTGCCGCACAGGATGCACACGAGATCGAAATTCTAATGCCTAAGCGCACGCAAACTAGGCAAAAAAGCAAGGAAAAAAATAGCGAATATGTAGCGAACTTTTATCTAGGAGATTTTAAAATCAGCGTCGGTAAAAACGAAAAAGGCAATGAGTTCTTACTAAAAAATAGCTCCAAATCCGACTATTGGTTTCATCTTAAGGACACTCCAAGCGCACACGTCATCGTAAAGACAAATAAGCAAAGTCTAAGCGAAGAGGTGGTCGAATTCGCCGCTAAAATTTGCGTGAGCTTCAGTGCAAGCGGCAGCGGAAAATATCTCGTCGATTACACCAAACGTCAAAATGTCAAAATCAACGAAGGTGCTTTCGTAAACTACGTAAATTTTAAAACAATCAGCGTTTTAAAGCCGTAATAAGCGAGCTTGCAGTATAATTATTCAAAATAAATTCCAAGGAAATTCTATGAAGCAAAGAATAATCACGGCAAGCATTTTACTCGCCGTATTTTTAGCTCTAATTCTAATAAACGCCAGGTGGCTAAATTTCGCCGTATTTGCTCTGATACTCGTGCTTGCGTTTTTTGAAAGCCTCAAATTATGGGGTCTAGAGGAAACTAGCAAAAAGTGGCTCGCGCTAGCGATCGCGTTTTTTGCGCTGCTACCATTTACGCAGACCGATGAGCCTTTCGTCTCAGCGCTAAAAGTTAGCATCCTGATGATCCTATGCGTCGCCTCTGTCGTAGCCTTTACCAAAGGCCCTAGCCTAAAGATCACCCTTCCTTTCATCTATCCCGTTGCGCCGATATTTTTTATGTGGGCGGCTTACGATGATTTCGGGGAAGTTTTTCACTTCGTTTGGCTGATCTTTATTATCGTAGCTAGCGATAGCGGCGCATATTTTATCGGAAGAGCTTTTGGCAAAACTCCGCTAAGCGCTAGCTCGCCGAATAAAACCGTAGAAGGCGTACTAGGTGGTCTTGCGCTCGCGCTTATCGTTAGCCTCATTTATGCGCGCATCTTTACCAATATGCCGCCGCTTGAAATTTTAGGCAAAACCATCATCATAGCAATTTTTGGCGTGTTTGGCGATCTGTTTGAAAGCTACCTAAAACGCGCGGCGGGTCTTAAAGATAGCGGCGCGCTCTTTCCCGGACACGGCGGGATCTTAGACCGCATCGACGGCTATATGTTCGGCGCAATCGCGATGGCGATAGTCTACTCATGGTAGTTTTAGGCTCCACTGGCTCTATCGGCACAAACACCCTAGACGTAGCCGCGCGCAGCGGCAGTATGATCGAAGCGCTTAGCTGCGGGCGTAATATCAAGCTTTTAAACGAACAGATCGCAAAATTTCATCCTCGTCTCGTCTGTATCGCGGACGCGCAGCAAAAAAGCGAGGTAGATCACGAGCGCGTATTTTGCGGCGCGGATGGAATTTTGCAGATGCTTGCGGAGTGCAAAAGCACGACCGTGGTAAACGCTCTTGTAGGCTTTGCGGGCATGATGCCTAGCCTAAAAACCCAAGAGCTCGGCAAAAAGCTCTGTCTAGCTAACAAAGAAAGCCTGGTCGTCGGCGGGAAATTTCTGCAAACGGATAAAATTTACCCGATCGACAGCGAGCATTTCGGACTGAAATTTTTACTTAGCAATGCCAAAATCCCCGTTTCGCGCCTAATCATCACGGCTAGCGGCGGCGCGTTTTACGACGTGCCGCTAACGCAGCTGGGCTCGCTCACGCCGCAAAATGCCCTCAATCACCCCAACTGGAAGATGGGCGCAAAGATCACGATCGACAGCGCCACGATGGCGAATAAGCTCTTTGAGGTGATCGAGGCGTTTTGGCTCTACGGCACGCGCGAGATCGATGCGCTCATCGAGCGCACCTCGCAGATCCACGCGCTGGTCGAATTCGCAGACGGCTCTACGACGGCGCACATTAGCAGAGCCGATATGCGCCTAGCCATCGCACACGCGATGTTTAGCGGCGACGTACGGGAGCAGATCACCGCACCCGTGGATCTGTGCGCTCTGCGACCTATAGAATTTAAACCGATCGACGAGATGAAATTTCAAATCTTTACCATCAAAGACGCGCTGTTAGCAAACCCCGATCTAGGCGTCGTCATCAACGCCGCAAACGAAGCGGGCGTAAATGCGTTTTTGCAGCAGCGCTGCCGCTTCACCGACATTGCGCGCGTCGTGCTGAAGTGCGCGGAAAAATTTAACTCGCCTAGCGTGACGGACGCGGACGCGCTTGTAGCGGTGGACGCGAGCGTGCGAGCGTATGCAAACGAACTACTGAAATAAGTTTTTTTAATCACGGAATTTATGCTGCAAGTTAAGCTTGGCGGCAAATTTCACTGCGCGCGGCTCGCGCAAGCAGCCGTAAAATTTAGCGGCATATAAACAGCGTGCGCCTATTGCGCCGTATCGGGCGCAGATTTACGCTGTGCCGCAAGGTTGCGCCATTAAATTTAATAAATAGAGGTTGGGCGTGGATATTAAAACCGTAATAGATTTAGAAAAGCAGCGCAAACAGCTTAAGAAAAGTCGCAAGCTTTGGAAAATTTTAAGTTACCTCGTAGCGTTTGCGGTTTTCGGTCCGATGCTTGCACTCGCATTGATAATCATCTTTCTTGATTTTCCCAAACTCGATCTCGGCGTAGAAAGTTTATTTCTTTTAGTCGCGTCTATTTTAGCAATAATCAGTACGAGAGATGAATTTTACGAGTGGATTTTTGAGCGCAAAACCGAGCAATTTTTGATGCGCTACAAAGAGCTATATCTCAAGCCTTATATCGAGAGTCTGGGCTTTTCGTATAAAATGGGCGCGCTTTTTCAGGAAAAAGAGGTAAGGCAAAGCGAGATATTTGACGGATTTGATAGATTTCGCGCGGATGATCTGGTTTACGCGAACGTGGATGGAGTGGACTTTATGTTTTGCGATATAAGGCTGGAAAAGTACATCGGTGCGGGAATTCCATTTGTTTTTAAAAATAATTACGCCACATTTTTCGAAGGACCCTTTTTCGTAGCAAATTTTAATAAAAAAATCCGTTCCGACGTTTTTGTTTTCTCGAATACGACACTGCCGCCGTCTGAGTTGCGGTACAAGCTACTGGGTGGTCGCGAAATACCAATAGATAACGCGGACTTCAATGCAAACTTTTCGGTTTATGCAAGCGATACGGTGGCGGCTATGTATGTCCTGACGCCCGCGCTGATGGAGAAAATTTTATCTCTTAAACAGCTTGTAAAATCCGATATCTCGCTGAGCTTTAAGCAAAATAAAATTTATATCGCGATATCTCGCGGCGCCGATAGTTTCGAGCCGAGCTTGGATCAGCCGATACTCAATGCTCACATCGCAAAGGATATCAAAGCGGATCTGGACGCTATGCTGCAAATCGTAAAAATTCTAAAGTTGAATGAAAAAATTTGGACGTCTTAACGGGCGCAAGGCGGAGCGAGGCAAGCGGGCGAAATATGGCGGGGCGAAGCAAGGCGAGTAGATGAAACGAGATGGGGCGAAGCAAAGCGACTAGATAAAGCAAAGCGAGGCAAAATAGGCTGCTGGGGCAAAACGCGCGAGCGCCGCAAAAGCGCGATAAAATTCCGCGCGGGATTGCGAAATTTAGTTGCGGGATGAAATTCCACGCGGGATTCGAATTTTAGTAGCGGGATGAAATTCCACGCGGAGTTGCGGCAAGATCGCGAAATTTCGCGTAGAATTCGACGGGGTTTTACGTCGCGACAAAATCTTGGTATAGAATTTCGGCGGAATTTTACGAAAAATTAAAATTTGCTTGCTATTGAGAGATTTTTTTGATATACTGCCGTTTCTTTTTGGCCCCGTAACTCAGTTGGTAGAGTGTCACCTTGACATGGTGGAAGTCGTTGGTTCGAGTCCAATCGGGACCACCATTTAAGCTACTTTTAAGTTATAATCACTTCTTTTTACTTCTCTTTAATTCCTGCTTAAGTTGTTTTAAAATTTTAATCCACTTCATTTTCGCGTTCGCGCGCCCACCCGTCTTAAATTTAGTTATTCCAACCTCTTTCATTTTTATTTTAGATATAATTTTTCCTGAAATACTATGAGATCGATTAGCCGATCGATGAGGTAAATTCTATCGGCAACCGATTAAATTCAGAAAGGAGTATCGGAGATATATGGGGCAGTATGTTATAAAAACATTAGATTACTGCACAGAAAAGGGACTGCGGCTACAATGGGAAAAGGACTTTGCGATCTCCGTCAATACTCCAGGAAACGAAGTTACTATAAGGGCAAATAAAAGTGGACTCATATCTCTTGCCAGGCATTTGCTTACTTTAGCGCAAGATTCTGCGCCGAAACATTCGCATATACATCTGGATGAGTATAATTCGCTTGAGGAAGGCTCGTCAGAACTTATATTGGAGAAAATATGAACACAAACAGCATCAATGTAGATGGAAAAGAGCTATTATCCTCCGCGATTGAAGTGGCGGGATCATATTTAACGGCGCTTTATGAATGACGGCGTAGAGCGCAAAAAAAGGAGAATAAATCAGTGCTGCCGAATAAAATTTATATAAAAGACGATCCTCTAACTATTGATGAGGAACTTATGGGACATGAATATCATAAATTAGATATTAAAATTCTAGAAGACAAAAGGCTTGTAGTATTGGGTTTTACTACGAATTTGGCTATGTATTATTTCGCAAAAAACATTTTAACATCATCGTATAATGAAAGGGTCTCATACCTAGAGCTTTTTCCTTATGAATATTGGGTGGGAGGAGCGCGATTCGCAAAAAATAGTGCTCAACTATGCATAGATATAGAGAAATTTATCAAAATGAACGAAGCGGAGTGCTATATAACGGACGATATGGATAAGTATAAATTTGAGCTGGATTTTAAAACATTCTACCAAAGTGTTACATTTTATTTCCCTAGTACGAAAGATTACATAAATTTCGCCAAATATCTGCTAAGTATGAGTATCTACAATAGAAAAAATAGGGTAAAATTTTATAGCGAAGATTATACATTGATTTTGCAATATTGCAGGTTTGTCATATGAGAAATTTAAAACGATCAAGAATAAAATTTATCTCTCATAGAGCTCAAATTTAGGGATCATACGGTATGGCGCAAAACGCTATGAATAAAGCAAAGCATAACGAAAAGGAGCAGCGCAATGTCAGATAGAATTGGCTTCTTTTTTCTTGGTGTAGTATTCTTTTTATACTTTATAATTTTTTCAGTAAATAAAAATATAAAGATAGGCGAGAAATATATTAAATTTGATGATGCGGGTAGTTTGTGGATATTGCCCGCAATCGTATTTTTAATAATGGGTATTTACGGCTTTTATTTCGCCTTTCGCTCTGAAAAGAGCATAAAAAGATACCCAGAGTATATGTGGTGTGCAGACTGCGGTAAATTTTACCGATACGAGGACGTCAAAAACACGGATCAAATTTGCCCGGACTGCGGCAAAAAGCTTACGGAGTATAATGACGGCGACTATTGGAAGAGAAACGCTCCTCATCAAGGCGTTAAACCCCCGAAGATCAAAAAGCGTAAATTTAAAAAGCGATGAAATTTTGATTTGTTATAGAGGGATGTATAAAAATGCTAAATAGAATTTTTGCATTAATCGGCTTTTTTGCTTTTTTCGCATGGGGGCTGGCGGCCGTTTTATTGGGAAAAGTCGATATAAAACCCGGCTTTATGGCATCGGTAAAGCTTGAAAGCGCGTATCTGCGTATCATCATAGGAATTTTATGCTTTGCGGCGTGCGCTTTCTTTTTACATCTCGCATTTCGCCCTGAAAAAAGCATAAAATATTATCCTAAATTTATGCGCTGCAAAGGGTGTCTTAAATTTTATAATTTCTCGGACGTTAAAGATAGGAGTGTTTGTCCTAAATGCGGAGGCGAGCTGCGAGATTATGCTGAGATAGAAAAGTGGAATCAAGCGGAAAAGAATAAAAAGCTTGAGAAATATTATAAATTTGAAAAGGAGTGGCTAAAGAGGGTGAGCCATGATAAAAAATAATTGATACTCAAACAAAATCAAAAGGCCTTAGGAATAAAAAATGGACGCTAGGATAGGTTTAATACTTTTGGGCGCATTTTAGACGGGTATGATTTTAGGGATCGATTAAATTTTAAAAATTCCAGCTATATCCGCTTTGCAAATTTACTGTTTTAAGAAATAAAAACCGCTAAAGAGTCTAAATTTAAAACCGAAATTTTACCGCGCCCAGCAAAACGCTCGAAATTAAAATTTCATCCAAACTACGCCTAAATTTTAAAAAATCTATCTTTAATCTTTGAAATTTATTATTATTTAATCAAGAGAAATTATAATATAGCATTTGCAAATCATTCGCAAAATTCTAATTTTGAATAGGGGAGAGTGATGTTTAAAAAATTTTATCTTTCAAATGCCGCGATCGCGCTAAGTTTGTGCGCCGCATTGCAACTAAACGGAGCCGAAAACAACGCTATGTCTGCAAATATCGGTGCGCCCGGCGCGAGAGCCGTAAATTCCGCAGCTCCTAAAAACGCTTCCGGCGCGAACGCCACGAAGCTGGGCACCATCGTAGTTACCGCGACGGGCTTTGAGGATATGCTTAAAAACGAGGTTCGCAACGTTTCCGTTATCACCGCGGAGGATATGGAAAACCGTGGCTACCGCGATCTGCGCGAAATTTTAGAAAAGGCGCCGGGGGTTAGCTTTCACGGCGATACGGTAGATCTGCGTGGACAGGGCCAGAAGGCAAATACCTCCGTCAAGGTCCTTCTTAACGGAGTCGCGCTCAATATGATCGACACGACGCCGACGAGCATTCCGATCGATTTAGTTCCGATTGAAGATATTGAGCGCGTGGAGATCATCCCCGGCGGCGGTAGCGTGCTTTACGGCAGCGGCACCAGCGGCGGCGTGATAAATATCATCACAAAAAAAGGCGCCAGATACCCGTACGCCAATATCTCGACCAAGATCGCATCGTATAATTACAATGATCTAAATTTCGGCGCAGGCGGGAATGTGAGCGAAAATCTATTTCTAAAGACCGCAATAAAGGGCTTTGATCAGCATGGATACCGCAAGGGCGAAAGAGAGCGAGGCTACTATACATCGTTCGGACTAAATTATAAAATTTCAGATGATCAAAGCCTCTCTTTTAATCCGAGCTTTTATCGCGCTAGGACGCATGATGTACCGGGTTTAGGGCTTGTTGAGCTCAAGAAGGATCGCCGCCAACAGGGAGGTGAGAGGACCTTTACCAAAAGTACGCGACTAAATTTTGACCTGGATTATGCGGTGAAATTCGGCGATAGATTTGAAGCAAATTTACAGCCTTATTACCAAGATATTAGAATTTTGCAGAAGGGCTTTGTGATGAAAGATCGCAAAGAGGGGGCAAATTTAAAGGGCAAGTTTACCTATGATAACGACGAGCTCATAGCGGGATATGATTATCTTAAAAATAAGGGTTTCCGCAGGATCGACTTTACCACTTCGATGAATCCTATGATGAGCCTTTCGCAGCTTACGATCTTTGATATGCAAAAACAGACGCACTCGGTTTATGCCTTAGAAAAGCACGACTTCACGGAGCTGTTTTCACTTAGTGCGGGCGGGCGTTTTGAGCGCGCCGAATACAAAGTAGATCGCGAAGTCTCTACGACGATGCGTAGGATGGGGCGCATATTTCATACTCAAGAAAGCACGCACGTAACGGATCATAAAAACAACTACGCTTTTGAGATCACGCCGAATTTTAATTATTCTAAAGACGGCAATCTATATTTTAAATTTGAGCGCGGCTATATCTCCCCAGGTCCTAATCAACTCATCGATAAGCTCGGTCGTAACGGCCCTTACGTGCTTAATAACCTCAAATCCGAAACCTTTAAAACCTACGAGATCGGTCTTAAAGATCTGATCTACGGGCAATACGTAAGCGCTACGATCTTTTGGACCGATACGAAAAACGAGATCGTAAACGAAACCTTGGGCAGCTCGATCACCGACGGTTGGCATTTTATAAATATCGACGAGACGCGCCGCAAGGGCGTGGAGCTGTATGCAGAGCAAAGCCTGCTTTCAAATTTAAAGCTCAGCGAGACCTTTTCATACGTGGACGCCAAGATCCAATCCGGTGCGGATAAAGGCAAGCAGGTTCCGCTAGTGGAGCGCTCGAAGTTCGTTTTGGGCGTCGATTACGAGCCGATTAGAAATTTAACGCTGATGAGCGATTTTAAATATTTCTCATCATCGCACGACGGCAACCACGATAGAATCGACTCGCGCACGATCGTAGATCTGGGCGCTGCGTACCGCTTCGCAAGCGGATTTTTGATAAGCGCCGGAGTCAAAAACGTCTTTGACGAGGAGTATAATTACAACCAAAATTTACGCTCGGACGTCTATACTCCGGCTCCAGGGCGCAACTATTACGCGGAGTTTAAATACACCTATTAGCGTGCGTTTAAATTTAAGCGAGGTTTGAGCTGCGAAATTTAAAATTTACGGGCGGAATTTAAAATTTCGCCGCAGCGTGCTTTGCCGCCGCGAGATTAAATTTAATAAAAGGAGCGAAGATGAAACCGGACTATAAAAACTGGGTGCCTAAGGGCATGATCGCGAGCTTTGCCGCGGGTGCGGGCGTAGCGTTAGTTTTGTTTTTGATTTTCGGCGTTTGCGGCGCTTTTGTTGGCGGCGTGCTGAGGTGGTTTCTTGCGGGGCTTTTCGGCGCAGCGGCGCTGTTTTTGGGCTGCTTTGCGATCTACTGCGTCGTGTGGTACCGCGCGTTTGATTACGGCGGCAAACGTCAGCTCTCTCGCGCGATCGTAGAGGGCACGGCGAAATACGTGGATCTACCCGAGGGCGGGCGCGGGCTGGACGTAGGCTGCGGCAGCGGCGCGCTAACGATCGCCGTCGCCAAGCGCAACCCGCACGCATCGGTGCTAGGCGTCGATCGCTGGGGCTTTGAGTACGCGTCTTTTAACAAGCAGCTGTGCGAATCCAACGCGCGCGCCGAAGCGGTGCAAAACACTAGCTTCGAGCAGGCCGACGCCACGCAGCTGCCCTTTGAGGACGGCAGCTTCGATGCGGTTACAAGCAACTACGTCTATCACAACATCATGCGCAAGGATCGCCAGGCGCTGCTTTTAGAGACGCTCCGCGTGCTTAAAAAGGGCGGCAGCTTCGCGATCCACGATCTTTTCTCGCGCGGAAACTACGGCGACATGGATGCTTTCATCGCACGGCTTAAGGAGCAGGGCTACGAGCAGCTCGAGCTTATAGATACGACGCAGGGGCTTTTTATGGGCCCGCGCGAAGCCAAATGGCTGATGCTAGGTAGCTCAAAGCTTCTGATGGGTAGAAAATAGAAAGTCTTTATTCGATTTAAAATCGGTAGCTAACGCGAATAAAATTTTAAAATTATTAAAAATCTTGAAATTCTAAGATTACGAAATTTTAAATTTTTGCAAAATTCTAAGAAAGCACAATGCGGTGAAATTTTAGAATTCTGCCTAATTTTAAATTTTGAAATTCCGCCTGACGCACTACTGCGTTAGTATCGCGACAAATACCTTGAGTTGCGCTTTAGCCATATTTGCCGCATTGAAGCGGCGCATTTTCGTTCCCGCCGCGCACCCAATCGGATTTAAATCCCACCGCTTAGAAAATCCGCGAAATTTTTTATAATTCTATAAATCTCAAATTTTATAAATTTTAAAATTACGTATCGTTATGCCACTATCGCGGCAGAGTACTTTAACCGCACCTACCCGCTGAATATCCGCGCGGCTAAATATCAATAACGCCGAGGTGCGAGAGTAAAATTTTAACCCCGATTAAGATCAAAATCACGCCGCCTAAAACGAGCGCTTTTGAGTGTAGATATTCGCCCGTTAGCTTGCCTACGTAGCACGCCGCGACGCACAGCGCGAAGCAGACGAGCCCGATTACGCAACAGGCGTAGAGGATGTTTGTCTCGCCAAAAGCAAAGGTCACACCCACGGCCATCGCGTCGATGCTGGTGGCGATCGCGCCCAGCACCAGCTCCTTCGTGCTTGGGCGTAGATCTGGCTCGTCCTGCTCGCGGCGGGATTCCGCGATCATCTTAATGCCCAAAAACGATAAAATCCCAAACGCGACGAAGTGATCGATTTCTGAGATAAATTTTACGAAATTTATTCCCAAAGCGTAGCCCGCTAGCGGCATTATAAACTGAGCTGCCGCGTAGAAAAACGCGACGCGCGCGATCTGTGCAAATTTAAAATTCGGATATTTCGCGCCGTTTGAGATACTAAGCGCGACGCTGTCCATCGCAAGCGCGAAAGCGATGAGCAAAAGCTCCATATTTAGCCCTTTTGGTATTATAAAAGCGTTGATTATACATTAAAATTTTCGAAATAAAATAATCAATCTTTAATTAGGGAAAAACTTTGCTTAAAAAATTAATCTTTTGTTTATTGCCGCTATTTGCGACTGCTAGCTGGGAAGAGGTCGCCGTAAAGGGGCTGGACGTGATGTTTAGTGCGGGCGCGGGCGATGGCGAAAATTTTAAAAGCTCGCTAAGCACTCTGATCGAGCGCGCCGCAAATGAATACGAACGCGCTGGCGTACAGGATTACGAGCTCGATCTGCCTAGCTACATTACCGAGCGCGCGGGCAAAAAAAGTATCGCCGTGCAGAATATGCAAAGGCTGGCGAGCAAGAAGCTAAGTCTTGCCGTAGAGCCGATCAAAAAGCTTGTACTGGCTAAAATAAAAGATATGTCCGAAGCCGATACTAAGGCGGTAATGAGCGGCGAGGTGCTATTTAGCCACTATCTGCGCACCAACGCCTTTGATGAAATTTACGAAATCATTCGCCCTTTGGCACGTGAACTAGGAGCCGATGCGAGCTTTGCTAAAAGCTTTAAAAGTGCCGTCGGACGCGAGCCTGGAGACGATTTTAGTAGCGAATTCAGCAGCGCCTTTATCAACGAAAGTTTCGATTTTTTAAGTAAAAACGAAAGGGAGTTTCGTAAAAACTCGGGCGCGATTTTAAACGCCATAAAGACGATCAGATAGGCGCGACCGCACTAAAATCTCGGCGAAATTTTACTTTAAATTTATGAAAAATTCTATCTCGGAGCTCGCGGAAAATTTTAATTCAAAATCCGCTTTAAATTTTATCTCAAATCAGGCGTGCGAGCGCACGAAAAACACAGCGCCCGGCGGTAAGGTAAATTTCGCTCCCGCTCCCTACCTCAAAAGAAATTTCAAATTTCAAGACGCGGCCGCCGAGTTAAATTTTATGAGCGTGCGAAATTTAAAATTTTATCCCGCTTCGGCCGGTCTCGCCGCGCGCAATAGTGCCTCGGTCGGTTTTGCCGTGCACAGTCTCGTAGCGCCCTATTCCGCTCCGCGCGTCAGAAATATCGAAAAAAAAGTTGCTTTAAATTTTGCGGCTCTTGTGCTAAATTTGAAGTCCGCGCAAATTCTAAGCTGCGCCGAAAACAAAGCTTTAAATTCCGCAAAAGTCTCCGCAATAAATCCTTGCGAAAATTCCGCAAAAAATTTCAAACGAAATTTTATGGGAAATTCCACTCATAGCGGCGCAAATAGCGCGAGTTTGCTAAGCCGTGTAAGCGTCGTAGACGAGCCAAATTTAAGTCCCGCAAAAAGCCTTGATGCAGCTCATACGCGACGCTTAAAGAAAAATTTTACCGAGGTCATTGCAAGCGGCCACGGCTCTGCTCATACGCCGCAGAGCTTTGGATTGAAAAATTTTAAGGCGCGGAATTTTGCGAAGAAATCTAATTCGGCAGAGAATTCTAGCTCCGCTCGAAGCTTAAATTCCGCGCAGAATTTCGATTTCGCGCAAAGCTCTGATTCTACGCAGAGCCCTGCTGCTGCGCAAAATTCTGCCTCTACGCAAAACTGCACGCAAAGCTCGAATTCCGCGCAGAGTTTCGGGCAAAATTCTAATTCCGTTCAAAGCCATGCGCAAAATTCCGTTCCGCCTAGCAGGCTGTGGGATCTGGGGCTACTTTTCGTGGCGATCGTTTGGGGATGCACTTTCGTGCCGGTTCAGCGCGCGCTGCATAGCGGCGACGTTTTTAGCTTTTTATTTTGGCGCTTTTTGGCGGCGAGCATTTTTACCTACCTCGCCTGCCTGCGCTTCGGCGTCAAATTTGACCGCGGCACGATAGGGCGGGGCGTGTTTTGCGGGCTGATGCTGTTTTGCGATTTTTCCTGCCAGACCATAGCGCTTGATTATGCGCTCTCCTCGACGGTGGCGTTCATTTTGGGGCTAAATGTCGTCATCGTGCCCTTTTTGATGCTTGCGTTCTTCGGCAAAAAGGTCGGTGCGAGCGCCTTTGGCGGCGCAGTCGTGGCGCTTTTGGGGCTGTATTTTTTAAGCGGAGCAAGCGGCGCGGTGGGATTTGGCATAGGCGAGCGGTTGACGTTAATCTCGGCGTTTGCTTACGCGCTTCACATCGTCTTTACCGGCGTCTGCGCGCGCAAAAGCAATCTCTACGGCTTTGTGATCGTGCAGTTTATCTGCGTCTGCGTCTGTGCGCTGATCGCGGCGGTTTTCACTCCGCACGCGGAATTTGAGGGCGAGATAAAGGTACTTGGAAATTTGATCTTTTCGCCGAGTTTCGACTTCGTTTTTGCGCTGGTTTTGACCTCGATCTTTGCCACCGTTGCGGCGTTTGTGATCCAAACGATGGCGCAAAACCGCGGCGTAAGCGAGATAAAAACGGTGCTGATTTTCGCGCTAGAGCCCGTAAGCGCGGGCATTATGGGGTATGCTTTCGGCGAGAAGCTAAGCGCGCTTCAAATTTTGGGTGCGGCGCTGATACTCACGGGCATCCTGCTTAGCGAGCTGGGTGGGCTTTTAGGCGCGAAGTTTGCTAAAGATCGAGCTTACGAAAAAGCAGACCGAGGCGACTAGGATGATCGAAGCGCCGCTGGTTAGATTGAGCTTAAAGCTCAAAATAAGCCCCGCCGCGCAGAAAAGCGCCGATAGCGCGCAGCTTATCGCCATCATCGAGCCTAAGTTTTTTGAAATTTTTTCGGCGATAAAGGGCGGGATCGTCATCAGCGAGATCACTAAGATTAGTCCTACAATCTGAATCGACGCGACCACCGCGAGGCTCGCCATTACCACGAGGACGTAGTAAAAGACGCTCGTATTTACTCCGCGCAGCAGGGCGAATTCCTTATCGAAGCTGATCGCTAAAAACTGCCTATAAAAGCACGCCGTAAGCGCCGCAAATGCCGCGCCGCAAATGCCGATGAAGATCAAATTTTCATGATTTATCGCTAGGATCGAGCCGAACAGAAAGCTCA
Organism: uncultured Campylobacter sp.; assembly: GCF_938030145.1. Lineage (GTDB taxonomy): Bacteria > Campylobacterota > Campylobacteria > Campylobacterales > Campylobacteraceae > Campylobacter_B. The sequence goes on from NZ_CALHGM010000017.1 coordinate 29,027, forward strand.
TCAGATCGGATTTGTATCCAGGCGTAAGATCGGCGAAGATTATCCCCAAAGCCATTCCAAACGCCCATATCGCGCCGATTACGGCGTCGAAGCGCTCGGTATTTCGTAGTGTGACGTAGGCAATGAGTAGCCCCAAAAACAGCGCAAATACGCTAGCTCCCAGCACGGGCGAGATGCCTAAAAATAGCGCGATGCCGATGCCGCCGTATGCGCCGTGCGCGATACCACCTGCTATGAAGCTCATGCGATTTATCACGACTAAAGAGCCCACGACGCCGCAGACTATACTGACCAAAAGCCCGCCGAGTAGGGCGTTTTGCATGAAATCGTAAGATAAAATTTCAGCCATTTTTGCACTCCTTGCAGCAGCATTCGTTAAGCGCGAGATCGACGGCACAAAAGTGCCCGTGTTCGCGTCGCAAGTGATCTAAAAATTCCGCTCTGCCTCCCGGATCGATCTCGTGAGTGTGCGCCGAGCCGTTTGCGACGTAAAGAGCGCGGTTTGCGTAGTTTAGCGCGAGCTGCACGTCGTGGCTGATTAGAATTATGCCGCAGCCGCCTTCGTTTAGGGATTTTAAAAGCTCGTAAATTTGAACCTGCCCCATCGTGTCTATGCTCGCTAGCGGCTCGTCAAGAAGTAAAATTTTAGCCTTCGCGCACAGCGCCCGCGCGATGTAAACGCGCTGTCTTTGTCCGCCGCTAAGCTCGCTGATACGGCAGTCTGCAAGGTCTTGCATGCCTACGCGCCCCAGGGCTTGCATGGCTTGCTCGCGCTCGGATTTAGAGTAAAAGCCGAAAATTTTCTTATCTATCAGCCCCATTAAAACGACTTCGAGTACGCTTATGGGAAAGCTTTTGTTTATCGCGATGAACTGCGGCACGTAGCCCATTTGCGCTCTGGCAAGCGCGGGCGATCTGCCTAAAATTTCGATCGTGCCCGAGCTTGGTTGCAGCAGCCCCAAAAGCAGCTTCAAAAGGGTGCTTTTGCCGCCGCCGTTGGGCCCGAAAATCGCTAAAAAATCGCGCAGCTCGTAGCTTAGGTTTATATCTTTTAAAATTTCGCGTTTTTCGTAAGCAAAGTTTAAATTTTTTATCGTCACGTCCGCCATGAACGCCCTTTCGCCTAGATTTTGAAAGCATTTATTATAGCCCAAATTCGGAAAAATTGCCAAATTTTGCTATTATTACAAAAAATTTAAAGGCGAGCGGTGGAGAAAATCGGCGAAAAATCAGATGAAAATAGCTGGGATAAAAAGTCCGAAAGTTACGCCAAATTTAGCGGCGAGCCGGGCAGTTTCGGTAAGCGGGTGTTTGAGATACTGCGCGGCTGGGGCGTGAGCTTTGCGGGCAAAAGCGTGCTCGACGTGGGCGCCGGTACGGGGGTTTACTCGCTGTATCTCGCGTCGCTGGGCGCTAAAGTAACGGCGATCGATAGCTCGGAAGGGATGCTGCGCGAGCTAAGGCGCAGCGCGGAGGAGTTTGGCATTAGCTTGCAAAACGTATTAAATTTAAGCTTTGCGGAGTTTTGCGAGTGGCTGAGCCGCGATGGTTTTGCAGACGCGGCAGGCGAAAATTTTAAAATTTATCCACGCTCGCAAAGTGAAATTTCAAACTCGCAAGCTCAAGAAAGCGCCGCGCAGGCTTTAAATTTAAAAGACGCTGCGAGCAAAAGCTGCGAAAGCGAAAATTTAAAAATTCCCGCAGTTTTTGACATCGCGTTTCTTACGATGAGCCCCGCGCTAAAAAGCACGGAGGATTTTGAGGCGTTTTTGGCTTTGGGCGAGCGCAAAATTTATCTAAACTGGGCGAGCGAGCGCAATTCATCAATGCTAGCGCCGCTGTTTGAGCGTTTCGGCACAGGAGCTAAAAGACTTGCTACCGCCGCCGAAAAGTTCGAGGCGCTACTAAAGACGCGCGACATCAAATTTAAAAGCGAAATTTTAACCGAGAGGCGCGAGCAAAAACGTAGCCTGCAAGAAGCGGTGCAAAACGCCGCGTGGCACCTATATATGGACGGCGCAGAGGCTAGCGAGCGCGAGATCGAGGAGCTTTTGAAAAAGCGGGCTAAAGGCGGGATGATAAGCGATGAGATCGAAGCGAGCTTTAAGCTGTTTTATATTTAGCCTGGCGCCGCTTTTGGGGCTTTGCGGCAATCTTTTTACGCCGCTTGAGATGCCTAAATATGACCCGCAAAAAGCGCAGTTGGGAGCAAAAATTTTTTCGGACGTGAGATTTAGCCGCAAAGCTCGCTCCTGCGAGAGCTGCCATAACTTCTATCTAAACGACTCAGGCGCTTCGGTGCGAGACGGGCGGGTGCCTACGCTCATCAATTCCTATTATTTCGATCGGTATCTGGGCGATTATAATTTCGAGGGTTTTGAGGCGCGGATCGCGGCGTCGGTCTTTGGCGAGAATGAACTGGATGCGAGCGAAGATAAAATTTTAGAGCTTATTAGGAAGAATTTAGCCTACAAGCAGGCTTTTGAAAGTGCTTACGGCGAGGCGAATACAGCGAACTTCATTGATGCGTTGAAGGAATTTTTAAAGTCCAAAACGGCGATAAATTCCAAATTTGACCGATTTTTGCGTGGCGAGGTTAAGCTAAATGATGCCGAATATAACGGATATGTGCTTTTTGTACGGCTGTGCTCGGCATGTCACAACGGCGTTAGCCTAGGCACCGGCAGCTTTACTAAAATTCGCCCAAGCGCGGAAGAGGAGGATGTGCCTAGGCATAGGCTCACTTCCGATGGATTTGAGCTGCGCCGCGTGCCTAGCTTGCGCAATATCACGCAAACCGCGCCTTACGTAAACGGGCAGACGGATTTGCGTCTTGCGGTGCGGCAGATCGCAAAGGATCTGCTAAAATACGATCTTAGCGATGAGGAGCTTGATGCTTTGATGAGCTTTTTAGCTACGCTTAAAGGCGATATGACGGAGGCGCAGGATGAAAGATAAGATAATGTGGGCTTTGATGGTGGGGATTATGATATTAGGCATAATCATCGCCGGGAATTATTTCTCGTCGCTAAGAGATGTAGCGAGATTTAGCACGATTTCGCGCGAGCTAGCTTTGATCGATAACGCCGATAACCGCTTAAATATATTATTTGATGCAAAGATCGCAAGAAGGGACTTTTCGATTGCAAATGCCGATATGCGCGGCATCTATCAAGTGCTGCAAGCTCTGCAAAAAGATAAAATCATCGATAAAATCGGACTTAGCGGCGATGTGCGCGCGATCGGAAGCGCTTTTAGCGATAAAATTTCGCTTTTGGACGAGCTTGGGGCTTTAAATTCGCAGAATTTAATCCTTTTTCAAAGTCTGCAGCAAAAATTTTTATCCAGTGGCGCAAATGCGCAAAGAGCAAATCTCTACTCTCAAATTTTAGGGCTTAATTATAAAAATCGCTCCGAGATCTCTGCTTTAAAAAGTGCGCTAGAAAGCGCAGATGCGTCAAGCCCCGACGAAGCTGCGTTTATAGGAATCGCACGGCAAATTTTAAGGAATTTCGAGCGTCAAAATATCATCGTAAGCGATAATCTCTCGTTGCTCAACGAGCGCTTCGCAAGTCTGCGCGAGCGATTTTCTTACGCTAGTGAGGAATTCTACGGCTCGTTTATGCAAATGACGATGCTTTACACGGCGGTGTTTTTGTCGTTTTTACTGCTTACTTACATCATAAATTCCGATGCTTTGCGTAGTAAACGCGCCCTCGCACCCTATCGCGCGCTATGCGAGGAGGCAGGCGAAGCGATAGTTTTAGCAGATCAGAGCTTTAAAATTTTATACGCTAATAAAAGCGCGCTTAGCTTAAGCGGCTACGAACAAAACGAGCTGGAAGGGAGCGATCTTGGAGTTTTGATGCCCAAAGATAAGGGGACCGAACTTCCTACGATGGTAAATAAAAGCGCCAAAGATACGCGCCTGCTCCGTAAAAACGGCGAACTAGCCGATGTGAGCCTAAGGCTAGCAAATATCGCCACCGCATCCAAGCCGCCGCTATATGCGCTTTACGCTCATGACATCGGCGAGCGCGAGATTATGAAGCTAGCTCTTGCGAACGCGAAGGAGAGCTTAAACAATCAAGTCTATATCGATCATCTTACGGGCCAGGGCAACGAAGCAGCGCTATACGAGCTAATAAACGCCGAAAAAACGGGCGTAGCGATCTACATAACTATCGTAAATTTTGCAAATTTACGGCTTTTTTACAAGGCGGAGACGACGAATGAAATTCTGCGCTCCTTTGCGCGCACGCTTGCAATGTGTATCGAATCGCATGAGATCAAAGCTAGTATCTTTCGCATCCAATCGGATGAGTTTTGCCTATTTTACGAGGGACTAAATGTCGCGCGCGACGTGGAGATCATAAATAAATACTTCACCGACAAGGTTTTTAATCTCCATACGACCGAGGGCTTTGCCTCCGCGCCTTTAAATATCACGATGGGCGTGAGCGAGCGTGCAGACGTAGCGGGCGGCGCAAATAGGGTCTTTCAGGCGGTTATGGCGATGTATGAGGCGCAGAGCAAAAACGAGCACGTGGGCTTTTACTCGCGTCCAAATGCGATTGAGGAAAAATATCTGCAAAATCAGATTATGATCAACACTATTCAAAACGCGATCAAGAAAAATCAAGTCTTTGTGCTTGTCCAGCCCATATTTGATATCACCCACCGCGATCCTAGTGGTAACACCTACGGCACCGAGGGCGGTGATTATGTCCCGTTAGTATATGAAATTCTAATCCGTCTAATCGACCGCTCGGGCAAGACGCGCTGCCCGGGTGAGTTTATCGATATCGCAAAACAAACCTCGCTCTACATACCGCTAACTCAGGTAGTAATAAACGAAGCTTTTCGCTTGCTAGACCGCTTCGCGGGAACTTGCTTTAGCATAAATCTTTCATATTTTGACATCGCAAACGAAGGTATCAAGGAGCTTTTAGAGCGCAAGCTCGCATCTAGCCCAAATGCTTCAAATTTATTTATTGAAATTTTAGAAAGCGAGGAATTTGACGATTACGAGAGCCTACGCAGCTTCATCGCCGTAGCCAAAAACTACGGCTGCAAGGTCGCAATAGACGATTTTGGCAGCGGATACTCCAACTACTATAGAATTTTAACGCTCGACGTGGATTACATAAAGATCGACGGAGCGCTCATCAAAAACATCGCAAACGACAAAAACTCGCGCGCTATCGTCGAAACTATCGCTAACTTCGCGCGCAAGCAGGGCTACGAGCTCATCGCCGAATACGTAGAAAACCACGAAATTTCAATCATCTTAGAAGAGATGGGGATTAAATATATGCAAGGCTACTTCTACAGCAAACCGATGGAGCCTTCGAGGATAAAATTCTAACTCATCTCGCCGCGACTTTATAGCCCGCCTCTTTAAATTTATAGCCCAAAGATCGCCTTCGTAAGGCGATAAATTTTGATTTAGCAAGCTGCTGCTTTAATACGAAATTTATCTTGGTAAATACTACGCGGTTTTATCGCGAACTTATGGCGCGCCTTATAGCTAGGATTGGCTTGGCAAATGAAGTGAGAGCTAAATTTAAAATTTGATAGCAGATTTATGGATGAAATTTTGCGAAGTTCAAAATTTTAAAATTCCAAGCCGTAGAATTTTAAAATTTGAAATGCGCGAGCTGCAAATTTAAGGCTAAATTTTAAAATTCCGTAGCGATAAAATTTTAAATTCCGCGCCTTAAACCCGCCTGCAAATTTTAAAATTTTATGGCGCAAATTTTCAATTCATTCATATAATAAACATTTCGCGCGAACTTTACAAAATAAAAATTTTAACGAGCTTCGCTCTAATTAGCGATAGAGCTTTCAAATGCAGGCGGAATTTTTAAGTGCAAACTTTCTTGCTTTCAGCGAGAATGAGCTTAAATTTTAGGCTTTAGCGCATTAGCTCAAGCAAATTCGCCCTAAGCCTTCATACTCCCCGTATCTTTAAATCTTTGATGCCACGACAGCGCCTCGCTTAAGATGTGTGGAGTATGCCCCGCACAGGGCTGCGCACATGCCCGCTCGAAATAATCTCTCAGCGCGTCTTGGTAAGTGGGATGCGCGATGCTTATCATCGCGCGAGCACGCTCACGAGGGCATTTGCCGCGCAGATCGGCGATGCCGTATTCGGTGATGATGACTTGAGTGTCGTGCTCGGTATGATCAACGTGACTCACGAAGGGCACGATAGCGCTGATCGCGCCGCCCTTAGCGAGCGACGGGCTCAAAAATAGCGACAAATATCCGTTGCGAGCGAAGTCACCGCTACCGCCGATGCCGTTTTTCATCTGCGAACCCATGACATTGGTGGAGTTTACGTTGCCGTAGATATCTGCCTCGAGCATGCCATTCATCGACACGGCGCCAAGCCTTCTGATAAGCGCTGGCGAGTTGGAGACGTCTTGTGAGCGCAGTATGATGTGCTTGCGGTAGAAATCGATGTTTTTTTGAAATTCCTCGACGCCTGCGGGGCTAAGCGATAGCGCCGTGGCACTTGCAGTACCTACGACGCCTCTTTTGATGAGATCTAGCATGCCGTCTTGGATCACCTCGGAGTAGCACTGCAGCCCTTGATAGCCAGCATTTTGTAGTGAGCTAAGCACGGCGTTGGCGACGTTGCCGATGCCCGATTGTAGCGGCAGTAGCTTCTTTGCGGGAAGTCTGCCGCAAGCTTCCTCGTTTTTTAAGAATTTTACGACGTTTCGCCCAATCGCGCTTGAAATTTCATCTACGGCGGTAAAATTATTGACGCGGTCATGCGTCCTGGCCTCTATGACAGCGACTACTTTGGCAGGATCTACATGCATGTAAGGGCTGCCTACGCGATCGCCTACGTGCTTGATCGGCAGATCCTCGGCATGCGGCGGCAGGCGCAGATCCGTAACGTCGTGAATGCCCTCCAGCTCAAGCGGCTGATAGTAATTCACTTCTAAAATCACGCGATCGGCGATATCGAGCCAGGCTTGGTTGTTGCCTAGCGATGTAGACGGCACAAGTTCACCGCTTTCTTTAATCGCTACCACTTCGATCACGGCAAAGTTTAGATGCGGAAAAAAGCCCGCCTTAAGCTGAGCAGCAAGGCTTGATAGATGCACGTCCGTGTATCGCACGGCGCCGCTATTTATCGCATGGCGCATATCGGCATCCGTAAAAAACGGCACGCGAAAGCTCACGGCACCTGCTTTTGCCAAAACTCCGTCTAAAAGCGGATCGGTCGATGCGCCTGTAAAAATTTTGATTTGATAGGGCTCGCCTTTTTCGTGCAGCGTTGTCGCTCGTTGCGCCAGGGTTTGCGGCAGAGCTAGCGCGCAGCCCGCCCCAACAAAGCCGCTAAAGCCCACCGATGCGCCATTTGGGATCAGTTCGCAGGCTTTCTCGGCGCTCATAATTTTTGATTTTAGATATTCGTTTTGCACGCGTGAGTTCATTTTCCGCCCTAGCCGTGATTTGGGCGAAATTATAATATTTTTGCGCTAAATTTCAAAATCTAAATTTCGTGCGCGAGCTAGGCTATAGAGCAAAATATGGGGCGCGATCGGTTGGGGTACGCCGCCAAACGCCTCCGATCAGGCTTTTTTGCTTCGGCGGTTTGAAATACGCGCTTGCACAAGCGCTCGGTAAATAGGGCTTTAAGTGTGATTAAAGCTTGGCTTGATAGTCTCGCTGCGATACTGTAAATGCTTATTGCGCACCCAATTTTGCGGAATTTAGGCGCAAAATTTACGCATAATTTTGTGAGCTGCGATATTTAAATTTAAGCTTCCTTTTGCAATTTAATCGCTCGCCGCACTCAAATTTAAATCCCCAACTTGTAATTTTAAAATAGATGTTTTGAAATTTATCGCTCGTGGCGTTCAAATTCCGCGTCTAGCGAGCCTTGAACTCATATTTGAAATTGCATCACTTGCGGTGCACGCCTTTGCACGCCGCGCTTGGATTTTAATTCCGCATTAATTGAAATTCCCCCTGTCTGGAATTCTTGCCTCTTCGCACAAGACGGCGGTTTAAAATTTCAGATTTCGCGCTTTTTTTGGGGGCGACTCGACGTAGATACGCAAAATTTTGATATTTTACGCTTGCAAAATTCTAAAAATTATATCATCGTCACGGCTAAATTGCAGATTTCGTTTAAATTCTAGTTCTTAAAATTTTAGCCTGGTTGTCACGCATGATTTGCAATTTAAAGAGCCTTGTTACACAAATTCTAATCTCTGCTGAGTCTAAAATCGACGCCGCTTACGACGCAAATTTAAACGCGTTTTAGAATTTAAAATTTAGTCCGCCTTCTTACCATTTTCGGTCGAGCTTTATAAAATTTCGGCAAATTTTATACTCGCGGAATTTTAAAATTTTATCGCCGTAGAAGCCAGTAAAATTTTACTTCTGTGGCTTGCCGTCGCCGAATTTTGCGACTATCTCCTCGCTGCAGCGCTCCTTGGGCGCCCAGCCTTCGCGCTTCATTCGCGCCAGATTGTCGCACGCCTCCTGCGAGCCGCCCTCGCAAAGCTCGTCGTATATCACGAGGCTGCGGCACTGCCCGCTCGCGAAACTCTCCAGCGCTGCGGCGTTGCCTAGGCAGGCTCGTTCGCGCAGATCGCTCATCGCGCGCCCACCTACGCCGCCCATTTTATCTCCCCGCTTCCGCTCGGCGAGAGTGGCGAGCTCGCAGGCGTCTGTGAAAAAACCCTGCGCTTTGAGGCGATTTCGCACGACGCCGCGACCGCCCAGCTCGTATCTCATCGCCGCTTCGTAGCATGCGGCGGCGTCCTTTTTGCTGCACTTTGCTAAAAGCGCGCTAGTTTTTGCGCCGCTAAATTTAAACTCTTTGGCTTCGCCGCCCGCGTTTGCCAAACTAAGCGCCAGCGCCGCTGCCAGTGCAAGCTTTAAAGCTTTCATCTCCGCTCCTTTTATTTCGTTTATCCGCTCGCTCGCCCCGATTTACTGCTTCATCGCACCACACCCACGAAAATCGCTTTAAATTTTAAAACCGAACCTCGCTCATTAGAAGCAAAACGGGGCTGCTACGCGGTGATCGGCGCCTTTAAATGCGGATCGCACGCTCATCTAGGTGCGAGTTGTAAAATTTAAGCTTTCGTGCGGCGAAATTTGCAAGGCGTCCGGTAATCTACGCGGTCTAGCCCTAAAAAGCAATTCTGCGCCGCTCAAAGAAGCGCTTTGCCTCTGCCGTGCTAATTTTTCGGCAGTAGATCGAGCACCGCGCAGGCACGCTTGTTGTGCATTTTGCATGCCTTATCTAGCGCCTGCCCCGAGAGCTCAAAGCTTTGAGGAGTGCCTATTCCTTGGAGATATTTGACCGACAGCTCGTAGCATGCCTCGCTACTGCCGGCATCGCACTGCTCGCGAAAAAGCTCAAACGACGCCACGACGTCCTTCTGCACGCCCAAGCCCCGTCCTAGCGCATCTGCGTAGAAAAAGCACGATAGCTGATCTTTGCGCTCGCAGCCGCTTTTTAGACCGCGCGTGACGCGCTCGCAGGAGCCTTCGTCGCTTTTTACGATGCAGCTTTGCAGATCCGCCCGCGAAATTCCGTCCGTTTGGATGACCGCATCGGCGCTGCTTTGCGAGCCGGCGCTTGCTTCGCCGCTCTTTAGAAAGTGCGCGCTTGCGGTCTCGCCGGTGCTTGTTATTTTGTCCGTTTTGCCCGCCGCAGAAATTTTATCCGCCCACTCGCTCTCGTTGCAGTTTGCTGCGATGGCGCAAAATAGCGCTAAAAATAGAAATTTTTTCATACCCGCCTCCGTTAAATTTAGCGCTATTTTAATTAAAAATGCTGAATTTAAGAGAAATTCGCTCTGCTCCAAATTTCAGCTTTGTATCGCAATGTGTTTGGAGTGCGAAATTTAAAGTGCGCCGCCGAAGCGATCGATCATAGGCTCTTTAGCGCCGCAAGTACGTTTTGCGCGTCCTGTTCGGGCTCGGCGATGCGGCTAAAGCGCTTTATCTCCTTGCCGTCTTTAAAAATCAGAGTTTGGCGGTGGTAAAATTTCTTCCCGTCGCCGGTGGTGAAGGTTTCTAGCCGCAGCGGCGTTTCAAGCTCGAATTTTTCGTCGTTTATGAACTCAAACGAGGCGCCCGTAGCGCGCTTAAACTCGCTCGTGCCCGCCTCGCCCATGCTGCCTACGGCGATAAGCTCAAAACCGAGGGCTTTTATCTGCGCAAACGCGCTCTCGTAGGCCTTGCACTGAAGCGTGCAGCCCTTAAGCCCCGCCGCATCGCGCAACTCTGCGGGCAAAAATTTGCCGCTGTCACCCATTTTCGGATAAGTAAAAACCACGCAATTTTTCGGTAAATTTATCATCTCTCGCCTTTTGATCGAAATAGGTCGCAAAAATAGCATAAAAAATCTTAAACCCGCTTAACGGATGAAATTTTAATAAAATTTAGCGTAAAATAAGGGGCGAAATTTAGGCAAAATCAAATTTGGAGTTAAATTTTGGATATGGACAGAGCGATAGAGGAACTGGCAAAAAAGCAGCAGCAGTGCAAGATAAAATTTCTAAAACCGCTGATTTTATTGCTATGTATCGCGGTTTTTTCCGTCGGCTGGTTTATCCACGGCTTGATACAAAACGAATACTCCTCCGCCGTGCTGATGTCCGCGATGATCCCGATAATTGCGGTAAGCTGCGTATGGGGGATTTATGATGATTCCATCGCCAAGTGGGAGTACAACGCTTTTTACAAAGACGCCTTCATCCGCGCTATTATTTCAGATATCGATCCCGCCTTTAGATACGAGCCGCAAAGCGGCATAGACGAAGAAGAGCTCCGCAAAACGGGCATCTATCCGAATAATGAATTCGTAGCCGAGGATCAGATAGACAGCGTGTATAAAGGGGTAAAATTTAGTCTAAGCGAGGCGATAAAAATCTATGAAACGCGAGAATCTATGAGGCTTGTAGAGTTATCTCAAAGGTCCAAGAGCGATCTTTCTGCGGCTTTTTTGCTATCGGCGATCGCGCTTTGGAACGCTTGGAGGCTCGGCGAATATGTGCAAGCCTTTAGCGGCTCTGTTTTGGTGTGCGAGTTTTATAAGAAATTTAAGGGGCAAACCATCATCGCGGACCGCTCGCCAGGCACAAAATTTTTAGGCGATCAGGAGCTGATGGACGACGTGATTTTCGGCGAGGAATTTCGCGTGTTCGCAAGCGATAAGATCGAGGTGCGGTATCTTTTGACGCCTAGCTTTATGGAGCGTCTCGGGGCTTTGAAGCTTAAGCTTGCACCCAAGATCGCTCTTAGCGCGGCGTTTATGGACGGAAAATTTTATCTATTTTTAAACGGCGCGAAAAACCGCTTCGAAGCCGCGCTGTTTTCGCCGCGCACTACGCTAAAAGACGCCAAGCGGATAAAGGCCGAAGTTTTGCAGCTTCTTGGTATCATTGACGAGCTGCGTTTGAATGAGGAGGTTTTTGGCGGCGCAAGCGAGAGCGGCGAGTCCGCAAATAGCCCGCCACCCGGCGGCAAAGAGCTGCAGAGATTGCGCGATAAAGGCTTGAGCTCGCGCGATCGCTGATTTGAATTTTAAAACGCCATCTCGCGGTTTAAAATTTAACGCTTTTCGTAAAATTTAATCTCATCGCCCGCGTCTTTAAATTTAGCGCTTTTTAGAATTTGGCGTTTCTTAAAATTCGGTGCCTCTTGAAATTTAGCGCGGTGCAACTGGTTAAATTTTACGGCTTGCGGCGGTAGCTTGAAATTTTAAAATTTGTCCCGCGCGCCGCAAAGCTCGCTATGAAATTTTACTCATTGTTTCCCGCGATCGTTTCGATCAGTTTGCGTTTGTTGCGGCGGTTGTAAAGCACCGACGAAAGGAGCGATAGCGCGATGAACAAGATCCCCACGGTGCCGGTTATGATCTCGCTTACTTCAAATTTCAGCTTGGCAAACATTATAAACGCCAAACACGCGATGGCATAGTGCGCGCCGTGCTCCAGATAGGCAAAGTGCGACAGCGTGCCGCGAGCGATGAGATACAGCGTGATGGAGCGCACGAACATCGCGCCAGCACCTAGCCCCAGCATAATGATGAAGATATTATCGCTTAGCGCAAACGCGCCGATCACGCCGTCGAAGCTAAAGCTCGCGTCCAGGGTCTCTAAGTATAAAAAGCCCACAAGACCGTTTTTTACGCCGTCCGTGCCGAAAAGGCGGTCGAAGCAGGAGATGAGCAGATAGAGCAGGATCGCGCCGAAATACGCCGTGCCGAGCGCCCCTGAGCCCGTTTTAGCAAGCAGCGCGAGCCCCGCGGCTAGGGCGATCAGCGTGGGTGCGTTTGGAATGCGCTTTAAAAATCGCACGAGCCCGTTATTTTCGATTATGCCTAGCCAGTGTAGCTCGCGCTGCGTATCGAAGAAAAAATCGCAAAAGACCATCAGTAAAAACGCGCCGCCGAAAACGTAAATTTGCGCTTCGTTTTCGCTTAAAATTTCATGGTAGCGCTGCGGCTGCTTAAGCGCCAGCACGAGGGTTTCCCAAAGTCCTAGATGCGCGCTTGCGGCAACGATTAGTACGGGGAATAAAAACCTCATCCCAAAAACCGCGATCGGAATGCCCCAGAGGATAAATCTGCTCTGCCACACCGGCGCCATATCTTTTAGCACCTTGGCATTGACTACGGCGTTATCGAAACTGAGGCTGATTTCCAGCGCGCATAAAAGCGCACAGATATAAGCGGCACCCGCGCCGCCGATATAAAATGCGATAGCAAGCGCGATTAGGCTTACTACAAAAGAGGAATAAAAATATTTCATCGCTGTCCTAGCCGATTTTTTGCGCGATTTTAGCAAAATTTAGCCCTAAATTCTATATAATTGCAAAAATTCCAAAAAAGGCAAAAGATGCTTACCAATCCCGTATTTATCAGTATCTGTGTGATGTGCGCGCTATGCTTGCTGAGGTGCAACGTAATGCTTGCGATCCTAATCGGCACGATATGCGCCGTGCTCTCAAGCAATATTCCGCTGGGAGATGCCATAAATTTATTCATAAACGGCAACCCCGAAAATGCCGGCAGCCTCGGCATGGGCGGAAATTTAGAAACCGCGCTTTCGTATCTGCTGCTAGGCGTCATCGCAAGCGCGATCTCAAAGACCAACTTAACGGCGATCTTGGTGCGCGCGGTGGCAAATTTAATCAGCGACAAAAAATACGTATTTATCTTTTCGATCGCCTTTTTTGCGTGCTTTTCACAAAATTTAATCCCCGTGCATATCGCCTTCATCCCGATTTTGATCCCGCCGTTAGTTAAGATCATGAACTCGCTAAAGATCGACCGCCGCGCCGTAGCGTGCGCGCTGACGTTCGGCTTGCAGACGCCGTATATGGCGCTGCCGCTCGGATTTGGACTTATATTTATGGGGCTAATCGAAAAAAATATGAACGCAAACGGCATCGCGGTAAGCCTTGGCGACATATCGAGCGTGATGTGGCTAAGCGCCGTGCCGATGCTAGTGGGTCTCATCCTAGCCGTGATCTACTACCGCAAGCCGAGGGAGTATGCCGAAACCAAACAGAGCCTGGATGCACATTTTAGCGAACTTAAGATGGGTATGCGCGAATGGGGAGCGCTAGCGGGTATCGCGGTGTGCTTCGCGGTGCAAATTTGGATCAAATCGCTTCCGTTTGCCGCGCTTAGCGGAATTTTAGTAATGCTTGCGAGCAAAGGCATCGAGTGGAAAAAGCTTGATAACGTATTTGACGAGGGCGTGCATATGATGGGCTACATCGCGTTTTTGATGCTGATCGCCGCAGGATACGGCACGATCTTAAAAGAAACCGGCGGCGTGAACGAGCTAGTGCACGTAGCGAGTACTTTAAGCGGCGGCAAGCTAGGCGGCGCGCTGCTGATGATCGGCATCGGACTGCTCGTGACGATGGGTATCGGCTCGAGCTTCGGCACGATCCCTATCATCGCTACGATATACTGTCCGCTAGCCGCGCAGCTGGGCTTTAGCACGGCGGCGACGATCTTTATCATCGGCGTGGCTGCGGGTATCGGCGATGCTGGCTCGCCTGCGAGCGATAGCACGCTCGGGCCTACCGTGGGGCTGAATATCGACGGCGAGCATAGCCATATGTGGGATACCTGCGTGCCGACCTTTATTTTCTTTAATATCCCGCTAATCATATTCGGCATAATCTTTTCGATGATGTTATAGATTGCAGAATTTACGCGGGTTTTCGCGGACAGAATTTTAGAATTTTGCCCGCGCGGCGATGCTCGTAAATTTATAAATTTACGAGCGCGTTCATTTTTAAATTTAGCTGCGCGGCTTTACTTTTAAATTTGCTCGCGCGATTTTGCCAAAATTTATTTGCGTCGCTCGCGCAATCTACTTAAATTTAACCGCTCGCGGCGCGTTGATAAAAATCATTGCTAAAATTTGAAATTTCGCATAAAATGGGCGAAATTTCATAGCAAGGAGCGGTGGTGGAGCAAATTTATCCTTACGTGCAGATCGTCCATCTTATCTGTGCCATTATCTTTTTAGGCTATATATTTTTCGACGTCGTGATTTTTATGCGGCTTAAAGGCGCGCTGGGCGCGGATTTTGAGCGCATTAAAAAGGCGATCGGCTCGCGCGCGATTAAGATCATGCCTGTTTGTCTTTTTACGCTGATAATCACCGGCGGAATGATGATGAGCCGCTGGGTCGGTAGCGCTAACGGCGGGTATTTCGGCACGCCGCTTCAAAAAATCTTTATGCTAAAAGTCACGCTCGCGCTCATCATCGCCGTGTGTGTAGCGATAAATTTAAGTTGTCGTGCAATGGGAAGGCCCGCGCCTGAGTTTTTACGAGCAAATATCCACAAGATCGCGCTTACTTTCGGCTTCATCATCGTGCTTTGCGCTAAGCTGATGTTCGTAGTATGATTTATGACGCAAAATTTAGCGCTGGCGGCACACTTTTATCGCGAAATTCTGCAGCGTGGCAAAGATTTAATTTTGCTTGCTTTTAAAATACGACGTTTGCTAAAAATTTTAAAATTCCGTTTTGCTGGGCGGGAGTAGAAATTTAAGAATTTTAAATTCCGCCGCGTCTGCACCAAAGCACGAAATTTTAAAATTCCACTCCTTTCTTGTGCTGTTTTGCCAAATGCAACCTGTAAGATTTGATCTTATAAAATTTTAAAATTTCATCGCGAGTTTTAAAGCGCTCATAAAATTTCTCACCCAATTCTGCAGCTTTAAAATTTTATAAAATTCCGTGGCTTTAAAATTTTGCAAAATTTTAAAAATTTTAAATTTTACCGCTAGGACGCGGATAAGAATTCTAAAAAACTCGCGCAAAATCGAAGCAAACAATGAAAAAGCGAATTTATTTGACGACTTTACTTACTATTTAATAATCATTAAAGATATAAAAAGCTAAAATTGCTTTTCGCCTGCGGGCGAATTTAATGTCTGCTTGCCATTCGCGCGGGATTTTGAGGTTTTCCGTAGCCGTGGCAATGGTTTTGAAATTATTTATGAGAAAGGAAAAGGATGAAGAAATTTCTCTTAAGTCTGCTTGTCGTAGCTTTGGCTAGTAGTGCGCTCTGCGCCAGATCTCTCTCCGAGATTAGAAGTAGCGGAGTACTTAGAATAGGCGTTTATGACGCGCAGCCGCCATTTAGCAAGATAGAAGACGGCGTGCATCAGGGCTTTGAGGTCGATATGGCAAATGCCATCGCCAAAGATATGCTTCCATCGGGTGGGAAGGTGGAGTTTACCTCCGTGCTTGCAAATCAGCGTATAAAATTCCTACAAGAAGATAAGGTGGACGCGGTTATCGCAACTCTTACCGTAACTCCGGAGCGCGAGAAGCAGATCGATTTTACGACCCCGTATTTTAGCGTCAATATGGGCATTTTAACCCGCATCGAAGATAAGATTAAATCCTTAAACGATTTGCAAGATAAAACTATTTTAGTTCTTAGCGGCGGTACTGCAGAAACATACTTTGAAAAGCAAGGCTATAATATCGCCAGATGCGATAACGCAAACGCTTGCTACAAGGCGCTAAAAGCTGGACAGGGCGACGGGTATGCCGATGACAACCTAGTCGTGCTGGCTTATCCGGTATTAGATAAAAAGGTTGAAGTAAATATCAAAAATTTAGGTACTTCGGATTTCTTAGCCATCGGTGTGAAAAAGGGTAATTCGGAGCTTTTGGATTTTCTAAACGGCGAGCTAATCAAGCTAAGCAAAGAGGGCTTTTTCAAAAATTCGTTCGATAATTTTATCGAGCCTTACTACAAAGGAACTGCAGAGAAAAAGTATTTCTTGCTGGACGATCTTTATAGCTTGCTGTAATTTTAAAAAAAAGGGGGATGCTATGAAAAAGATAATCCTAGCATTGATGCTGGCTGCGTGTTCGCTTCTTAGCAATACTTTGACTCAAATCAAAGAAAAAGGGGTTATTCGCATCGGTATAGATGGCTCATCTCCGCCGTTTAGTGTCGCTAAAGCCGGCGAATATAGCGGCTTTGAGATACTCTTAATAGAAGGGCTTGTTAAAGAAATTTTCGGCGATAAAGGCGGCAAGATAGAATATGTCGTAACGGTAGGCGATGACCGCATAAAAGCAGTGCAGGACAACAGAGTCGATTTAGATATCGCGCTTATCTCGGTTACGAAAGAGCGCGAGAAGCTGGTAGATTTCTCCGATCCATACTTTAGCGTAAATATCGGCGTGCTAACTCGTAGCGACGATAATATCAGAAAGGTCTCCGATCTAAACGGAAAGACTATACTGGCGCAGCCCGGCACCACCGTGTTTGATTACTTTACGAAACAGGGCTATAACGTAGCGCCGTGCGATAGTGCAAGCGAATGCTTTAACGCTCTAAAATCGGGCAAGGGCGATGGATACGCAGACGATAATCTGCTTGTGTTCGCTTACGCCGTAGTCGATCGCAAAGTCGAAGTAAATATCAAGAATTTAGGCTCGACGGACTTCCTGGCCATCGCAGTGCAAAAGGGCAATACCGAGCTGCTTAACGCGGTAAATGCGGGACTAATCGAGCTAAGTAAAAAGGGTTTTTTTACAAAAATTTTTGATGAGAGTATTGAGCCTTTTTATAAAGGCACCATTGATAAAAAGTATTTCTTACTGGACGATCTTTACAGCTTGTTTTAATTTAAAGTGGCGATGGATGGAATTCTATTCGATTGCGAAATTTTAGTAAAATTTAAAGGAATTTTATGAAAAAGATTATATTTGCGTTGTTAATCGCTTCGTGTTCGTTATTTGCTAACTCTTTAGCGCAGATCAAAGAAAAAGGGCTCATTCGTATCGGAGTGGACGGCTCACTACCGCCACTTAGCGTCTCCGAGGATGGAAGATATAGCGGTTTTGAAATTTCGCTTATCGAAGAGCTCGTGAAAGAAATTTTCGGCGATAAAGGTGGCAAAATCGAATATGTCGTAACTCTGGGCAATGATCGTATCACAGCCGTGCAAGACAACAAGGTCGATTTGGATATCGCGGCGATTACGGTTACGAAAGAGCGCGAGAAACTAGTGGATTTTTCAAATCCTTACTTTAGCGTAAATATCGGCGTGCTAACCCGCACCGACGATAATATCAAGACAATAAGCGACCTACAGGATAAAGAAATTTTAGCAGAGCCCGGCACTACGGCTTTTGATTATTTTAATAAGGAAGGCTTTAAAGTTATCTCATGCGCCAGTTCGAGCGAATGCTTCCGTGCGCTAAAATCCGGTCACGGCAGCGGCTATGCAGACGATAATATGGTAGTTTTGGGTTATTCGGTCGTAGATCGTAAGGTAGAGGTAAATATCAAGAATTTAGGTACGTCGGAATTTTTAGCTATCGCGGTGCAAAAAGGCAACAACGACTTGCTAAACGCCTTAAATGACGGGCTTGTCAAGCTCAGCAAAAACGGCTTTTTCAAGAAAATTTTTAACGACAGCATCGATCCTTTTTACAAGGGCAAGGCTGAGAAAAAATATTTCTTGTTAGATGATCTTTATAAAATGTTTTAATTCAAAGGACGAAATATGAAAAAAATTCTACTAAGTATTTTGCTGAGTGCTGGCGCGCTTTGCGCTAATTCCCTAGCAGATATCAAGCAAGCGGGCGAAATTCGCATAGGCCTACAAGATTCCCAGCCTCCGTTTAGCTTCGATGATAACGGCACACTGAAGGGCTTTGAGGTTGATTTGGCAAATGAGTTAGTCAAAAATCTATTTGGCAATAAAAAGATCAAAATCGACTTTATCGCCATAGCATCTAAAGATCGCGTTCCCTCGCTGGAGCAAAACAAAGTCGATCTCATCATATCCAAGCTTACCGTCACAAAAGACCGCGTTCAGAAAGTCGATTTTTCTTACCCGTATTATTCAGTGCAAATCGGCGTACTAAGCCGTAAGGATGATAATATTTCAAGAATCGATCAGATCGCGCATAAAAAAATTCTAAGCGTTAAAGGCACAACTGCCGAGGAGCACTTTAAAAACGCGGGTTATGAGATTGCGACATGTGCCGACGCGAATGAATGCGTCGCTAGGCTAAAGGCTGGCGAGGGCATAGGCTTTGCCGACGATAATACGGTCGTACTCGGATATGCTAGAAACGACGCCGCGCTTGATGCAAAAATCATCAACCTCGGCAAGGTAGATTATATCGCCGTCGCCCTATCTAAGGGCAATACCGAGCTGCTTGATGCGGTTAATAGCAGCCTGGTAAAAATGTATAAAGCAAAATTTTTTCACAAGGCTTTTGACGAGGATATCAAGCCATACTACGGCGGCAAGATCGATAAAAAGCACTTCACGCTCGATGAGGTTTATAGCCTGTTTTAATTTAGACGCATTTAAAATTTTAAGGCGCCCTTTGGCGTCCAAACATACGCGCAGCTGCGATATTTGATCGCAGCTCGCTTTTGCCGCCAAGATTTCGGCGGCATTTATAATTTAAATTCCGTATTTTTACGGGTTCCGGTTGCGATATAAAATTTTATGAGATTTTGATATGCGGTTGCGAAAGAATGTGGCTTCTAAAAGATAGTCGGTCGCGCGAAATTCTAATCCGAGTAGTAAAATTTTATATCCTTTTTCAGTTGCGTCGGCAGCACGTTAAATTTAGTCCTAAAAATTTTAGAAAAATGCGATAAATTATTATATCCGACCATTTTGGCGGCTTCGTTTACGCTGATTTGATCTAGACTCAATAGCTCTTTTGCAATCTCAAGCCGTTCATTTGTCAGCATCGCATAAACGCTCGTGCCGAAATATGCTTTAAAATCCCTTTTTAGTGCAAATTCGTTCGTAGCGCAAAGATGAGCGAGCTCTTTAATGCTAGGTGGATTTTGCATATTTTCGAGTAATATTTTCTTTGCTTTTTGAACTGTTTTTATGCGATTTTCATCAAGGCTAAGCGCATTTTCGGGCTCATTAAATTTATGAAAACTTCTATAAAGCATCTCTAAAATTTTACTTTCCATAAAAATTTCGCGTATTTTGCCATCGTATATCGCGGCATTTTCGAGCTCTTTGAGAATAATATTTTGCACAGCGCTTATTTTAAATTTCTTCATGCAAACGGCTTGATCTAAATTCAAATTTTTTAAAATTCCCAGCTCATTTGCAAAAGCGGTGCTAAGCGCTATGCAGGAGCTTTTATAGTGTTTATTTTCAAGCTCGTGAACGCCACGCAATTTGCTTTGCATAGTTCCGAGCCAAAACTCACCTTTATTTAAAACGAATTGATCTTTATCCGATCTGAAGCAGATAGGATTTTCGCCCGTATTGAAAAATAAAAATGAATAGCGGCTGCCCCGTTCGTGGCGATGCAAAAGGGAATCTCTGCAAATTATATCGCTGCTATAATATCCTATCTCTCCGCCCGTATAAAAGGAGCTAAAGTCGAATTTTATACTTTCGCTTTCAAGCTCGGTTTTGTTATACCCACATTGCTTGGACGGCTCAATGTCGTTAGATATTTTTTGCAAAAAATCGTCTAAACTTATCTCTTTACTCATCTTATCCCTTTAGCGTTTAAAATACTCCCTCTGCCGTTTAGTATTTCTTGATAATGCATATCTTATTATAGTAAAATGAGTTTAAATTTTAATAAGAAAAGGGGCGTTTGTGCGTGCAATATATAAATTATCGCTGATCGCTGCTATAGCGACAGCCGGGATATCGAGTGAGTTAGAAAAACAAGGCAAAAGCGTAAATTTGGGTGAAATTACCGTAGTCAGTGCTACGGGCTATCGGCAAAATATCCAAGACGCACCCGCTTCCATCTCCGTTCTTACGCAAAAAGAGATACAAAAGCGCAACTACCAAGATATCTCCGCAATGCTAAAAGATTTGCCGAGTGCCTTTACCGCAACGCTAGGCGCTGCATCGAGAAAAGGCATAAGCCTAAGAGGCCTATCTCAAAAATATACGAAAATTTTAATCGATGGCAAGCCTGCGACCAGCGATAGTGCTTATAAAGGATTAAGAAGTATTGGCAGCAGCCAGAATTTCTTGCCTCCCGCAAATGCGATAGAGCGCATAGAGGTCATCCGCGGTCCTATGAGCTCGCTTTACGGCAGCGACGCTATGGGCGGAGTAATAAATATCATCACCAAGGGCTTTTCAAATGAGCTTAGCGGCAATGTAAACGGATACTATACTTTCGCTAAAAAATCGCAAATAAAAGGTAATTATCAAACGGGCTTTTATCTAAACGGAGCTATCGTCCCGGACGTGCTAGGTGTCGCACTTTACGGTAGATTTTTTGAAAAGATAGAGGATAAAGAGCCTTATGCGAATAGAAATAATGAAGAGACGAATATGGGCGCAAAACTGATGTATAACGTAACGCAAAATGATGAGGTAACGCTTGATTATCGTAAAGTAAATAATAAATTTAGGCGTACATACGGGCGTACGCGAACAATCTCTGGAGGCAATAACGATATTGCGAAAGAGGATATGAAAGGCTACACCGCAAGCCTGTCTCATCAAGGAAAATACGATAAGTTTATGATAGATAGCTACGCAAATTACGATAGCATGAAAGAAAGCGGCGCCCAGGATTTGCGTCTTAGAACGACTACGTTAAATTCTAAAGGCTCATATTTTTTTGATTCAAATGCTTTGAGTTTGGGCGTGCAATACCGAAGCGAGAGATTAAACGAAGCCGCTACTACCGCAGATGAGGCAAATGTCAAAAGATGGGATTATTCGATCTACGGCGAGGATGATTTTTATCTAACTGATGATTTAACACTAACCGGCGGAATCAGATATAACCGCGATAAAGACTACGGCGGCCATATATCTCCGCGCGCTTATGCCGTTTATCGTTTAAACGAAAGCTTTTCTATTAAAGGCGGCGTTTCGACGGGATATTCAACTCCGGATATTAAGCAGCGTAGCGAGGGCCTTGCCCTGCCATTTGCAGGAGGTCAGGGGGCGCAGATCGGCAGAAGCTCTTTAAAGCCCGAAAGCAGCATAAGCTACGAAGGCGGGTTTTCTTACGACGATAATAATAAATTTAACTTTAGCGCTACCGCGTTTTATACCAAAATCAAAGATGGAATTTCTACCAAATTAATTTGCCGTCCAAGACTGGGAAATCCTTGCGTGCATAACGGCAAAACTTACAGGCGCGGAATTTGGGATACTATAAACATTGGAGAAGCCGAGGTTAGGGGTCTAGAGCTAAGTAGCGATTATCAAATTTTAGATAATTTGAAGCTGCATGCAAACTACGCCTATACGAAATCCGAGCAAAAAACGGGTAGCGAGAAGGGCAAAACCTTAAATAATTTTCCAATCCATTCGGTAAAGCTAGGATTTGATTACGACGTAAGCTCCAAGCTAAACTTATGGTCGCAAATAAATTATTATAGTAGGACGCGCGATAGCCTAAGCTACGATGAGGATATCCGCTCATACACGCTTTTTGATCTGGGCGCGAGCTATAAGCTCACAAAAGACGCAAGTTTAAATTTTACGCTTTATAACATATTCAACGAATTCGTACTAACGCGCTCGGGAAATTATCAAATGATGGTTGTAGACGGGATGAAGGCGCAGGTTGGATTTAACGTGAACTTTTAAATTCGCGGCGCATAAAATTTCGTCCGCGGATTTAAAATTTAAGGAAATTAATGGCGATTCTAAAAAGGAAAAAATTTTGGTTCAACGTCCACCTTGTTTTGACGCTTATATGCTGCGTGCCGATCTTAATCGTAGCCCTTAGCGGCGCTATTATCTCGTATCATGATGAGATTATAGATGTGTTAAATCAAAGCAAGTCTTTCGTGCGCCCGAGCGAAAAAGACGCTCTTAAACCCACCAAAATTTTAAATATTTTCAGAAAAGCCAAGCCCGGTTTTACGCTCAGTTATTATAGGATTCCTCAAAATAAAAACAAAGCGATTAGGCTTTCCGGTACAGATTCTAGTGGCGAGTTTAAATCATATTTTATAGATCCTTATAGCGGTGAAATTACTTCGGAAAACATAGGTGATACGTTTATCGGCGTAATGCTAAACCTACATACCAATCTGGGATTTGGGTTAAGCAAAAACGAAACTCTGCGGCTAATAGGCAAAAATATCGTGGCACTTAGCACGGTTATGTTTATTTTGGTTTTAATTTCAGGCGCGGTGATTTATTATCCTAGCTTTAGAGAGAAAATTTTACGTGCATTTAGGATAAATTTTAAAGCTAGAGGTTATGCGTTTTTATATAGCTTGCATGGCGCAGTCGGAGTTTTGCTGCTACCTATTTTGCTTACGATAAGCGCTAGCGGGCTTTATTGGTCGTATGATTGGATAGCCAAAATCACCAACAGAGCGCTAGGCGAAAAGGAAATTTTTAGAAAAACGAGTTTTACCGAAGTGCGAGGATTTTCGCTCGAGGATGAAGATAAAATTTTAAATTTGCAGACGGCACTTGATATTTTTAAGCGTGAACGCGGTGAAAACTACGAATTCTTTAACATCATCGCTCAAAAAGATGGAGAAAATTTTATGATCTTTTATTTCGATAAAGGCGAAGAGGGTGAAGAGCATATGAACACGATGAGCGTAAACGTTAAAAAGGGCATCTTGCGGCATACTCGCTATGATGTTGCGAAAAGCACCATGTCGCGCCCTTTTGCTATACATAAAGCCGTTTTGAGCGTGCATTCGGGCTATATCTTCGGCGAGGCGGGCAAGTTCTTATTCTGCGTAGCGGCGATTTTTGTGTTATTTTTTATAGTTACGGGATTTTGGATGAGCATAAAAAGAATTTGCAAGAAAAGATAAATCTTGAATTCAAAGCGGAGCAATAGCTTATTCGCGGCATAAATTTAAAATTTTACCCGAAGCGGTATCGCTTCTTTTCAGCTAATAAAATTTTATGTGTAGCGCTTTGAAATACTGTGCGAAGAGCCTTTGTTAGCCTTGCGCCGCATCTTGATCTTGTTAAATTTACTTCGGCGTTTTAACTGCATTCATTTGCCGCTCATAAAATCCCTAATATTTTGCGCGATCATCTTTATCAGCCGTTTGCGGGCCTCTATGCTCGCCCATGCGATGTGAGGCGTGATGATGACGTTGCGGCGATTTTTCACGCGCAGCAGCGGATGATCCGCCCTCATCGGCTCTGTTTGCAGCACGTCAAGCGCCGTGCGCAAGCCTCGCTCGTCCACGGCGCGAGCTAGCGCCTCCTCATCCACGATACCACCGCGGCCGAAATTCATCAAGATCGCCCCCTCTTTCATCTTTGCAAGCTCCGCCTCGCCGATCAATCCCGCCGTTTTTGGATTTAGCGGGGCGTGGATCGAGATGATGTCGCATGCCCTCAAAAGCGCGTCCAGGCTCACTCTGGCAAACTCGCCGCTATCGTTCGCGCCGCTAGTGGAGTAGTATCTCACGTTTGCGCCGAACGCGGCGGCGATACGGGCGACCTTTGCGCCGATCTGTCCAAGCCCGATGACGCCGAATTCTTTGCCGTAAATTTCGCTGATGGGCGCGTCAATGTGGGTAAAAATTTCGCTCTCGCACCATTTGCCGCTACTGCCGTAATCCGCGTAGTATCCGAGCGCGTTGGTCAGCGCAAACAGCGACGCAAAGGTCTGCTGCACAACGCTGTTTGTCGAGTAGCCCGCCACGTTTTTCACCGCGATGCCGCGAGCTTGCGCGGCCTGCATGTCGATGTTATTCGTGCCCGTGGCGCTGACGCAGATCAGCTTAAGCGCGGTTTGCGCCATGATCTCATCCGTGATTAGGACTTTGTTGGTTATGACGATATCGGCGTCGGCTAGGTGCTGCGCGGTTTGCACAGGCTCGGTCATCTCGTAGCTTTCAAACTCGCCCAAGCTCGCAATCTCGCTAAGATCGGCATCGCCTCCAAGCGTCGCGACATCCAAACATACGATCTTCATATTTCCCCCTTTGCATTTTAAAATTTAAGCCGCAGCCGCGCGGTTAAATTTAGCCATCAAATTTCGTCGCGAGACCGGAAGCACGGCGCCTAAACGGCAAAATTTTAACTCTGCAAATTTAGTTATTGCGTAAATTTGCTCTAGCGGAATTTTACTATTGCAAAATTTAACTATCGCGAATTCTGCTCTCGCAAAATTTAATGCTTGCAGCGCGCGGGACGTTAAATTTCAGAATTCTAATTCGCATCGAAAAAAGCGGTAAATTTTACCGCCGCTGAAACCTGCGTCTAAATTTTGAAATTCTAATTTGCGCCGAAGCGAGAGATAAATTTTTGCCGCTCGCGTTTAAATTTTAAAATTTAGCTCGCGCAAATCTTGCTCCGCGCGGAATTTTAGTTCACGCGAATTTGATCTGCACGGAATTTTAGCTCGCGCCGATTTAACCTGCACGAAATTTTATCCGCACAGAATTCCAAGTCGCGCCGCTACGTTAAATTTTACCGTAGCCTCCTAGCGTTAAATTTTGCTGCTGAGCGGCGATAAAATTTACCGCCGGCAGAGCCTTGCCACCAAAATACTCCGTCCTAAAATTTCTAAAATTTTATAAAATTTGCCGCTCTGCTACTTCGCGTCCTCGATGTAGTGCCCCACAAATTTTGAGAGATTGTTTAGTATCTCGCCGCCCTTGCGGAAGCCCAGCGCGCAGCCTTCGTATGCGAAAAACACCCCCGCTTGATAGCTCTGGGCGCGCTCGTCTTTGTTTAGCTCGTAAAATTCCTGATATAAAAATTTCTGATTTCCGTATTCGCCGCCGTTTTCCTCTATCTTTCTGCCGTCGGCGTCGAAAATCGCCACATTCGCCCCCTCGCGCGCCAAAAACGGCTTTTTGATCATCTTTTTGCCGATGATCGGCGAGAAGGAGCTTTGCAGCAGCAGCGGGTGGTTTGGATACAGATCCCACAGGATTTTCATAATCCCCTTACTTTGGAAAAGCAGCGTGTATGCGGGATTTAGGATGATCGCCTTTTGATTTTGCACGATGTTTTTTAAGATGAGCGCGAGCTCGCCCTCCTCGATCGCGATCGCCTCCCAAGGGATGAGCTTGAACCAATACTCGTAGTTTTCGCCCTCAAAAAACACGCCCTCTTCGTCGTTAAATTCCACCTCGTCCACGTAGGCAAAGCGCGTTTTAAAGCCCGCATCCTCCGCGGTCTGCTGCAAAAGTTTCGTCGTCTTTTCGTCCTCGACGTTGCCCGCGACGCTGCTAAATAGAATTTTCCACCCTTCGTAAAATTTAGAAAAATCCTCAAGTTCGCCGTCAAGCACCACGAGCCGCTTGAAATTATCGCACAGTGCGTCGTAAAGGTCGTTGAACTGGCTCGCCTCGTCCATGCCGTTTTCTTTGAGCATCGCCCACTGGATGATCGCCGTTTCAAACACCGCCGTGGGCGTGTCGGCGTTAAATTCTATCAGCTTGATCGGCTTGCCGTCTAGCCCGCCTGCGAAATCAAAGCGCCCGTATAGGTGCCAGTGCACCTCGTTTTCCCAGCTTTGCTTGATTAGATCGACGAGGTTGAAGGGGATGCCGAGCTCGTGGAAGAGGTTGTTGTCGATGACGTGCTGCGCGGCCGCGACAAACATCTCGTATAGCTCGTTCGACGCTTCGTAATACGCATCCGCCTCCGCGGCGCTCACGCGCACGATCTCGTCGCTGACGTAAGGGGTCTCGTCCGCGTCCGTGTGCCAGTAAAAGCCGAGCTTTTCGAGATATTCGTTGCTTAACGGCGTTATCTTTTTTAGTTGCATAGATTTTCCTTTTTATGTAAATTTTAAAATTCCGCCCGCAGCGCAAAACAAATATAGCACTAGTCGCTGCCGGCGTCTCTTGCGAGCGCAGCGAAGCAGAATAAAACGCGAGCTACGAGCTCGCACCTCTAAGCGCGCCGGTTAATCAGAGCTCGGCGGGCGAGCGATGCATTGCTCCGCCGCAGAGCGGCGCCTCTTTTGCAAGAAATACACCCTTGTAAGTAGCCCCTCCTCGGCTTTCTCAAAAACTGCGGCACGTCTTGATCACGCGCCGCTGCGACCTGGATTTCGCTCGGGTAAAATTTACTCACTTTAGCACCGCTAGGCGATATAAAATTTGCCGCAAGAAGCGCTGCGATACGAAATTTCGCCTTGCAGATGCGCTGATTAAAACTCCCGTCGCAGCACGACCTCGCTCGCCTTAACGTCGCGTCGCAATATAAAATTTTATCGCACGACGCTGCCTTCCATATCAAAATTTCGCCACGTGGCAACACCTCAGTAAAAAACGCGGACCAATACACGCGACGACGGGCGCTAGATCCTGCCTCATCATGATGTCGTTGCATCAATGATTTCACTTACTTACGCGTAACGCGCAGAATTTTATCTTGCCGTGACCTTCGCCGCGTAAGGGTTGCAAATCACTACGTACGCCTTAAAATTTTTTCTAGCGACAACGTAGCCGTAGGACATTGTCCCCCGAGCGATACGTAATTTGCCGTATCGAATTTCACCGAAAACGTGCAACACGGAGCGCGCTTTCGTTTTAATTAAAATTCCGCCACGACAGAATTTTGCTCGCTTCAAGCGTCGCGCGTTAAAATTTAAACTCGCCGCATAAAGTCGCCGTATATTTTAAAGCGCGCTTAGCCGCCGAAAAATCCACCGCTTTTGCCGCTCTTGCTTCCGCCGAAAAATCCGCTTCTGCCGCTTCGCGCCTTGTCGTTTTGCTGCTTTGCTTGATTGAAGCTATTTACGCTTCTGGAGTAGGCGCTTGGGCTTTTATAGGCGGTTTGGCGCTGGCTTTGGTAGGCTGGGTTGTTAAATAGCTTGCCGCCGATCCATGAGCCGATTATGGCGCCTGCAGCGCTTGCCAAGATCGCTTCACCCAGGCTCATGCCGCCGCTGCTAAGCTGCGCGTTTTGGTTGGTTAAATTTGAAGTGCCGGCGTCGATTTTGGCGTTTTCTTCGGCTAGAAGGGCTTTGGTTTCCTCATCGCTTAAAATTCTCTCCGTGCCGTCTAGCGATCTTAAGATGATCTGGGTTTTTTCGCTCGGAAATTCCTCTAAAATTTTATATTTTCCCGGCGCGACCTCTTCGAGTCGCACGAGCGCGCCCTCTTGCAGACGGACGTTTTGCTCCTGCCCCCTATCGTCGCAGCCTGCTAACGAGCCCGCCATAACGAGCCCGAAGCCGCTTACCAGCGCATAGCTAGCGATTTTGCGTAGTTTCATTTAGATCCTTTCAGTGATTTTATATCTAGGCTTTGATTTATCAAAAGTTCATTTCCCTCGACGCGGATAAACTCGCTCTTACCGATGTTTTCGATGATTAGGCTTTGCGCTTTTGGGCGCTTTTTGCGTTTGAGCGATTTTACGAATTTTGCAAGGCTCATCCATTCGCTACGATCGAAAGTTTTTTCTTTGATTTCGACATCGTAGGGTTTGGTCTCGCGGCTTTTGCTCGAAAGCAGCGGTTTGTCGAAAAACGACAAAAAATACCTGAGCTTCTCATCGCGCTCTTTATACATCAGCTTGATTTCATCTTTTGAGGCGATTAAAATTTCCTCTTTTTCTTTGTGAAGCCTGTCCTTATCGCTTTGCAGTGCTTCGATTTTACCTTTTAACTCGGAGATTTCTTTGATGAGATACTCGATGAAGCTTTGAGTGCCCGCCCCGCCGCTGGTGCGCGAGCTTTTTGCAGAGCTTTGCGAAGCGGGCTCGCTTTGTTGCATTTCATCATCTAAAAGCACGTAGCGTACGCCGCCGCTTTCCTCGGCGCGCAAGGAATTTCTGCGGATGCGGTTATAGACGGCTTCCTTTGAAATTCCTAAAATTTCGGCTGCTTCGCCGATCGAGACTTTTTTCATACAAAGATGCCTTTTAGCGTTTTAGGTAATTATTGCTAAATTTGCCTAAAATAGGCATTAAACGCTTCGTTTACAAAGATAGATTCCGCCTTACCGCAGCCGGCGCGCGATAAATTCCGCTCGCTTGCACCCGCTAGATATAAAATTTCGCTTCGCTTGCAAAAGCCGCGCAAAATTATTTTTTTGCTAAGCTTTTAGAATTTTGCCCAATAATGTTGCTTAATTAAGTATATTTTTTATACACTTATGAAAAAATTTTAGTATTTCAAAGGAGGCGAAATGCCCGAATCGCCTAAATACAAAAAATCCGAAATTCGCTGTAAGCTCATTTTA
This sequence comes from uncultured Campylobacter sp., assembly GCF_938030145.1. Taxonomy (GTDB): domain Bacteria; phylum Campylobacterota; class Campylobacteria; order Campylobacterales; family Campylobacteraceae; genus Campylobacter_B. Next base: position 57,692 of record NZ_CALHGM010000017.1, read on the forward strand.
GACGCGGCGCTGGAGCTGTTTTTAGCCAAAGGCTACGAAGCTACGAGCTTAAGCGATATCATCGAGCTTAGCGGCGGCTCGCTATCGTCGGTTTATAAGTATTTTGATAACAAAGAAAGCCTATTTTTGCGCATCATCGAACTGCAAAGCAAAAAGCTCGACGAGCGAATGAACGAGCGTATGCGAATTAATAAAGACCTAAAATTGCGTGAGTATCTGCAGGAGTTTGCAGGGATTTATCTGGAGTTTCTTTTTGCTCCGGAGGCGATAAAATTCTACCGGCTGATACTTTTCAGCGGCTTTAACGGCGCGCTTAGCGAGAGCCCAAAAATCTTTTTAAAAAGCGGAGTGCTAGGTTCGCCGAATGCGCTGGATGAGTATTTGGCGGCGCATTCGGGCGAGTTTGCGCCCGGGCGCACGGCAAAAAGCCTAGCGCTATATTTTTGCTTTTTGCTTAGAGAGCCGCATTTTAGCAGGCTGCTATTTTTCGACGAAAAGCTAAATTTCAAAGCGAGCGAGCTAATCAAGGATCGCATCGATATGTTTTTGCTAGGCGTAAAAAAGCGCTAATGGCAGATTTTACGGCGTAAATTCCACGCTTTTCGCACCTTTAAATTTTATGAGCGGTTTGGGACTTGGATTTTGTAGCTTGGATTCTATCCGTTACCAAGCGCTATAAAACGCCACGTATCCCGCGCTTAAAATTTTAATTCTATCGATGCAAAATTTTTGAAACGATTAGGGCTGAAATTTTTATTTTCCGTATTAAATTCCGTGCTGCAGTTAGAATTTCGTCGTGGAATTTCACGCCTCTTGCCTGCGCCTTTAAATTTGCGCCACTCAGATTTTAAATTTAATAAAACCTCTTATAATCCCGCGAAATTTTAGATCAAAAGGATTCAAAAATGGATTATGATATCATCGTAATAGGCTTTGGCAAAGCGGGCAAAACCCTTGCCGCAAAATCCGCCGCGCTCGGTAAAAAGGTCGCTCTCATCGAGCGCTCGCCGCAGATGTACGGCGGCACCTGCATCAACGTAGGCTGCATCCCAACCAAGCGGCTAGTTACAGCGAGCAAGGAAGCTGGCTTCGTAAATTTCAGCGTGCTCGGAGAGTATTTCGTGCTGAGCATGCAGAAAAAGGACGAGCTCGTAGAGGCGCTGAGGGCGAAAAATTTAGCCATGCTAAAGAGTAACCCAAATATCGATGTAATCGACGGCGAGGGCTCATTTACGAGCGCTAATTCCGTGCGCGTGCTAAGTCCTGACGGGCAGACGCGTGAAATTTCGGCAGAAACGATCGTCGTAAATACGGGCTCGAGGGAGGTCGAGCCTAGCTTTGAGGTAAGCTCAGGGCTCGCTTATAGCAGCGAAGAAATTTTAAATTTAAAGATCCTCCCGAAGCATCTAGTAATCATCGGCGGCGGATTTATCGGGCTTGAGTTTGCCTCGATGTTTGCAGGATTCGGTTCGAAAGTTAGCGTGCTTATGCGATCGAAATTTATGAAAAACGAAGATGAGGACGTGTCCGCCAGCGTTAAATCCGCTCTGCAGGCCCAAGGCGTGGAGATTATCGAGGGCTGCGAGTTTTTGAGCTTAAAGGGCGGCGAGCTAAAATTTAACCTCGCGGGCGAGAGCAAGGCGATCGCGGCGGATGCGTTTTTATATGCCCTCGGTCGTCGCGCGAATACGGGTGAGCTAAATTTAGCCGCTGCGGGGGTGCAGACGGATGCGCACGGCAATATCATCACGAATGAGCATCTGCAAAGCTCGGCTGTTGGCATCTACGCAGCAGGCGATGTGCGCGGCGGCGAGATGTTTACCTACACGAGCTTAGACGATTTTAGGATCATTTTTAGCGCGCTTTTCAGAGATGGCGCGCGCACTACGAAAAACCGCACGCCGCATGCAAGCGTGCTGTTTACCCGCACGCCGCTAGCTCGCATCGGCCTTAGCGAGAGGCAGGCAAGAGAGAGTGGGCTCGAGATCAAGGTGCTGAAGCTTTCGATGGCGGCGGTGCCCGGCGCCAAGGTCGTAGCGCACGACGAAGGAATGATGAAGGCGGTCGTGGACGCGGCTAGCGGCGAAATTTTAGGCGCGGCGCTTCACTGCGTAAACGCGCACGAGATCGTTAATGAGTTAGCGATCGCAATGGCGCTGGGCGCGAAGGCTGACTTTTTCAAAAACCAAATTTTTACACATCCTAGCATTAGCGAGGCGCTGAACGATCTTTTCGGACAGTTTTAAATTTGAAATTTAACGGCGCTCGGGCTTGGCGATACCTGAGTGCCTAGGCGTAAATTTATCATGAAATTTAATGCGCAGGGCGGGTTAAATTTGAAGCGGGTTAATAATTTGAGCTCTTGCCGCCCGCTTCTTTCTTGGATACCAAAGTTAGCTATAAAAGAAATGATTGAAATAG
>NZ_CALHGM010000018.1 GCF_938030145.1 uncultured Campylobacter sp.
CACACCGCTTCACACCGCTTCACACCGCTTCACACCGCTTCACACCGCTTCACACAGCTTCACACAGCTTCACACAGCTTCACACAGCTTCACACAGCTCCACACAGCTTCACACAGCTTCACACCGCTTCACACAGCTTCACACAGCTCTTTGCGCGACGAAGCGCGGTTAAATTTAAACTATCAACGCTCAAAAAGTTGCAAAAAATATTTTAAATTTTGCCTCTCGGCCGCTAGGCTCGTATTTGCTCCGTGTCCCGGATAGAGCGTAAAATCGCCCTTTATCTGCAAAATTTTATACAAGGACTCTCTCATCTGCTCGCCGCTTGAAAAGGGAAAATCCCACCTACCGATAGAGCCTTTGAATATGACGTCGCCGCTAAAAATCACGCCGTCCACTTCAATCATACAGCTGCCCGGCGTATGTCCGGCAAAAAGACTAAATTTAACGTTAAAGCCCGCTATTGCAAAGCTTTGCTCCTGCCCTTTTACGAGTACGTCCGCTTCTATGGGCTCGGGCATCGTCTCAAAGGGATCCGCCCGCAGCATAAAGGCGTCTTCCTCGTGGATATAAATTTTAGCGCCCGCCCTTTGCAGCTTCGCGTCATCATAAATATGATCGAAATGCCCATGCGTATTCAAAACCGCGGCGATCTTTCCCGTATTTTGCATCACCCAATCAAAGCTGCCCTGCCCCGGATCGATCACCAGATCGCTCTGCTCGCCCTTTAGAATGTAGCAATTCGTCACATATTCGCCGAAAGCTTTTTTTAAAATTTGCATTTAAATCCTCCTTTTAAGCTTAAATTAAAGCCGTAATTTAGCCAAAAATAGTTAAAATTCGCACAATTTAACGTAAAATTTTAAGGCTAAATATTATGTTTTTGGACGATTTGCTGCCGCAACTGACCGATTTTTTATCGGAGAGACTCGATGAAACGGGCGCGGACGCCTTTGTAGTGGGTATCAGCGGTGGGCTTGACAGCGCCGTGGTTTCTGCGCTTTGTGCACTTACTGAGATCCCCACTTACGGGCTTATCCTACCTAGTGCAGGTTCAAATTTAGAAAATATGGCAGACGGCATCTTTCACTGCGAATCCTTTAATATCCCCTACGAGATCAAAGAGATCGCACCGTTTATAGAGAGCTTCATCGCCTTAAATCCGGGCGCAAGCCCGCTTCGCATCGGAAATTTCGCCGCGCGCGTGAGAATGAGCTTGCTTTATGATTACAGCGCGGCTAAACGCGGTGTAGTCGTAGGCACGAGCAATCTTAGCGAGAGGATGCTCGGCTACGGCACGATCTACGGCGATCTAGCCTGCGCGTTTAATCCTATTGGAGAAATTTTAAAAACCGATCTGTTTAAATTTGCAAAAATTTTATGCATAGACGATGCGATCATCAAAAAAGCGCCGAGCGCCGATCTATGGGAAAACCAAAGCGACGAACGTGAGCTTGGATACAGCTACGAGATCTTAGATAGCGTGCTAAGAGATATTTTTTCGCACGAAGCGTTGCGGATGAAATTTCGCTCAGGCGAGCAAATAACCGCAAACGATCTAAAATATCTGCAAAACTCGCACCACAATCAAGAGCTGGTAAAATTTATCGTCCGTAGAATTCTTAAAAATAATTTTAAGCTTCGCGCGCCCGCGGTCGCTCGCATAGAGCCTGCGCACTAAGGAGAGATTTATGAAAGAGATACCGTTTTATAAGGCTCAAATCGATAAAAAAGAGGAAGACTTAATTAAAAGCGCCCTCTACAACAGCGATATAAGATATAGCGAAATTTTTGAAGAGGATATTTGTAAATATTTCGGCGTAAAGCACGCCGTATCTACCACGAGCGGCACGACGGCGCTGCATCTGGCGCTTTGCGCGATGGATATTAAGCGCGGAGATAAAATTTTATGCTCCGTAAATTCCTTCCCTAACGTTGCTGAAGTTATCCGCCACTTCGACGCAGAGCCCGTTTTCGTAGATATCGATCCGATAAGCTTTAATATCACGAGCGAAAGCCTTGCTCGCACGATAGATCAAAACCGCCACAAGAAACTAAAATGCGCTTTCATCTCGCACATCGCGGGGCTTGCTGCGGATATAGACGCCATCAGCGAGGTCGCCAAAAGCGAAAATATCATCCTTATAGACGATGCGTGCCGAGCTATGGGCGCTACCTATAAGGGCGCAAAAATCGGAGCGCTTAAAAGCTCGCTCATATCGTGCTTTCAGATCAATCCTCAAGCGCAAGACGCGATCTCTACGGCGGGCTTTTTCGTCACGAACGACGATGAGATCGCAAACGCCGCACAAATTTTAAGAAACGGCGGCATCGTAGGGGACGCCTTTTACAAAGACGGCAATATGTCCTTTACCTACGACGTCGATCGCATCGGTCAAAAATACGATCTTAACGCTATAAATTCCGCCTACGCCATCGCACAGTTTGAAAAAACCGATACCTTTATAAAGCGCCGCAAGCAGATCGCCGCAGCCTACCGCGAACAGCTCGCAAACTGCCCGCACGTGACGCTTCCAAGCGACAGTGAGGAGCATATCTATACTCAATTCATAGTAAAGATCGACAAAAACCGCGACGATTTCGCCAAAGCGCTGATAGCGCGCGGAGTGAGCGTTTCGCTGCACTACGTGCCGGTGCATCTGCTAAGCTACTACAAAAGCAAATATAATTACAAGGTCAATGATTTTCCGAATGCGCTTAAAAACTATCAGCAAATTTTATCCCTACCGATCTACACGGCGCTTAGCGACGACGATGTGAGCTACATCTGCGAGCAGATTAAAGAGATAGCGCAAAATCGTGTTTAAACTCCTAATCGAGCGAAACCTATACGACCCGAGCCCCGCGTGGCTTGCGCTAGGGGTGATTTTAGCACCTCTTTCGCTACTTTATACGCTGATCGTCTACCTAAAAAGGCTCTTTGCTAAGCCGCAAAAATTTAAAATTCCAATAATCAGCGTCGGAAATTTAACCCTCGGTGGAAGCGGCAAAACCCCGCTAGTGCGGGCGCTTTTTAAAGAATTTAACGGGGGGCTCAAAACCTGCATCATCCTTCGCGGATACGGGCGCAAAAGTAGAGGCTTGCTCGAAGTGGCGCTCAGCGGACGGATACTTTGCGACGTAGGGCAAAGCGGAGATGAGGCGATGGAATACGCGCTGTTTTTACGCGGCGCAAATGTGATCGTCAGCGAAGATCGCGCCGCAGGGATTTTGCGCGCGCAAACTCTCGGCTTTGAGCTGGTGATCTTAGACGACGGGTTTTCTAAATTTAATATCACTAAATTTGATATCTTGCTGCGCCCGCGATACGCGCCGAAGCTGCCCTTTTGCCTGCCCTTTGCCGCGTATCGCTACCCGCCGTTTTTTTATAAATTTGCGGATTTCATACCCGCGCCGAGCGATATTTCGCAGGAGCTTAAAATCATTTCGGCGGCGGATCTGCAAAGTAAGCTAAACGGCACGGATGAAATTTTAAATTTCGACGCAGATGAAATTTCAAATTTAAACCCCGCCGCCGCGGATAAAATTTTAAATTCCAAAGAGGCTGGTTTTGAAAAATCCCGCACGATCTTAATCAGCGCTATCGCCAAGCCTTGGCGCTTGCAAGAGTTTTTACCGCTCGCAAAAGCGCACGCGTTTTTCCCCGATCATTACGATTTCAAAAAAGAGCATATTTTAGAGCTGCTAAGGAGCGAGGACGCGGAGCATATCCTATGCACGGCAAAAGATTACGTGAAATTAAGGGATTTGGGCGCGGAAATTTCGGTGATTTTGCTAAATTTAAAGCTAAGCGAAAACTTTATCCGCAAAATTCAAAACTACATAAACCAAACTATGATAAAATAAGGTTTTTAAAGGAATTTTATGATAAAAAAGAGCAAAACCGCCGAAGTCATCATCTCCGCGCTGCCCTATATCCGTAAATTTAGAGATAAAATTTTCGTCGTCAAATATGGCGGCGCGGCGCAAACCGACGATGCGCTCAAGCTTGATTTTGCCCGCGATATCGTGCTTTTGCATATGGTCGGCATCAAGATCATCGTCGTGCACGGCGGCGGCAAAAAGATCAATCAGACCCTGGATAAGATCGGCGTGCAGAGTGAGTTCAAGGACGGGCTTCGCGTAACGAATAAAGACGCGATCGAAATTACCGAAATGGTGCTAAGCGGCGCGGTGAATAAAGAGATCACGGCGCTTTTGAACCAAAACGGCGCGCCCGCGATCGGCATCAGCGGCAAGGACGGCGGGCTTTTGAAAGCGAAATTCCTCGATGAGAAAAAATACGGCTTCGTAGGCAAGATCACCGAGGTAAACACCAAGCTAATAAACGACCTGTTGCAAAAGGACTATCTGCCGGTGATCGCCCCGCTTGCGGGCGGTGAGACGGACGAAAACGTGAGTTTTAATATCAACGCCGATCTCTGCGCCAGTAGGATCGCAGCCGCGCTAAAAGCGAGCAAGGCGATATTTTTAAGCGACATTGACGGAGTGCTTGATAAAGAGGGAAATTTAATCAGCAAGCTTGATGCCGCGCTCATTTCGAAACTCAAAAAGGACGGCACGATCGCAGGCGGCATGATCCCCAAAGTCGATGCGTGCCTGCAATGCGTGCGAAACGGCGCAAATGCCGCGCATATCATCAACGGCAAAATTCCGCACTCGATCCTGCTTGAGCTTTTCACGGACGGCGGCATAGGAAGTTTGATAAAGGAAGAAATTTAGGCGCGAGGCGGATGTGGTGGGCTTAAAACCGCAATGCCGCAAGTCAGTGCAAAAGTCTAAACGATCAAATTTAAAGCGCCTAAGCGGGCATAAATTTTAAAATTTTAAAAAGGAAAAAGATGAAACTGGTTTCTACGAGAGATTTTTCGCAAAAAGCGGATCTTAGCTACGCGCTGCTAAATCCGAGCGCGAGCGGCGGCGGGCTTTTCAGCCCCGAGCGGCTGCCGCTTTTGAGCGAGGATTTTTTTAAGCAGTGCGAGGATCTGAGCTACAAACAGATCGCGCTTAAAATCATCAAGAGTTTCGATTTTGACGTAAGCAGCGAGGTCTTTGAGAGTGCGCTAAAGCGCTACGATAAATTTGAAAACCCCGCCTGCCCCGTCCAGATCAAAAAGCTAAGCGAAAACGCCTATATTTTGGAGCTTTACCACGGCCCGACGCTTGCGTTTAAAGATATGGCGCTGCAGCCCTTTGGCGCGCTTTTAAAAAGCATCGCAAAATCCAGAGGCGAGAAATTCTTAATAATGTGCGCCACGAGCGGCGACACGGGGCCTGCGACGCTAGAGGCCTTTGCGGACGACGAAAACATCAAAGCGGTCTGCCTCTATCCGCAGGGCGGCACGAGCGAGATACAGCGCCAGCAGATGGTCAAACAAAGCGCGGCAAATCTTAAAATTTTAGGCGTGCGCGGCAACTTCGACGATACGCAACGCGCGCTAAAATCGCTGCTGGCTGACGATGATTTCAAAAACGAGCTCGCGCGAGCAAATTTAAATCTAAGCGCCGCGAACTCAGTAAATTTCGGCAGGATTTTATTTCAGATCATCTACTACCTCTATGCTAGTATCTATTTCTCAAAGCACGGCGTATTGAGCCCCGAGCAAAATTTAAAGCAAAGCGATCAGTGTCCGGCGTGCGGCAAAAATTTTGACGCGGCGGGCACAAACAGCGCGCAGAGGGCTAAATTTAACACCTTCGACGTCATAGTGCCTAGCGGAAATTTCGGCAACGCGCTGGGAGCGTATTTCGCCAAAAAAATGGGCGCAAAGATCGGCAAAATCAAGATCGCTTCAAACGCGAACAATATCCTAACCGAGCTTTTTACGTGCGGCATCTACGATCTGCGCGGGCGAGAGCTCATCCGCACGATCAGCCCTGCGATGGATATTTTAGTTAGCTCCAACGTCGAGCGGCTGCTTAGCGATATGTTCGGCGATGCGCGCACGAGCGAGCTGATGCAAAGCCTGGCGCGAGATAAATTTTATAAGCTTAGCGCGAGCGAGCTTGCGAAGCTACAGGAGATTTTTGAGGCGGATTTTTGCGACGATGCGCAGTGCGCTAAATTTATCAAGCAAGAGAGTAGCCGCGGCGTGCTGATCGATCCGCACACGGCGACCTGCTTTAAGCTACTTGACGAAAGCCGCCTAAATCTCGTCATCTCGACCGCGAAGTGGATTAAATTTACGCCGTCGATGATCGGCGCGATCAAAGGCAGGGCTTGCGAGGATGAAAGGGCCGATATGATCGCGCTTTCGAAGGAATTTCGCAGCGACATTCCGCCGCAGATCTCGCGCCTTTTTAGCGCGCCGCAGGTGCATTCTAGCGTCGTGGAGCAAAGCGAGATCAAAAACGCCATAATGGAGTGGATCAAAAAATGATAGTAATCCCTGCACGCCTTGCTTCGACGCGCTTTAAAAATAAAATTTTATGTGAGTTTGGCGGCGTGCCGATGTTTATCAAAACGGCTCAAAATGCCACTAAGGCGGACCGCGTGCTAATCGCCGTGGATGAGCCGCAAATTTTAAAGATCGCGCAAGATTACGGCTTTGACGCCGTTCTCACCGCGCGTGAGCATCAAAGCGGCACCGACCGCATCGCTGAAGCGGTCGCAAACGCAGCGCTTGCGGAGGATGAGATCATCATCAATATCCAAGCCGACGAGCCCTTTTTCGAGAGCGAAAATTTGATTAAATTTAAAGATTTCGCCAACACTATGATCACGCAAAAGGGCGCATTTATGGCGAGCTGCTACAAATACATAAGCCAGCAGGCGGCAGAGGATCCGAATTTAGTCAAGCTAGTGCTTGATAACGCAGGCTTTGCGATCTATTTTTCGCGCTCGCTCATCCCCTATCCACGCGCGGCATGCGAGTGCTACCTCGGACACATCGGTATCTACGCATACAGCGTGCGAAATTTAAAGCGGTTTTGCGCCCTGCCCGCCTCAGCGCTGGAAGATACCGAAAAACTCGAGCAGCTTCGCGCCATAAGCGCGGGCGAGAAGATCGCGATGCTTGGGATCGAAACTGCGAGCATCGGCATCGACACGCCGGCTGATTACGAGCGCGCGCTAAAGGAGTTCGGAAATGGAATTTGATCGCGCCTTTTTAAGCACTAAATTTAAAGCGAGCGGACCCACAAAATTTAACGATAACGAGCTACGCGGCACGGAATTTGGGATGCAGGGGTCTGCCGCGGAGCGTAAAATTCTAATGGCGCATGAAATTCTAATGGCACACGGAATTTTAAAATTTAAAGATGCGAGCGCAAGATGAATTACGATGAATACAGATCCGCAGTAGATACGCTAAATGCGTGGGCGCGAGCATATTACACCGACGATAAACCGATCGCAAGCGACGAGGAGTACGATGAGCTTTATTCGCAAGCGGAGAAATTCGAGCAGCAAAATCCTACGCTCGCGCTGCCCTACTCGCCTACACGGCGAATCGGAGGCGCGATCAGCGAGGGCTTTTCTAAGCTCGCTCACGGCGCGCAGATGTGGTCGATGGAGGATATTTTCGACGACGCGGATCTTTTAGCGTGGCTAGCTCGCGGCGAGAAGAGCGGCGCACAGTTTTACGTCGAGCCGAAATTTGACGGCGCGAGCTTAAATTTGACCTACGAAGGCGGTGTGCTGATAAGCGCGGCGACGCGCGGCGACGGGCTTATAGGCGAGGACGTGACGCAAAACGCAAGAGCGATCAAATCGGTGCCGCTTCAGATCCCCTACGCGGGAAGGATCGAGATCCGCGGCGAGACGCTGATCGCCAAGAGCGATTTTGACGCGCTAAACGACGAGCGCGCCGCAAACGGCGAGAGCTTGTTTTCAAACCCGCGCAACGCCGCTGCAGGCAGCCTAAGGCAGCTGGATAGCGCGATCGTAGCGAAGCGGAAGCTAAAATTTATCCCGTGGGGAGTGGGCGAGCATTCCTTAAGCTTTGCGCTGCACTCGCAGATAATGGAGTTTGTGCGTAGCCTTGGTTTTTTACGCGACGAGTTTTGCCGCATCTGCAAGAGCGCGAGCGAGATCAGGAGTGCGTACGAGGCGCTGCATAGCATGCGTGCGAGCAAAGACCTGATGCTTGACGGCATGGTAATCCGCGTAAACGAGCTTTCAAAGTGCGCGCAGATGGGCTATACGGTGAAATTCCCGCGCTTTATGGTCGCGTATAAATTTCCTGCGGTCGAAAAGGTAACGCGGCTACGCGAGATCAATCTGCAGGTCGGCCGCACCGGCGCGGTAACCCCCGTAGCCGTCGTAGATAGCGTAAATATCGACGGCGCGAACGTTTCAAACGCGACGCTTCATAATTTCGACGAGATCGCGCGACTTGGGCTGATGAAAAACGATTTTGTAGGCATCATCCGTAGCGGCGACGTGATCCCGAAGATCACGAGCGTTTACAAACAGCGCAGAGACGGCACGCAGAGCGAAATTTCGCGCCCCGATCGCTGCCCGGTTTGCGACGAGAAATTGCTTGACGAAGGCGCGCTCATAAAGTGCCAAAACCTCGATTGCAAAGCGCGCGTGATAGGCTCGCTGATCTATTTCTGCTCCAAAAAATGCATGAATATCGAAGGGCTAAGCGACGCGACGATCACGCAGCTTTTTGAAAGCGGCAAAATTTCAAAGATCAGCGACATTTACGCCCTCGGCGCGCAGGACTTGGCGGATCTTGAGGGCTTTGCGGATAAAAAAATTTCAAATCTTTTGGGCGCGATAAATGCGAGCAAAAACGCGCCGCTTGAGCGCTTCATCGCTTCTTTGGGGATCGAACACATCGGCGAAGTGGCCGCGCGCAAGATCGCCGCGGCATTCGGGCAGGATTGGCTAGATGCGAGCGAGGATGAAATTTTGCGGCTGGAGGGCTTTGGAGAGGCGATGGCAAGGAGCCTAGCGGAGTTTTGCAAGATAAATCGCGAAAAAATTCTAAATTTAAGCGAAATCATCACGCCTCGCGCGCCCCAGATGCAGACCGTCAAAAGCGCCTTCACGGACCGCAGCGTCGTCATCACCGGCACGCTCAGTCGTCCGCGCGACGAGTTTAAGGCTAGGCTTTTGGCGATGGGCGCGAAGGTGCAGGGCTCGGTATCGGCAAAGACCGACTTTGTGCTTGCAGGCGCAGAAGCAGGCTCCAAGCTGCAAAAAGCCCACTCGCTTGGCGTGCGGGTAATCGACGAAAGCGAGTTTGAAGCGCTTGCGAGCTTGGCGACGCCCGGTGCAAATTCACCCGGCAAGAGAGAGCCCCAAACGCTTGCGGGGAGCGGCGAGTGAAGGTATTTTGTTTGGCGCCAAACCCGCACGCAAACGGCGCAGGGTTAAATTTCAAAAGCAACCTTCATCCTGCGGCGCTTATATCTTTTACAAGGCGCGAGAATTTTAAAAATTTTGTAGCGCACGAGCAAGCGGCAAGAGCAAAAGCGATAAATCGAGCGGTCGATGTAAGATCGCTGGGCTTCAAGGCATGTGCAAAAGCGGCAAACCGAGAGGCGGTTTCTGCGAAGCGCGCGGGCCCCACTTGTCGCGACGCTAAAACGGCGGGCGCGATGCCGATAGATGCGGCTGTAAGCGAGAATATCTCAAATTTTGCGCCGCTCAAACACTGCGCCGATAGGAAAAATTTTAAAATTTTCGCTAGCGGAGAGATAAAATTTGCAACGCACGGCGAGCCAAAATTTACAATGCGCAGTATGGCTAAATTTACGGCGTACAGCCGGCTGAAATTTGAGCCGCGTAGTACTGCTGCACGAGACTTTGCTATGCGCGATAAAATTTTAAACTCAAGCTCGCGCAAAAACTGCGTGAGCTTTAAGATTTCATCGCGACGCGGAGGAAAAGCAAAATGAGATTTGATCTGCTCGTCGCAAATACGCTTAAAATCAGCAGAAATCAGGCTGCCGCGCTAATAAAACAGGATAAAATTTTGCTACGAGGCGCCGTGCAAAACAGGCCCTCTGCGCAGATCGCGCCCGAGCAGAGCGGCGAAATCAGCGCGACCGATCAAATTTACGTAAGCAGGGGCGCGCTCAAGCTTGCGGGCTTTTTGGATGAGCTCGCCGAAAACGGGCTTTTGGCAAGCTGCGGCGCAAAATCGCCTAACTCGGCAGCAGAAATTTCAAAGCCGTATAGCAACGCAAAGAGCGCGGATAGCAAAGCGGCAGCGACGCAAAGAGCGGGCGAAGTAACGACCCAAATTTCAAGCGTCGATTTTGCGACTACGGATAAAATTTTAGGCGCGAATGAGGCTGATAAAATTCCAAGCGCGGCTGTCGCGACGACAAAGAGCGCGAAAGCGACTACCGAGGCGATCCGTACCGCAAAAACTAGCGCCGATACGGCGGAGCTTTTACAAACCGGTACAGGCAAGCAAACAGTGGAATTTTTACAGACGAGCGCAGACGCCGAGATGGCAGAGATTTTAAATGCGGCGAAAGCCTCCAAATCGGGCGGCAAGGTGGGCGCGTGCCGCAACGAAGGCGGCGCGGAGCTGGTACAAACAAAACCATCGCAAAAAGATATTTTAAATTTAGCGGGAGCCGATGTTTTGGACGTGGGCAGTAGCACCGGCGGGTTCGTGCAGATTTTACTGCAGCGCGGCGCAAAGAGCGTGACCGCGCTTGACGTCGGCAGCTCGCAGCTAAGCGAAATTTTGCGGCGCGATCCTCGCGTGATCGTGTGCGAAAACACCGACATCAGGGAGTTTGCAAGCGAGAAGAAATTTGATCTCATCACCTGCGACGTGAGCTTTATCTCGCTAAATTTGATCTTAAAAAGTCTCGCGAGCCTCGCGAAAAGCGCCCTCATCGTGCTATTTAAGCCGCAATTCGAGGTAGGCGCAGAGGCTAAGCGAAATAAAAAAGGTGTGCTCAAGGATGAAAAAGCGGTGCGCGCCGCACGGGCGAAATTTGAGCAGCTATGCGCCGAGCTGGGGCTGGCCGTGCTATATGCCAGCGCCTGCAAAATCGCGGGCAAAGAGGGAAATAGGGAATTTTTCTATCTTCTAAAAAGGATGAACGATGAAATTTAAAAACTTAATTATATTGGCGTTTTGCGCGCTATTTTTGGGCTCATGCGCCAAAAGCCTAAGCCCAAAAGCGCCGCTGGTAAAAAACTTCGACATCGCTAAATTTAGCGGCGGCTGGTATGAGATCGCTCGTATGAAGGGCGGCGGCGATCTGCAAAACACCGCGTACGAGTGCTTCATCGATAAAAACTCCACGATCAATCTTCTAAAAACCGCCAAAACAAGCTCGGGCAAAATCGAAAACGAGCAGCACGTGTTGGAGTTTGCAGGCGATAAAAACGTAGGCCTGCTCTATCAAAAAGGCCTAATTTCCGACTCCCTCTACCGCGTGGCGCAGGTGGACGGCGACTATCGCTACGCCCTGATCTTCGGCGCCGATACGAGCGAGCTTTACATCCTCTCGCGCACCAAAACCCTGCCCGAGCCGATCCGCATCCTATATCTCAAAAAGGCGAAGCATAGCGGTTACGACACCAAAAAAATTATCTGGACGAAGCAAAAGTAATGGCTAATCAAAAATCAGGCAAAGACCATACAGAGGCTTCGCTACGGAATTTTAAAGAGCAAAATTTCGTATCGCAGAATTCCAGCTTGAAAAATTTTACGGAACAGAATTTCACAAGCAATGGAGAAAATTCATCTCAAAATATCAAACATACAAGGCAAGAGCTCAGTGAAAATAAAACCGACGATGCGCACCGCGCAGATGAAGCAGACACCGACGCCGCTTGCAGTAACGAAACGGCTTATGGCGGCACTTGCGGCAATGGCGTAGACGCGCAAGCCCAGGGCATGCTTCCTGCTTGTGCGGAAGTACTGCGTGCGCGCCTAAGCGAGCAGTTCGCACGAGGCGAGATTTTCGCAACGCTACAAAGCGCAAACCGCGATGACGTGTGCGCCGTAGCGATCGGCAACTTCGATGGCATGCACCTTGGGCATCAAAAATTATTTGAGCGCCTAGGTGAGCACGGCGCGATAATCGTAATCCTAGCAGGTGGTGGCACGAAGCTAACCCCTTTTGCGTCGCGGCAGGCTTTTACGGACAAAAAGACTTTTTATTGCGATCTACGCGCTATCAAAAGCCTTAGCGGAGACGAATTTATCGCACTTTTAAGGCAGAATTTCATAAATTTACAAAAAATTGTCGTCGGCGAGGACTTTAGATTTGGGCGTGATCGGGCGTGGGACGTGGAATTTTTAAGGCGCGAATTTCGCGGGCAAACCTGCGTCGTAGGGGAGTTTTGCTTAAGCGGCGGTGGCGTGCATTCAAGCAGGATCAAAGAGCTTTTATCGCGCGGACGGTGCGAAGAGGCGGCGGAACTTTTGGGGCGAGATTACGAGATCTGCGGGCGGATCGTGCGCGGTCAGGGGCGCGGGGCGCGGGAGTTTGTAGCGACGCTAAATCTTGATGCGAGCGGCTATTTTATGCCAAAAAGTGGCGTGTATGCGAGCCTAACGCGCGCCGGAAGCAAGGAATTTGCAAGTGTGAGCTTCTTGGGGCACAGGCTTAGCACCGACGGAGCTTTTGCGATTGAAACGCACATTTTAGGAGACTTTTCAGGCTTTGAGGCGGGTTTAAATTCCGCGCAAGATCACGCGCCGTGCTGCGGGGGGCAAGCCGCACATTCTGCGCGAAATTTAGATGAAATTTCGGCGTGTAATTCAGTAGAAATTTCTACACAAAATTTTGCGGCGAGCGAGAGCTTGGACGCCGAAAATAAAATTTTAGAGGCTGCGGACAAAAACAGCGGCGCGAAATTTGCTTGCGTGAAATTTATAAAGTTCCTACGTGAAAATCGCAAATTTAGCGATCTAGCGCAGCTTAAAGAGCAGATTTTAAAAGACGTTTCAGAGGCGGAGGCGATACTACGAAGCCGTAAATTTTAATCTACGGCTTGTAAGCTTAAAAACGAAATTTGCGGGCTGTACGCTTGATTTGATGCGTCTGCCCGCGTTTTGCATCTACGGCGCATTATATTAGCCGTCTGCGATGTCATATGGGAAGTGCGCACAAAAGCGGCGCGCAAGCCGATAAAAAGTCGTTAAATTTTAACGGTGCACCGCCTGTAGGGCTTTAACGCACCTTGAGCTTGGGTTTATGCAAGACTAGGCAAGTGCAAGCTGCGCTGAGAATCGAGGGCGATAAAAAATTTTAGTTGCGCTGCGAAGCTTTAAAATTTAGCAGGGATAAGCTGCCGAGCAAGAGCCAAGCGGCTAAATTATGCGCATAGTCAAACGTAAATTTTACCAAGCGCCTCCATTTACGGCGCATAAAATCGCAAAATGGGCGCGAAATTCTACCAATGGAGCTTTGACTATGCTTTTAGTTTAAGTTAGTAATTAAAGAATTTAAAGAAGCTGTTTTAGCAGTGCGAGATTTGGTGGCGTAAAATTTAATGTTGAGAAATTATAAGCCCGCTAAATACGGCGCAAAATTTTAAGGATGTATTCGCGCGGTGCGGAATTTTAGGGTCTGCCAAGCAAGACGTGAAATTTAATCATGCATCGAGCATATCCGGGCTAGAAGTTGGGCGCAAACTGGGATGCAGCTCGCTTGCATCAAAAGTGCTCATGCTGCGTTTAAAATTTAGGTATGCTTACACGCGGGGCAAACTAAGCACAAAAATTCCATGCGTAGCGGTCGCAAATCGAGTGTCGTGCAAGCGCAGGAAGCACGGCGTGAGAATTCTGCGCTTAGCATGCGCAGGAAGTATAAATCGAGTGCTGTGCGAATAGCGAAACTAAAAGGAAATGGATGAAAGACGAAATTTTTAAAGAGCCTATCAAAAAACAGTTTGAGTTCGACGCCAGCGTCGCGTCGGTTTTCGACGATATGATCGGCCGCAGCGTGCCGTTTTACGAGGCGAGTACGCGGCTTAGCAGCGAGCTTTTGGCGCGGATACTGCCGCAAAAGGCACGCGTGATCGATCTTGGCTGCTCGACTGCGACCGCGCTGCTGGCGCTGTTTGCGCTGCGCCCAGATCTACGGCTGTGCGGCATCGACAGCTCGGAGGCGATGATACAAAACGCTCGCGCTAAGGCGGCGGCGTTCGGCGCCGAGCTCGAGCTTAGCGTATCGGACGTGCTGGATGCGAGCCTCGCAGACTGCGACGCCGTGATTTTAAACTACACCCTGCAGTTCATCAGGCCGCCGCGTAGGGCTGCGCTCGTGAGTAAAATTTACGACGGATTGCGCGAGGGCGGGGTTTTGATCTTTAGCGAAAAGATCGTCTACGAAGAGCCTGCGCTGGCGCGCCGGATGATCGAAATTTACGAGGATTACAAGCGCGCGCAGGGCTACTCGCGCTACGAGATCGCGCAAAAACGCGAGGCGCTTGAAAACGTGCTAGTGCCCTACACCGAGGCGGAAAACCGCGCCTTGGCGCTAAGCGCGGGCTTTAAGCGCGTCGAGAGTATCTTTAAGTGGGCAAATTTTATGAGCTTCGCGGCGTTTAAATAAAAGTTCAAATTGCAAGAAGCAAAATTATTTTTAAAAAATTCCAAAAAATGAAATTTTATACTCGCCGTATTTTTCAGGCGATACGGCAAGGATTTTTATCTAAATTCTTTGGAATTTTATAATTAAATTTTGATGCAGATTAGATGATCCAAACAGCGCGAATGTATAATTCTAGCGATATGCGAGACGGCACAGATAAAATTTATCGCCGCTCGTAATTTCAAAATTCCGTCGCGGATGTGAACTACGCAAATTATTAGAATTCGGCAAAATTTCAAAATTTCTATGAAATTTTAAAATTTCATAATCCAAACAGAATTCATAAATTTTACAAAAAATTCAAAAATTGAAAAAGTGTAGCCGTCTAAAATTTCGGGTATAAAAAAAGCGCCCGCCGTATGACGGACGCCGTGTATAAATCGCAGTGACGAAATAAACGCCGCCACGAGCAAAAAAGCTTATTTATCTCTTAAATTTAACTCGCTAACGAGCTTGGAGTAAACTGCGTAGTCTTTGTTTTTAAGATATTTCATCATCCTTTTGCGCTGACCTACTAGCTTTAGCAGTCCTAAGCGAGATGAAAAATCTTTCGGATTTGCTTGCAAATGAGTGGTAAGAAGCGTGATCCTCTCGGTAAGAAGCGCAATTTGCACCTCCGCAGAACCTGTATCTTTCTCTCTTCTAGCGAATTTCGCAACTATCTGTGCTTTTTGAGCCGTGTCTAAAGCCATGATGACCTCCTGATCGGTAAAATAGGAAGCGATTATACTTAATTAACCTAAATTTTTGCTTTCTTTGTGTAAAATGCACGCTTTGACACCAAAGGAGAAAATAAATGCTTTTTACAAAAGCAAGCGAATACGCCCTGCTTTCAATGATCTGTATCGCGGGCAAGGAGGAATCGATGGATGTCGATTCGATCTCTAACGAGCTTGGAATTTCACGCAGCTTTTTGGCTAAAATTTTACAAAATTTGGCTCGCGCGGGACTTTTGAATTCCTTCAAAGGCGCTAAGGGCGGCTTTGTACTCGCGCGCAATGCGGACGAGATCACGCTAAGCGAGATCATCAAAAGCGCCGAAAGACGCAAGGCGACGGTATTTGACTGCACCGCCGAGGGGATCGACGCCTGCCCGAACGGTCGCACGCTATGCCGCGTCAATCTAATGTTCAGCGAGCTTCAAGAGAAAGTCGATGAGTATATGGATACGATCACGCTAGCAGACGTCATCGGCAAAGAACGCAAATGAAAATATATCACCTAAGCCACACCGATCTAGACGGCTACGGCGCGCAGTTCGTCGCGGCGCACTACTTGACGGACGTGGAATTTTTCAACGCCAACTACGGCAAGGAGATAAACGAAAAATTTGATCTCATCCTCGCTAGTATCGACGAGCGGCTCGCTGCAGACGCGGACGAGAAAAGCCTAGTTTTGATCACCGATCTAAATTTGCTGCCCGCGCAATGCGAGAAATTTAGCGGCGAGCTGGCACGTCGCAACGCTCGCATGATCCTTTTAGATCATCATCAAAGCGGACTTGAGTGCGCGAAAAAATTCCCGTGGTATTTTTTGGACTCTTCGCGCTGCGCCACGAAGATCACCTATGATTTTTTCAGCGCGATGTTCGGCGGCAAGACGCGGCTGGATAAACTCGTGCGCGTCGTAAATGCCGTGGATATCTGGCTAAAGGATGAAAGCGAGTTTGAGCTCGGCAAGGTCTGCCTCGGCATGGTCTCGGGCGCGAAAGAGATCAACAAGATCATGTTCGAGCGGGAGAGCAGGGATTATATCTTTTACTTGCTAGAAAAAATTTTTAAATTTCAAGACGAACCAGATGCACACATCGCGCTAGATAGCGCACTGCACGGCATAAAGAAAGAATTTTTTAAAAGCGAGCGCGACGATACGCTAAGCAATCTCGTCTCGCACTTCGTAGTCAATCGCCTAAGCGCGCAAAAGCAGCGCTTCGAGATCAGCTACCTCGATCAAAAGGGCATTTTGACCTACAATATCGGCAACGTAAGCGTCATCGGCAACGACTTTTTGACGCAAAACCCCGATGTCGATTTTTTCATCGACGTAACGAGCAAAAAAACGCTCAGCTTCCGCGCTGACGGCAAGATCGACGTTAGCGAAATGGCAAAGCTGCTCCTGGGCGGCGGCGGGCACGTAAACGCAAGCGGCGGGATGTTTGCAGGCTTTAAGGATGCGAGCTCGTACGAAGCCGTAAAGGCGCAAATCGTGGGTCTAATCGAGAAAAAAACTCAAATTTCAAAGGAAGAAGATGAAAACTAATGACGAAAAAATCGCCGAGCAGGACCTCATCTACGAGATCAACATCCTGCTTGACGCGATGCTGCTTTATGCGGGCATCAAGCGCGAGCGGCTCGCCGATGCGGCGCAGCTATACATCGAAAATATCGACACGGTGCTTGCGAACTCGGACGCTAGCGGTGCAGACGAGGTGATCGCCGTTGTCGAGTTTTTGCGTAGCAAACACGCGGAGCTATTCGAAAACAAGGACTAGCTCGCGAAATTTTAAGCGAAATTTTGCGAGCTAGAATTTTACGAAGCGCAAACTTGCGGAGTAGAATTTCATCGAGCGTAAAATTTATAAAGCGAGAAATCTGCGAGATAAAATTTTACGAAATAGAATTTCTAAAATGCGGAATACGGAATTTTACGGCTTAGATTTAAAATTTTAAAATTTAGCAAGCATGTTTTGCAAATAAAATTTTATGGCATGGCAGTTGCAGAATTTAATTTTAAAATTTTATTCTGTCAAACAAGAGCAAAATTTCAAGGCTTAGAATTTAAGCTAAGAAATTCCGCGCAATAGCAAATTTAAAATTTTAAGTGCATTTTGCGGCACGGAATTTTGCAAAAAATTTTAGACAACGCGTGGCAGCTTTGCTTAAAATTCTAATCTAGGCTTCGCGCAGAATTTGCATCAAAACTCCGCGCGGAATTTTGTGCTCAACTAAGGCGCAAAATTTAAATATAAAGGCTAAATCTTTGCTTGCCAGTGCGGCGCAAAGATTGCGCAGATTGCGGAATTTTAAATTTAAAAGCACGATTCTGCCGTCTAAGGTCAAAGAAATAGCATAGCACCTAAGCTTGCTGAAATGACAAAGCTCGCTTTGAAAGAAAAGGAGAATTTTATCTGCAAAAGCGCAAAGATGGCATTTTAAGATACTTTTATTGTTTCTAAGCGAAAAAGATCCGCGCTGGAGGCTTTTAAGCAAGCGCGCTTGATAAAATATTATCGCTAGATATGGCGCAGGTGCAAGTAAATACGCCCAAATGCGGCGAATAAAACTAACGTGGCGCTTCTAACGTCGCAAAGCCAGGCATAGTAAAATAAAAAGCTTGGGCTGAGCGTTTAGAAACAAAATATCGCGAAATAAGACGCCTGCAAAGCAAGGTGCCTATAAGATGAAGCGTCGTAAAATAGAATAGAAAGCAATGTGTCGATAAAATAGACACCGCGAAGCAAAATTTCGTAGCAGTAACGCAGGACGCGATTAAATTTTAAGCAGACGTCGCACTAAATTTTGAAATTTTATGAATTTAAAACTTTATGAAAGGATAGAAATGAAAAAGATTTTTTTGTTTGCATGTCTCATGCTTTTGGGTTCGCAGCTTTTCGGCGACGATAAGGTATATCGCCTAAGACTTGCTAGTACGTGGGAGGCGACTACGCCCGTTTTGGGCGCTGCCGCCGAGGATTTTAAAAACTATGCCGAAAGCCTTAGTGGCGGCAGGCTTCAGATCCGCATCGATACGCCGAGCAAGCACAAGGCAAGCTTTGGCGTATTCGACTTCGTCAAAAGCGGTCAATACGATCTAGGATATACTTCGCTTTATTATTATAAAGGCAAAGACGCCAAAACTATGCTCTGGACGGCGGTGCCTTTCGGTATGACTACTGATGAGCAGCACGCGTGGTATTACTATGGTGGTGGGCGAGAGCTTAACGATAAGATGTTCG
Source organism: uncultured Campylobacter sp. (assembly GCF_938030145.1). Taxonomy (GTDB): domain Bacteria; phylum Campylobacterota; class Campylobacteria; order Campylobacterales; family Campylobacteraceae; genus Campylobacter_B. Next base: position 18,507 of record NZ_CALHGM010000018.1, read on the forward strand.
CGCAATACGGCATGAAGACCTTTTTGATGGGATCTACCGGCATGCAAATGGGCGGCTGGTTTAAAAAAGAGATCAACTCGGTCGCAGATTTGCAAGGGCTTAAATTCCGCATACCGGGGCTAGGCGGAGAGGTGATGAGCAAGCTGGGTGCCACTATAAACACGGTGCCTACGGGCGAGCTATTTATGGCGTTAGAAATGGGTACGATCGATGCGGTCGAGTGGGTAAGCCCTGTCTATGATATGCCACTTGGATTTCATAAAGTGGCTAAATACTACTACACAGGTTGGCAAGAACCCATGGGAGACTGCCAGCTGCTGGTAAATCAAAAGGCGCTAGAGAAGCTGCCTGCGGATCTTCAAGCGGTCTTAGAGGCTGCAGCAAGACTTGCCGGAGAGAACTTCCAAAATAAGGGCTTTTACGAAAACGCTCGCATTTGGGCGGAGCTAAAAGCGCAGTTTCCGGACGTGCAAGTGCGTGACTTCCCTGCGGACGTGATAGCCGCGCTTAAAAAAGCAACGAATGAAATCTTAGACGAGGAAGCGGCGAAAGATCCGATGTTTAAAGAGATCCTAGACAGCCAGCGCGCATTTTTGAAAATCGGTAGAGAATGGAATAAAATAAGCACCGTAGCCTACATAAATAACGTAAGCGGTATCGCGGGCGAAAGCATAGCAAATCCAATCTCCGCAGGCTCTAGCGGTGCGACGAGCTCAGATTCTGCAAGTAGCGAAAATCACGGCGCTGCGAGCGATTCTAACACGACGGACGGCAAAAATTTAGGCGCGACAAAGTAAAGCGGGCGCTGCGAGCGATAAAAATTAAGGCGCGACGAACAGACCGGCACAATAAGTAACTCAGGTGCGACAAGCGGCTAAAATTCTAACTACTTTTAATAAAGTAGATGGAATTCTGCCGCAGCAGCTTTGGCGCAATAGCTTTAACATCGCAAGCGGCGCGATCTAGCGCAGCAAAGGGCTCCCGCGTGAAATAGAACGCCAAAAATACGCGATAAAATAAAATTCTAAAAATTCCTAATTCCAAGCACGACAGAATTCGGAATTTTAAATCTAAAATTTTAAAATCAAAATTTATGGATTTCAGACGAAGCGCGAAGCTACTCAGCTATGCTAGAAACCGGCATTTGCGACCATTAAGACTAAAAGCCGCGTCTAGCGCTTTAAAAGCCCATGAGCCTTTTGCATTTATATATTAAAATCACAAAAATTGCATTTGCGTTATTAAAATTATGGCATTTATTGGCAATATAGGCTAATTCGCATAAAATCAGCCTGCGCGCGTTAAAATTTAATCAATAATGTAATTTGGCAAGACTTGTCGCGATAAAATAGTCTTATTATCATGCTTATCTTTAAAATTTACTCTATTATGCCGCTCTGATTAAGACTAAATTTATTAGGATTTGATAAATCACGAACGGCTGATCTCTTGCAGCCGCATCTATTAACGCAATAGCAGATAAATTTCAACTGCCCTCTTATCGATAGTGCAACTACGCAAAAAAAGCGTATTAAAATACCGCGAAATTTATTGAATTCTTGAAATTTTTGATCTTTAAAATACTGCAAGACGGCTAGATCGCCAAAATTTCATATTATTTGAATTGATTGTTAAAAAGTAGATTCGGGAGCATAGCCCCGAATCTACGGATAAGATTAAATTCTTAGAATTTAATCGGATGGTGGTGGAAGTCGTCGTAAACGACTTTATTGGTTTGAAATTTAATGCGCTTAAGCTCGCGGATACGCAAAAATTCCTCTTCGTCGATCTTTTTGATCTGAATCGCTGCCTTAAACGTAGGCGTTTTGGCAATTAGATCCCAGCCGCCGCTGGTTAGCTCGTTGCAGCAGCTTTCCCAATAGTGATAAGACATCTGAATGATACCATCCATTATACAATCGGTGATGTCCGCCTTGATCGCGATATAGCCGTAGCGGCTCCACGCGACGATGAAATCGCCCTGCGAAATTCCATATCGCTCGGCGAGTTTCGGATTCATTTCCGCAATCGGTCCTATCGCGTCGCCGCCCTGCTCGACGGTCTTAGAGCGCCTAGTCATCGCGCCTCCCGCGTACTCGTAAACCTTACGCGTAGTTAGAAGCTGGATTGGGAACTCTGCATCGGTCTTCTCGTCCACGGAGCCCGCCATTACAGGATAATCTTTCGGCATATTCATACGCTTTGTGAATTCCTCTTTGGCGCTTTCGATCTTGCTCTTATCATCCACAAATAGAACTGGGACGAAATTTCCTTTACCGTCCGGGGTAAAGAATTTTTTATCAAGGTACAATGCAGGTCCGCCCATAGAATTCTCATCAGGGCACGGCCAGTGAAGTCCGTGGTATTTTTTGATGCGGTAATAGCTCATTCCGCCGTAGTTGTGTGGAGCTACCCTGCGCACCTCTTCCCAAATCTGCTCTGGAGATTGGAATGTGAAATAATCCCCTAGTCCTAGGCGTCTGGCAAGCTCGCAGATGATAGCCCAGTCTTGTCTAGCTTGTCCCGGAGGGGCAACTACAATCTCACTATGCTGTACGCGGCGCTCGGCATTAGCATAAGTGCCCTCCTTCTCGCCGCTGCAAGCTCCAGGAAGCACGACATCTGCTTTGCGGCTCGTCTCGGTTAAGAAAATATCTTGGATCACATACATCTCTACCTGCGAAATCGCGCGCAAGAAGTGGTTTGCGTTCGGATCGGTCATAACCGGGTTTTCGCCCATCGTCCAGAAGAATTTTACCCTACCATCAAGAATTGCGTCAGGCACTTCGGTTTTATGAATACCGATCTTGCCATTTAGATGACCTTTCGGCAAATTCCACTGGCGCTCAAACCAATCACGGGCACTCTCGTCGGTTACAGCTTTATAGCCGGTAAATACGTTAGGAAGCATTCCCATATCGCAGCAGCCTTGGACGTTTTCTTGTCCACGGATCGGTAGATCACCGCTTCCAAGCTCGCCCACATTGCCCGTTACAAGCATTAAATTTGAAATGTCGCAGACCGCGCCCACGCCGTGGTTGAAGTGAGTTACACCCATCCCGTGCGTGATAACCGCAGGTCGCGTAGTAGCGTAAATTCTAGCCGCTTTTCTAATATCCTCGGCGTTTAGCCTAGTGTATTTAGCTACGGCCTCAGGCGAATAATCCTTAACCGCCTCTTTTACATATTCAAAACCCTTGGTGTATTTCTCAACGAATTCGTGATTTACCAAATCCTCGTCGATAATAGCATGGATTAAAGCGTTTATAACCGGGATATTATGCTCCGGCTCAAGCTGGAGGTGGATATCTGCGCGATTTGCAAATTCCGTCTTAACCGGGTCAATGACGATGAGTTTGGCGCCTCTATTTAGCGCTCTTTGAACGTGCATAGCTACGATCGGGTGACCATTTTCCGGGTTTGAGCCGATCATCATAATGCAGTTGCTGTGAGTTCCGATCTCCGTGAAGCTATTTGTAGCCGCTCCGTTACCGATTGTTTTGGCAAGACCTGCCACAGTCGGAGCGTGTCAAATGCGCGCGCAGTGATCGATATTATTCGTGCCTAAAATTCTAAGTAGCTTCTGCGCTACGTAGTTATCCTCATGCGTACAGCGTGCGGAATAGTTTCCGGCTATCGCGTCAGCGCCGTATTTTTCTTTAACCTCGAGCATCTTTTTAGCAACCAAATCAAGCGCTTCGTCCCAGCTAGCCTCGACCAAATCGCCATCTTTACTAAATTTGCCATTCTTTTTACGAATTAGCGGAGTAGTAAGTCTATCTCTAGAGCCTACGTAATTCCATCCGTAATAACCTTTCAAACATAAACAACCCTGATTTACGGGGTTGTCGCTTACGCCGGTTGCGGATTTGATATAATTGTCTTCCGCAGTCAGCTCAATTTGACAGCCTGTGCCACAATAAGGGCATATGACCTTGCCTTTATTCGCCATATTTTCTCCTTTCGAAAATACTAAACATGCAAAATTACCATATATGCAATTTCGGCACAATTATATAAATTCTTACCTAAAATAAAATTGAAATTTTGCCTTAAGCAAAAAGAATTTTTTCAATTATAATTAGGAGTAAGTTGGGGTAATTTCAGTAGCAATTTAAATTTTAAAATATACTTTAATACTGATATACTAGACTTTTAAAGCAAATAATCAATGAACCGGTTTAAAAAAGAAATTAGTTTTTAAATTTAAGCTTTTAAAGCAAATTTATCAAATAAATTCCAAATATCGTCAGATAAATGACGGAATTTTTTTACGGACTTAAATATAATTACACCAAAATTTTTAGTAAAAAATTTTTAAAATTCCTTAAGTCAAGGAGAAAGGTATGAAACAACATAAATTTGTAATCTGCGATTACAAACGATGTATCGGTTGCACGACGTGCATGGCAGCCTGTTACTCAAGTGCCTACGAGCGCGGTAAGCTTGCTAAATCGCGACTTACCGTGCTTAGACAGGCTTACGGCGTTATGCCTACGCAGTGCAGGCAGTGCGATGACGGACCATGCGCAAATGTCTGCCCTACCGGTGCGCTTCGCTTCGATAATAACTATATCGAATTACACGAAGAAATTTGCATCGGATGCAAGATGTGTGCGCTCGCCTGTCCTTATGGCGCGATCAGCCCGAATGCCGAGCTTATGCCGTCAGTAAATTATGCGGTCGAACCGAAGTATTATCTCGAGATCGAAAGCCAAGCGGGTGCCAAAAGCACCGCCATCAAATGCGATCTATGCAACGGACGCGAGAACGGTCCTGCATGCGTCGAGGTTTGCCCAACCAGCGCTATCATTATGATAGATCCTAAAGAGGGTAAGCATAAATTGGGCTTTGCGATAGACTACGATGCGGCTAATGCTTTTGCAAAAGACGTATTAAACGGCGAAATCAGTTGCGTCGCCAAAAAAGAAGGAGGCGCAAAATGATAAGCGTCTATACTTTATTTATCGTCAGTGCAGTAATTAGTATCCTTTTATACTGCGCTCCAAAAACTGCCGTTAAGGTGGGATTTGGATTAGGTGCTATCAGCTGTTTTTACGCGATGTGTCATTTCGTAGCCAATATGGGCGTAAGCGATAGCTTCGTTTTGGGCGGCACTTTCTTATATGCGCCAAAATTTGCTTTAAGTCCGCTTGGAAATTTCTTCAGCTTCGTAGTCGTTTTTATAGGCTTTGCAAGCAGCGTTTACGGTATGAGCTATGCTGAGGAATATATCGGAAAGGCAAATATCGGCGTTTTTGCATGTTTATTTAATACCTTCATCTTATCTATGCTTTTAGTCATCAGTGCGGATAATGTATTTTGCTTCGCTGTTTTATGGGAGCTTATGACGCTAATCTCGTCATTTCTAATCATAGTAAACGATGGCAAAGGCACGCTCAAAGCTGTTATGGTATATCTAGGTATAGCGCAGATCGGTGCATTTTGTATAACCTGTGGATTACTCATCATTGCAAACTACGCAGGAAGCTTCGAATTTGCGGAGTGGGGAAAAGTAAATATGCCGATGGGCGCTTCCGTGGCTGCTTTCGTGCTATTTTTGGTCGGCTTCGGCTCAAAAGCGGGAATGTGGCCTTTTCACGTTTGGCTACCGCAAGCTCACCCTGCGGCTCCGTCAAACGTCTCCGCGCTAATGAGCGGCGTTATGATTAAAGTAGCGCTCTTTACGCTTGTTAAATTTACGCTATTTTTGCCACTAAGCATTTATTTTGGGCTTGCAGTTTTGATCCTAGGAGCAGCCAGCTCGCTTTTTGGCGTTTTATACGCGTTGTGCCAGCACGACTTTAAAGCACTTCTTGCGTACCACTCGGTTGAAAATATCGGCATTATCTTGCTGGGTCTTGGCACCGGAATTTACGGCGTCGCAGCAGGCAATGTAACGCTAGCCGCAGTCGGATTTTTAGCAGGCTGCTACCACGTAGTAAACCACGCGATATTCAAAGGCTTGCTATTCTTATGCGCGGGCTCTGTAATCCACGCTACTCATACGCAAAATATGGACGTGCTAGGAGGGCTAGCTAAAAAAATGCCTCTAACCGCTATCGGTATGTTTATCGGTATCATGGGTATCGCAGCGCTTCCTCCGGTAAACGGCTTCGTTTCAGAGTGGTTTACCTATCAAGGAATGCTTCAAGGCGCTAAGGAAAGCGGAATTTTCATCAGATACGCTTTCTCGCTAGCAGTAGTCGCTCTTGCACTTACCGGCGTTTTGGTCGGTATGCACCTTAAGCTTTATGCGGTAATCTTTGCAGGAACCCCGAGAGATGAAAAAATTTGGGAAAATGCAAAAGAAAGTCCTCTTGGGATGGTTTTAGGAATGATCATACTGATGATAGGCTGCGTGGGATTTGGTGTAGGCGCACACTTCATAGTCGATTACATCATGCAGGCGGTAAATTCTATCACTTCCAATAGCGGGTATGTTGCAAGCCTAGGCGCTTCGTCAATCACTTCGCCTTTGGGAAGTATCGTCTCAACTCCTCTTATTGCAGTGATTTTGTGCTCTACAATGCTGCTTCCGTTTATCATCCTAGCAGTTATGAAAGCAAATCGCGACAAACCTCGTGAAACCGATCCTTGGGCATGCGGCTTTAAATATAGCCCTCGCATGCAGATGACCGGCGGTCCTTTTACCGGCGATTTAAGAAAGATTATGGACTGGTTATTTAGAGGTCATAAACGCAGAATAGAGCAAAACAGCTACTTCGGACCGATCGAGTATCACAACCACCCACAAGACATTTGGTGGACAATGATTTATCAACCGGTAATCGATTGGAGTAAGAAGATCGCCGATAAGATAGGAATTATTCAAAGCGGCTATGCAAATTTATATACGCTTTACATCCTAATCTATCTTTGCGCGATACTGGGCGTCGGATATTTCTTGATCTAGGAGGTTTGAGATGCAGACTATACAAACTATATTTTTAATGATATTTCAAGTCGCGGTTATCGTCCTAGTCGCTCCACTCTTCGACGGTATGGCTAGAAAACTTCGAGCCAAGCTTCAGTCGAAACAAGGAAGCGATTTTTTCCAGACTTACCGCGATATTATTAAGCTTTTTAAGCGCGGCAGAACCGTTCCTGCGTGCAGCCACTGGGTATTTAGATGGGCGCCGTTTTTCCTTTTCGCTACTTCGGCGGCGATTTTGGCGGCTATTCCTATTACATACAGCAAAGATACCCTTTTCGGAGCGTATTCGGATATTTTCGTTATCCTATATCTAGGCGCGCTTTTGCGCTTCGTATTCGGTGCGGCATCGCTAGATAGCGGTAACCCTTTTGCGGCAACCGGCGGTGGACGCGAGCAGATGCTTGCCGTTTTTGTCGAACCTGTGATGATAATGTGCCTAATCGTAGTAATGATGGCTGCGGGAACTTCAAATTTAGTTGAGATCCAGCAGATGGTACGCAGCGGTCAGATCGGCTATCAAATTCCAAGCTTTGCTGTCGCTTCGATTGCGTTTTTATGGTGTATGTATGTCGAGACTGGCAGAAAGCCATTTGATCTTGCCGAAGCCGAGCAAGAGCTTCAAGAAGGTCTACTTGGCGAATACGCAGGCAGCGATCTCGGCTTAGTGCAAGCGGCGCTTATTTTGAAGCAATTTGCGATGATCGGATTATTCCTAACGATATTTGAGCCGTGGAATTTTAGCAATCCGCTTTTAGCGATCATAATCTTTGTGCTAAAAACCGGCGTATTTTACGTAGCAGCCGTTTTCATCGACAACTTTGGACCGCGCTTTAGAATGACTTCGAGCATGCGCAAAATTTCATGCGGTGCTCTTGCCATTGCTTTTGCGGCATTAACGCTTTACGTAGTAGGATTTTAAGATGAATAGTATCGATATTTTAGCAATTTGTATGATCGTAACGTCACTTGCAGTATTCGGACTTAGAAATTTAAAACTTTCGATCGGAATTTACGCGATTCAGACGCTACTTTTGGTAAGCATATTTTTTATGCTGTATTCTAACTTCAATGCACCGCAGCTTAGAATTTGGGCGATAGTGGCGTTTTTTACGAAGGTCATTTTCGTGCCGGGAATTTTATTTTGGCTAGTTAAAAAGCTGGATGTGATCAGCGAGGATGAGCCGGTAGGCGGCTTTTTCGTAAGCCCCGTTATTGCGATGGGATTTTCGCTAGCGATTGCGATGACAATCAATCCGATCTTGCTTAAATTCTCTCTTATTCAAGAAAGAATCGTTCTAATAGCGGCGGTAACCGTATTTATGATGGGAATTTTTGGCTTCATGCTAAGAAATTCTTTCATCAAGCAAATTCTAGCCTACTGCCTATTTGAAAACGGCATCCACCTAAGCCTTGCGCTTATGGCTTATAACTCTCACGAGCTAGTCGAGCTTGGAATTTTAACCGATGCAATCTTTGCGGTTATTATTATGAGCGTTTTGGCAGTTAGATTTTACAAAGCTTATGACGGACTTGATACGTCTAAAGCTTCGAATTTAAGGGGTTAATGATGAATAGTTTAGCTTTTATATTAATTTTTCCGTTGCTCGGAGCGCTGATATTATTCTTATGCCCTAAGAATTTCAAGCTCCTAAGCACGCTACACGTTTTGATTTCTGCAGTTACATCTGCAGGGCTACTCTGTAATGTAGACAAGCTTCTAAGCGGCAATGCCGAGGCGTTTTACGCATACGATAAATTCCTATTCCTAGATAGCCTAGGTTGCGTATTTTTAGTGCTAATCGCCGTAACGGGCTTTTTGGTAAATTTATACTCCACCACCTATATGAAATGGGAGATACAGGGCGGTCATTTAGATCTTAGCGACCTTAGAAAATACTACGCGCTCTGCCATGTTTTCGTTTTTACGATGACGCTTAGCGTGATCTGTAACAACGTCGCGTTTATGTGGGCTGCAGTAGAGGCTACTACGTTAGCATCGGTATTTTTAGTCGCTATTCATAAAGACAAAAAATCTACCGAGAGCGGTTACAAATATATAGTTATCTGCTCGATCGGCTTAGCGTTTGCGCTTTATGCGACCGTTTTACTATATGCGGCTACATTCAAAATCACAGGCGACGGCGAGGCTTCGATGCTTTGGACGAGCATTATGGATAATGCCAAAAATTTAAACGGCGATGCCGCTAAGCTTATCTTTATATTCGCTCTAATCGGCTTTGGAACCAAAGCAGGACTTGCTCCTACTCACACTTGGCTTCCTGACGTTCACGCAGAAGGTCCGGCTCCGATTTCGGCACTACTTTCGGGTGTGCTTTTAAAATGTGCGATGCTAGCGATATTTAGATATTACGCTATCACAGCTCAAGCTGTAGGCTTTGACTTCGTTCAATCCGTGATGTTAATTTCCGGTACGATCACGCTATTTATAGCAGGAATTTTCCTCGTTCGTCAACACGACGTAAAAAGGATGTTTGCTTACCACTCGGTCGTTCATATGGGTGTTATTGCATTTGCGCTAGGTATCGGCGGATATTTCGGCTTGCTTGCCGCGATCTTTCACTGCTTGGCTCACAGCTTTACCAAGGCTCTTGCATTCTGCTCTACCGGTAATATCGCTAGAATTTATGGTCACAAAGATATGTCTAGAATGGGCGGTATGGTAAAAATCGCTCCGCTTACTACGATAATGTTTGGTGCTGCGGTCTGCTCGCTCGTAGGTGTTCCTGCGTTTGCGATATTCGTAAGCGAATTTAACGTTTTCAAAGGCGCGATAGCCAGCGGTCAATACATAGCCGTAGCATTATTTGCGATCGCGCTCGTAATTATTTTCATCGCAGACTTCGCGCACTTTAATCTTGCGAGCTTCGGTACGCCTAAAGGTGAAGTGGTTTATGCTAAAGAGATGAGCTTGTTTGAAAATTTACCGCTAATCTTGCTTTGCGCTTTAGTGATAATTTTCGGCGTATGGCACGTAGGTGATTTTTGGATGCTCGTCGAAAACGGCGTTAGAATAATGATGAGAGGTTAAAAATGAGAGGCGATAAATTTATAGAAATTTTAAAGACTAAAGTCAAGGTCTTAGAAGTTACCCGCCAAGCCGAGGATCAAATCACCGTTTTAGTGGATAGAAATGATCTACCGCTTGCGGTTAAGACGCTATATTATGACATCGGCGGTTTTATCAGCACGATGATCCCTAACGATGAGCGCGAGCTAAACGGAAATTTCGCGCTTTACTATGCGATATCTATGGAAGGTGGAAAGATGACCGAAGCGGAGGATTTCGCCGCAGAGGATAAATGCTTCATCACCGTTAGGACGCTAATTCCAGGATCGGATCCGACATTCCCGTCGGTTACTCCTTTAGTGCCTGCTTGCGTATGGTACGAAAGAGAAGCCTTCGATATGTTTGGTTTAATCGCCGAAGGCTTGCCTGATAAACGCCGCTTGGTGCTAAGCGACGATTGGCCAGATGGGCTTCATCCACTTCGCAAAGACGCAATGGACTACCGCTATAGACCCGATCCTGTAGATCATAAAGACGAGCCTAATGCAGAGTTTTTATTTCCTAGCGGCGACGGCGTAGTAGATGTTCCACTTGGACCTCTTCACGTAACTAGTGACGAGCCGGGACACTTCAGACTATTTTGCGACGGCGATGAGATTATCGATGCAGACTACCGCTTGTTTTATCAGCACCGCGGTATGGAGAAGCTAGCTGAAAACCGAATGAATTACGATCAAATGGGCTACTTAGCAGAGCGTGTCTGCGGAATTTGCGGCTACGCTCACGCGATTGCGTGTATTGAAGCAGCAGAGAAAGCCATCAAGCTTGAAATTCCGCTTCGTGCGCAAGCCATCCGCGTCATCTGCCTTGAGATCGAACGCCTTCACAGCCATCTTTTAAATATCGGTCTAGCCTGCGAGGTAACGGGCAACTACAACGCTTTCATGCATATCTTTAGGGTGCGCGAATACTCCATGGAGCTAGCCCAGCTCGTAACCGGCGGTCGCAAAACTTACGGCAACGTCATTATGGGCGGTCTTCGCCGCGATATGACCGATAACGAAATCCGCAAGAGCATCGAGATCATCAACAAGCTCGACGTTCAAATTTCTGAAATTTGGGACGCCGTTATGGAGGATAAACGCCAAATCGGTCGCTGGAAAGGTGTGGGCGTATTAGATCGCAAAGTGGCGCGTGATTTTAGCCCGGTAGGCCCGAATATGAGAGCTTCCGGTTTTAAACGCGACAACCGCTACGATCACCCTTATGATTTCTTCAATAAGATAGAATTCGAAGTAGCCGTAGAGCACGGTGGCGATGTATTTAGCCGCGAAGTCGTAAGATATAAAGAGCTTAAACAATCGATCCACATTATCAGGCAGTGCTTGCATCAAATGCCGCAAACTCCGATAATGATCGATCCACAGACTATGATCAGACCGGAAAACTACGCTTTGGGTCACGACGAAGCGCCACGCGGCGAAAACGTCCACTGGATCATGCAAGGAAACGCGCAGAAGGTTTACCGCTGGAGATGTCGCGCCGCTACGTATAACAACTGGCCGAGCTTGCGATTTCAATTCCGCGGAAATAACATCTCCGATGCGGCGCTAATCGTATGCTCGATGGATCCGTGCTACTCATGCACCGAGCGCGTAACTTTAGTCGATATTAATAGCGGAAAGAGTAAAATTCTAACCGAAAAAGACCTTAAGAAATTTTGCCAAGACGGCAAGGTTAGCAAAAAGGATTTAAGATGATGAAATTATTCGACATTACCGAAAAATATGGTAAGGCGACCTATGCTTATCCGTTTGAGCCATACATCGTGCCCGAGAATTTTCGCGGGCAGCCTGAATACACCTACGAGCTTTGCATAGGCTGTGCTGCATGCGGTATCGCCTGCCCATCCAATGCGATTGAGCTTAAGATGAATGAAGCCCAAACTAAACTAATTTGGGAATTTGATTGCGGACGCTGCATATTTTGCGGTCGCTGCGACGAGGTATGCCCTACGGGAGCAGTAAGGCTAGGCAATAGCTTTGAGCTAGCGGTAAAATTTGATAAAAGCGCGCTTATCCAACACGGCGAGCTTGAGATGGAGAAATGCAGCTGCTGCGGCAAGCCGATGACCCCAAAAAGGCTCATCAATTACACGCTAGAAAAGTTAAGTACTGCAAATTTGCTCCCAGGCAGATTAGAAGAGGCTAAAAAGTACCTCTATATCTGCCCTGAATGCAAAAAAGCTCAAGCGGTCGAAAGAGTGACCAAAGGTATAGAGGAGGCAATAAAATGAGTTTGTATCAAGTCCCCGAAAATATTAAAAATGCAAACGATCTAACCGCAAAATTGGAGCTTTTGAAAAATATCAAACGAAGCTTCAGCGTTTATCGTATCGACTGCGGAAGTTGCAACGGCTGTGAAATTGAAATTTTTGCTTCTATCACGCCGATGTGGGATCCGGAGCGCTTCGGATTTAAACTCGTAGCTAACCCTCGCCACGCAGATATCTTAGTCTGCACCGGTCCGGTTACTCGACAGATGTATTATCCACTGCTTCGCGCTTATGAGGCTGCACCTGATCCAAAGATCGTAGTAGCTCTTGGAGCCTGCGGAAGTACTGGTGGAATTTTTCACGACGCATATAGCGTATGGAGCGGTATCGATAAGATTGTACCGGTAGATGTTTATATCCCAGGCTGCCCTCCACATCCTGCTAGCATCATCTATGGTCTTGGCATGGCGCTTGGCATCATCGATCAAAAGCTTCAAAAGAAGAGCTATGAGCAAGATAGCACTCTTCCGCCACCGGTTAAGAGTTCAGTTATCGGCGATATTTTATTCGAGCGCGATCTGCAAGCTGAAGCTAAGAGGCTGATGAGCTATATTTTCGGAAGAGTTTTATTTGCAAAATATATGGATGCGATCAAAACCTCATCTGACGTTCACGATCCAAAAGCTTCTCGCGAGGCTCTACTTAACGCTATCCACACCGAAGAGGATCCTAGATACGCGGAGTGCATGGCGCTATTACACAACGACGTATATCTAAAATACGCCCGCGCTACGGAGGAATTTAAGATCGATCCGCAAAAAGAGGTCTGGAGCAAACGATGATTGAGGTTTTTAAGCTTACAAAGCGGCATATGGACGAAAACGAAAATTTACCCAAAGAACTAAAGGATATCAAGGTTTTTTCCACCTGCGTCGGTCACGGCGTAGGTACGATAGATTTTAGCGAAAAGGTACTTGAGATAGACGATGAAGAATTTAAACGCATCGTCGAAAACTCGGGCGACTACGTTAAATTTAAGATCGGTAACCTAAGCAAGTATTTCGAGATTGAAATTTTTGCCGAGCACGCAGCCAAGCTAATCCCTCAGCTTTGCGAATGTGAGCTTAAAGATCTGCTAAAAAATATGCGCGAAGGATACTTCGTGCTAAGGAAGGATTTTTGATGCGAAAGGCGTTGCTTTGTATCGGCAATCCCCTTCGCGGCGACGACGACGTGGGCAATGAAACAGGGCGAATAGTCGAGGCGAATCTAAAAGACTGGCGCGTTTTTTATGGGCAGGATGTGCCCGAAAACGAATTTGCAGCACTTAGGGAATTCGCCCCTGAAATTCTGATCGTAGTAGATGCGATGAGCGGCTTTGATGAGGATAAGATAGAATTTTTCGACCTCAGCAACGATCGCGACTATATCTACTCGACGCATAACCTACCTACGCCGGTGCTTCTAAGCTATTTGCGCAAAATTTGCCCAAAGACATTGTTTTTGGGCATAAGCGTGCTGCTCGATAATGTCCTTGATTTTAAAGAAGGGTTAAGCGAGAGCGCAAAAAAAAGCGCGAAAAAAGCTTATGAGCGTATCTTAGAAATTGATTCAAATTTAAATGAGGAGGAGTAAATGTTAAATCCTGCAGAAACCGCGCAAGCGGTGTCTAGTTCGATGCAACACAAGGCGCATACCCCGCTAATTAGCATAATTTTTCTAGCTATAATGGCGGGCGCTGCAATCGCTATGGGCGATATTTTTTGGGCTCACTCGACCGTCGGAATGGCCGAAAAGCAATCTATTGGCTTATCGAATTTCATCGGCGGTATTACCTTTAGCTGCGGTCTGATGATGGTGGTTTTTTACGGTGGGCATCTATTTACCAGCTCAGTTTTAACGGGCGTACCTGCCGCCGATGGCAAATTACCGCTAGGTAAAACTATCGGCTATTGGGCTATCGTTTGGTGCTTTAACTTTGTAGGTGGCGCGTTAATCGCGTATATGTATTATTACTCAGGACTTCCGCTTAAATATGATGGCTACATCTTGCAGCACTTCATTCCTGCAGCAGCAGGCAAAATAAACGCACCTTTTCATGAGCTATTCATCCGCGGAATTTTTTGTAACGTGTTTGTATGTATGTCTATCTGGACTGCGACCAGCGAGAGTAATCTATCGGGTAAATTCTTTGCAATTATGTGGATGATCGGCGCATTCGTAGCTTGCTCGATGGAACACTGCGTGGCAAATATGTTTATCCTAACTGAAGGCATCATCGCTAAAGGCCACTACCTTGCGGCTGCAGGTGGCGATGTAAACGCTCTTGCAAGCTCGCTTCACGGCGTAACGGCGGCTCAAATAGATTCAATAAACTGGGGAAATTTCATCGTTAAAAATATGATCCCGGTTACGCTAGGCAACATCTGCGGCGGTCTATTTTTCGTAGGCTTGGTTGGATTTATGGTAAATAAATACGATATGAAAAAGAAAGACTAATCTATCGCGCTTCAGCACGATATAAACAAAATACGGCGCGGCACTTTGCCGCGCATTTTTAATTTCTTAAATTTTAAAAATTCTCATACATAAAATTTCGTTCGATCCAAAATTTTAGACGAAATCCTAAGCGAAATTCGGGATGAAATTCCAAAACCAAGCTCTTGATAAAAATTTTACGCTGTAAATCTAGGTAAAATCCTGTGCCTTGACTTTAGACAAAATTTCGCGCTTAAGCCGTAACGTAAGCCGCACAATGCTCTCAAAACTCTAGTCCGCGCCTAAACACAGTAGCTAAGCAACCTGTCGTAGTCCAGGATCAAAAACTCGTGCTGACTAATTTTTTGAATTACGTTATCTTTTACAAGCTCGTTAAACGCGGTACTCGCGCTTTGGCGCTTGAGCCCCACGAAGGATGAAAGCACCTTTAGCGAAAAGGGCAAAAAGACGTATTTGTAGCCGTTTTGATGAAAATTCTGCTCGTTTGCAAGCTCGATCAAAAAGCTCGCTATGCGCCCTTTTGCATTTTCAAAAAGTATGGAGCGTGTGATCTTGCGCTGCAGCAGAATTATCTCTGTTAAAATTTTTATATATGCCTCGCAAAAGCTGCGATTTGCCAAGATCTCCCCTAGTCCGCTCGCATCGATCGTGTAAATCTCGCTGTCCTCTAAAAACTCAAGCGCGCAAATTTCATTAAGAATGGTAATATTGTCCTTATTTAGGTAGTTGATGATGAATTCCTCGCCGTCTTCAAAAAACGAAAGCTTCGCCTGTCCGCTTTTAAAAATAAAAACTTTAGGCGCCTCGCTGTAAAAAACATAGCCTTTTTTGATGACTTGGTGCTCGAACATTGCAAGCTCCTCGTCGCTAAGCGTGGCGATAGCCTCGGTTTGCAGTAGTCCTAGCCGCGATTTTTCCATATAACCTCCAAAAGCTAAGAATTATACAATGAAATATTTAGACAAAGATAAAGCTGTGCGGATGAAATTTACTATCCGTACTATGGCTGCGCATCTAGGTCGCCTAAGCTAATAAATTTTATAGCTTTTAAAATTCTAAATTTTGCCCGCGCTTTGCATCGCGTAAAATTTCAAAAATTTATTGAAGCTTTACACGGCAATATTATAGCCAAAACCCGCGGCGCGAATTTAAAATTCTGTCTCTAAATAAAAATTCATATCATTTTATTGAAATTTTATTTAGCAAGGATATAATAATGCATATTAAAAATAAGCGGTATTTTGCTCGCAACGATACCGCAAGAAAGGCACTTCATGCAAAAGTTAAATTTTAAAGATAACGTTTCCGAGACGCTACTAATCAACGTCTATATGCGCCATTTGGATTTCAAAGACGCGGATCCGATCCTAAACGATCCCTTTTCAAGCGCCGTCGTAGAGCAGATCGATTATGATTTTGCGAAATTTAACGACGCGCGCCTTAGCAAAACAGGCACGGTGATCCGAGCGAAATTTTTCGACGACGAGACGCTGCGGCTCGCGACGGAATTCGACCGCCCTATCATCGTGCAGCTCGGTGCCGGGCTCGACACCCGCCCGCTTAGGCTCCAGCACGCCCTACCGAGTGCCCTATTTTACGACCTCGATCTGCCCGACGTCATCGCCACACGCGACGAGCTGTTGCCCAAAACAAAGAATAACTTCAGTCTGCCCCGCTCGATGCTAGATTCCTCGTGGATGAACGAGCTGGTCGCAAAGCACGGCAACGCGGGCTACATCTTCATTTTAGAGGGTGTGAGTATGTATTTTGAAAAGGAGGAATTTAAAAAATTTTTTATCGCGCTTGCGCAAAAATTCCGCGGCTACGTGCTGAGCGACTTTATGAGCGATTTTTCGGTTAAAAAATTCGACTCCAAGCGCCACGACGCGATGCGGCACATGCAAAACGCGCCCTTTAAAATGGGCATCAGCGGCGGTGCAGAGGTGCAGAGCTGGGAGCCTGAGCGTATCCGCTTCATAAAAGAGGTCGCGATGATGAAAATGTATCGCGAGCACTGGAGCCTCAAAGCACGCCTCTTTAGCCTGATCCCTGCCTTTTGTAACGCTTGCAAGATGTTCGTTTTCAAAATCGGCGGTGATGAATAATAAGGCTTAAAATTTCAGTTGATTGCTTTGCAAATTTCGACAGCTAAGGCGCGAATTCTAAGCTGCTTATCTGGCAAGCTGGCATGCAGAGCAAACGGCATATACCGCTTTACTTAATGCTTGAGTAAAATTATAAAAAACGCTTTAAAATTTCGCTTAAATTTACCTCGATTTATAGGAATTTAAGAGTTTTTAAAATATATTTTCGCATCTTAAATTCACGGAAAAGATCATGCAAAATTTTCTCGACAAACTCACCGCCACAATTGACGCAATCAACTCCTTTTTGTGGGGTCCGTACTTTCTAATCGCCCTACTTTGCGGCACCGGCGCGTATTTTACAGCGCGCTTGCACCTGGTGCAGATTTTTAAATTTAAAATGGGCGCGCGCAAGCTTTTCGGCAACTTCTCCCTGCACGGCGAAGCTGCAGGCAAAAGCGGCATGAGCTCGTTCCAAGCCGTCGCCACGGCGATCGCGGCACAGGTCGGTACGGGCAACCTGGTAGGCGCCAGCACCGCGTTAGTCATGGGCGGACCGGGCGCGATATTTTGGATGTGGTGCGCGGCGTTTTTGGGCATGGCGACGAATTTCGCAGAGATCTGCCTGGCTCAAATTTACCGCACCAAGGATGATAGCGGACATATGATCGGAGGACCCGCGTTTTACATCAGCCGCGGACTCAAAAGCCCCTTTGCTAAGCCTTTAGCGGCGTTTTTTGCGCTAGCTATCATCTTTGCTTTGGGCTTCATGGGCAATATGGTGCAGGCAAACTCCATCTCAGACGGCTTTAGCAGTGCATTTGGAATCCCGAAGTGGGTGAGCGGCGCAGCATTGGCGCTCATCTGCTGCGTCATCTTTTTCGGCGGCGTCAAAGCGATCGCGCGCGTAGCCGAAAAGGTCGTGCCTATAATGGCGATCTGCTACGTGCTCGTCGGTCTCGTCATCATCGGCTCAAATTTCGATAAAATTCCATCTGTCATCGCGCTGATATTCAAAGCCGCGTTTGATCCATCCGCTGCCTGGGGCGGCGCTACGGGCGCTACGATCGCCACTGCGATGAGATACGGCATCGCGCGCGGACTCTTTTCAAACGAAGCGGGCATGGGCTCGACGCCGCACGCACACGCCGCGGCGAACGTCAAACACCCCGTAGATCAAGCCGTGCTCGGCATAATGGGCGTTTTCGTCGATACATTCATCGTGCTTAATATCACCGTTTTTGTCGTGCTTAGCACTGACGTAGTCGCCTTCGAAAACGGCAAGGCGGTATTTTCGGGTATCTCACTGGTGCAAGAAGCCTTCGCATCGCAAATTTTGGGTCGCAGCGGCGGCTACGGCTTCGTGGCGATCTGCCTGTTTTTCTTCGCATTTACCACGATTTTGGGCTGGTATTACTTCGCCGAGATCAACGTGCGATACCTCTTGGGCGCAAAATTCGTCAAGCTCTTGCAAATTTTAGTCGTCGCATTCGTATTTATAGGAAGCGTGCAAAAGATCGACCTCGTCTGGGGGCTAGCCGATATGTTTAACGGACTGATGGTGATCCCCAACTTAATCGCGATCATCCTGCTTAGCCCCGTCGTCGTGCGGCTTTTGAGCGACTTTAACGACGGCAAAAGCTACGACGCGAACGACTACAAATGACGCCGCGCGCTAAATTTCAAGCCCGCACTTGGAATTTAGCGCAAAATCGCCGCAAAATTTAGAATTTTAAAATTCTTTTCGAGCTAAAATTCTTGCCTAAAATTTTATGATCTAAGGAGAACGGATGCAAATTTTAAGGAGCGAAAAATGCCCGTTTTAAAGGCATTGCTGACCGGGCAACCGCGCGCTTACGGCGACGAGCGCGCCATGCAGCCTCTAAAAAGGCGCTGGGAGACGGCGATTTTTAAGCAAGCTAGAATGAGTGAAGTGCGCGCGAACGAGCTTGGGTTCGAGGGCGACGCGGTAGCCGACACGCTGCATCACGGCGGAGAGGAAAAGGCGATTTTTGCTAACTCGCTGCAAAATTACGCCGCGTGGGAGAGATTTTTGGGACTTAAAAATCTAGCCTACGGCGCAATGGGCGAAAACCTCACGATCAGCGGACTACACGAACAAAACGTCTGCATCGGCGATGTGCACCGCATAGGCTCGCTGGTACTGCAAGTAAGCCAGCCGCGCAAGCCCTGCTACAAGCTCTCGATGCGCTGGGGCAACGCGGAGATGACGGCAGAGATCGCACGTAGCGGACTTACCGGCTGGTACTACCGCGTGCTGGAGGCGGGCTCGTGCCGCGCGGGCGACGAGATCTACGTCGTAGAGCGCGACCCCGCTATGATGAGCGTGATGGAGCTCAACCGTCTATTTTACGGCGATCGCCTCGATGAAGGGCTGTTAGCAAAATTTAACCGGCTTACGACGCTTACGCCAAAATGGCGCGAGGATATGCGCCGCAAGCTAGAAGGCAGCTACGAC
Organism: uncultured Campylobacter sp.; assembly: GCF_938030145.1. Taxonomy (GTDB): domain Bacteria; phylum Campylobacterota; class Campylobacteria; order Campylobacterales; family Campylobacteraceae; genus Campylobacter_B. Next base: position 37,809 of record NZ_CALHGM010000018.1, read on the forward strand.
GACGGCTTTATGCGGCTATGAAATTTAGCCTCGAAGCGGCGTTTTAAAACAGCAAAGTAGCGCCGCGCTCTATTAGTTTTAAAACACACTCTGGGTGCGGATTTCAAAATACTTTCTAAGCCGCTGGTGCTAGTTTTCAAAACACTTTCTAGCCCATCAATCAACTTATAAAAAACGCTTTCTTGCGAGCCAGCCTACAAAATACTTTTTTGCTTGAGCATTTAAAACATCTTCTAGGCTTTCGGGATCAGCGCGAAAAACCACTTCTTAAGTGCGAGCATAAATTTAGGCTAAATTCCAAAGACGAAATTTTAATTTGATCTGCTCTTGATCGCGCTCTGTTCTCTTGCCCTATTTTATGACATGATACAGCTACAAACGGAATTAAAAATGCAAATTTAACCGCGCCTAGAATTTAATCTATATGAAGTCTAAATTTAATCGCGCATTCAAAGCCGCGTACGCCGCTCTTTGTAAATTTTAAAATTTAAAAGCGGTAAATTTAACCCTTTTGCTGCGCAGTAAATTTTCCATAAAAGCCAAAAAGAAAATTATTTACTCGCGCGACGCACTCATCTCGCGCATTCAGCGACGCAGCTCTTATGTTGCAAACGAGCTCCTAAGCTTTTAGCGCGCCAAATTAAGCGCCAAAGCCTTGCCGACCGCCTTCAAAGCTCATTCATAGCGCTCGCTATAAGTAGAATTTTGCGTGGAATTTTCTGCGGCGCGGTAACAATTACAACCTTTTAAGAGCGCGACCGCAGTTTAAAAGCCTACTTCAGCTTTTTAAAAGCGCGCGCCGTATGGCTCAAAGTCCATTTTCACGCACTTAATCAACTACCTCGATCCCCGCATCCGCACAAGCTTTTCGCGCCTTTTTGGATATGCCGATGCCACTCGTTTCGATTTTTTTAAGATTTTTGAATTGTGCAAGCTCGGCGGCGTCAATGTTTTTGATATCGAAAAGCTCGTCCTCGCCGTCCCAATCAGGCGCGATTTGCAGGTAAATTTCGTTTCCGCCGTCAAGATAGAGCTCGCTCACCTGCTCCGCCAGATTTGTGGGGACCGGATAGTCCTTAAACCACTTTTTAGCTTGCGGCAGGGCGCCAAAATCCGCATATGGATCGATGCCGCGCTCCTCGCAGTACTCAAACACGTCAAATTTGGGCTCCAGCAGGGATTTTTCATACATCAGCTCGTTCATCACGGCGACTTTGAAATTGAAATTTTTAAACGCTAGCGTCTCGCCGGCAGCGCGCGGAAGCTTAAATTTATCGCTCGGCTTTCGCTTTAGCTTTTTCTCTTTTTGATTGATGCAAACGCGCCCTATCGGCATTTTCGCAGCTCGCACGATGTCTGCGATCTCGTCTGTGTCGCGCTTAGCGAAGCGCTCGGCAAAATCCATCGCGCCTATGCGCTCCTGCACGGTCTCGGCTAGAGCTAGCGATACTTCGAATTTGCCCAGGCTAAGCTCCAAAAATATATATGCGCCGCGTAGCTCCTGCTCTGGCACGGCCTCAAGCGGCGGTCTGCCCTCTAGCGTGAACGCGCCGCCGTAGAGCTTGCGCGGAACCTCGTGCTGCACGCCCTTTGCGACCTCAAGCATCAAAACTATCTCGGCAAGCTTCGGCTCTGCGAGCTCGCCCGCGCGCACGAATGCGAAAATCCCCGCCTCATCCCAAAAATAGCGGCTTTTGCCCTCCCCGTCATCGATCACGCGCGGCTGACCTAGGGCTTCATTAAATTTAGCTAGATCAAACCCGCAGTTTACGCCGCCGATGAAAACACCGTCCGAACGTACGTCAACGTCAAATTTATCCTTTTTAAAAATGTCAAACAGTCCCATTTATCGCTCCTGATTTTGCCTTAAATTTCGTCTTAAAATTTTTCCAAAAACCCGTAAAAATCGTCTGCGAAAAGCCTATCCTCACCCTCCGCGTAGTCGCGCACGAAGACCTTGTATTCGCACGGTGCGTCGCCTGCCCGCTCGCTTGCTATCTCATTCATCGCCCCACCTGCCGTCTCGTCTGCCGCTTCGCTCGTTGTCGCGCCCGCAGCTTCGCTGCTCGTTCTCTCCGCCGTCTTGCCGCGCGCCGTATTTGGCGAGCCATCTGCTATGTCGCTTGCCATGCCATTTGCTGGCAAAATTTTAAAATAATACTCCTCGTCCTCGAGCTGCAAAAATACGAGCTCGTCCGCGGCAAATAGGCCATTTTTTAGATTTACCTCATACGTGTAGCAGATGTCGGCGTCGGCGTCCTCCGCAAACTCGGGCGGAGCGATCGTTTTTAGCTCCGTTCCCGCCGCGCTGACGCTAGCATATCTTAGCAGCATCTGCTTGTAGCTCGCAGGCAGCGCAAAACCGAGCTTCCGCTGCGCCTGCGCAATCCATGCGGGCTTTATGTCGCTGCGCCCCGCTGCCGTGATATTTTTAGATTTTTGAATAAGCTTTTCTATCATTTTGATCCCATTTTGAGTGAGAAATTTTAACGCCTTAGCACACCAGACGCGCTGTTTACATAAACCCACAGGCGTTTGGCGCGGCTTTTAAAATCTAAATTTAAAAGCTCGCGCAGCTACAAAACCAAGGCGAGCCGTTTAAAATTTCAGCAGCCCGCGTCTAAATTTTAACCGCAAACACGAACGGTAATATTCCTGCGATCTAAATTTAGCGCTACTTAGCCAGCGCTATTACTTCGATCTCCACAAGCGCGCCCTTAGGGAGCTTGGCGACCTGCACCGTACTGCGAGCAGGCTTATGCTCACCGAACGCTGCCGCATATATCTCGTTCACCGCGGCAAAATCGTCCATATCGGCTAGGAAAATCGTAGTTTTGACGGCATCTTGCAGCGTTGCGCCCGCTTCTTTCAAGATCGCGGCGAGGTTTTGCAAAACCTGCCTCGTCTGCGCCTCCACGCCGCCCGCGACAAACTTGCCGTCCGGCTTAAGCGCGATCTGCCCCGAGGTAAAGATGAGCCCGCCCGCTTTGATCGCCTGAGAGTACGGTCCGATGGCCTGCGCCGCATCGGGAGTCGAGATGATCTGCATAGTAAAATCCTTTGTGAAAAATTTCGTCCATTTTATCGCAAAATATTTTAGCATTGCTTTAGGTGGCGGAATTTTGCGAGCGAGGTTGTGGGTGCAGCGGGCGCGACGGTGCAGCTAAAATTAATGGGCGAAAAAGCGGCGGCACGGTAAAATTAATAAGCGCGGGGCGGCTAAATTTCGTTTATGCAAACACCGTAATGCGGTGAAATTTAAATGGCATAGATGGACAAAATTTCGCCTATGATAGCAGAATGAAGCGGCAGGCACAGCGGTGCGGCTAAATTTAATCGCTGCGAGTGGATTTGGTAGTACGTACGGGCGGCATGGCGAAATGATCTATGGAGGGTATTTTAAAATTTCGTGGGCATAAACATATAAAATTTCATAGCACGGGCACGATAACGCCGCGCGCTCGGCAATACAACGACTCTATCAGCGGCACCGAATGAATGCATGGCGATACGACGAAATAGATACGGGCAGTGTGGCTAAATTTAACCGATGCGAATGGACGAAACTTCATCGGCATCGTTGCGGCAGCAAATCAAATCCTTGCACCATCAAGACCATCAATGTCGCGACAGCAAAACCGAGCCTGCCCACGGTAGTGATACGGGCGACGGGGTGGTAAAAGCAACACCGCAGCGCCAAAATCGCTACCATCACAGCAGAAAAAACAGCGCCGTCATAAAAAAACAGTGCGGCACCGCGCAACGCAATTAAAATTCTCGCAGTAGCAAGCGCGGCAACGAAGTTGTCGATGTAGCGGAGCAAAATCAGCGATATCGAAATAATAAAATCAAAGACCTCGCAACAAGCAAGGTCTCCGACGCAACGGCAGCAGAATCAACATCGCAGCAGCGGGAAATTAGCGTAGTCGTGACAAGATCAGCGTAACACTACGATAAAATCGACACTACAATTAAAATTTGCAGTGTCGCAGTAAGTTTGGTGCGATACTGCGGCAAAATCGACGCCGCAGCAGCAAAATCAGCACTGCCGCGGCAGTAAGATCAGCGTCATCAAAACATATCGGCGAGGGTTCATAAAATTTTACGCGAAATTTTATACGAAATCCTGTATAAAATTCTATGATTTTGACTTTAGATTGGCCTATGATCGGCCCTCAACCAGTCTGTAATTAACTTGCGATCAGCCCGCCAATCAGTCCTGTATTCAGCTTGCGATCAGTCCGTAAAGTAGCTTTAAAATCGTCGCGGCAACGACGAACAGAAGCATCTTGCGCACGAATTTTACGTCGCATCGCATCACCAAGCTTGAGCCTGCGAAGCTGCCCGCGATCTGTCCGACCGCCATCACCGCTCCGACGAGCCATAAAATTTGCCCACCGATGATAAAAACGCCCAAAGAGACGATGTTTGAGGTGAAATTTAAAACCTTCGTGTGCGCGACCGCCTTTTTCATATAAAGCCCTAAAATTCCTACGAGCGCAAACGTCCAAAACGAGCCTGTACCGGGACCGAAAAACCCGTCGTAAAAGCCCAAAACAAGCCCAAAAATCGCGTAAAAGCTATTTTTTGACATCTTGGGTTTGGCGGGCGCTTCGCCTAGGTTTGGCGAAAAAATCATATAAAAGAAAAGCGCCAGCAGCAGGATCGGAATGAGGTAGTTTAGGAATTTCGCATCGATTAGAAGCAGGACATAAGCGCCGACGAGTCCGCCTATGAACGTAAAAATCACGCCGCGCAAGATCTCCGCAGCATCGACATAGCCCTTGCGGATGAAATTTAAAGCGGCGGTGAAGCTTCCGAAGCTGCCTTGAAATCTATTTGTAGCGATCGCTACATGCGGCGGGATGCCCACGGCAAGCAGCGCAGGCAGCGAAATCAACCCACCGCCGCCCGCGATCGAGTCGATAAATCCGCCGAAAAACGCCGCCGCAAAAAGCACCGCAAACTGCCAAAGCTCAAGCTCCATTTTTGTCCCTTTTTAATTTCCAATATTTTACAAAAGGTGAACTTAAATTTTAACCGCCGTACATCGCAATAGCAAATCGTATGCTATAATAGTAAAAAATAAGGATAAAAATGAATAGTTTCAAAAAAATCATAGATCTGATTTTAAAAATTTTCATCATAAGCGTATCTATTTTAGGGGCAATCATCATATTAATAATAGCATTTATTATTGCGTCAATTTATTTAAAACCATATAATGATTTTTGGAACGTAAAGAGCAATAATTTTGAAGAATTGAATATTTTAACAGACAATGCAGATATGGATGGATTACTTTTGTATCGTAGAAAAATTCAACCAAATGCCGCAGATAGTCTAGATGAAATCTGCTATGTTCATTACGTAAAGTTAAATTCTACTAACGGCATAGCAGAAAAAAAACTCATTGAAAACGGCTACAAACCCTCCAATAAATCCAATTGTGTCGCTCAAGATAGCAATCTAACGGAATTCAAAAAAATCACGTTTGCTGCGCCGTTTTTTCATTATCTAGGCTATAGTGATATATTTGATAAAATATATTTAGTCTATGGCTCAACAGCTCACTTAGATGTATCTACCATAAGCGCAAAAAATGGACAAATCTGGCAAAAGCAAGGACACGAAATTATTATCTATCCAGGAGAAAATATAATTCAAAAGAATAGATTATTCTCTGAGTGTTTTGGTCCATTCGGTATGTGCAATTAAAGCTAGAATTAATCAAGCAGTGAAGGTAAAATTTTATCTATCTCGCCGCTCTGTCCGAGGCGATACAGCGCGAAGTCGTATTTGATAGGGTCACTCGGATCGAAGCGTCCTAAGCTTTGCGTAAGCTGTAAAACCGCCTCAAAATCGTAACTCTTGCGATCGATCAGCCCAAGCTTAAGCGAAACTTTATGCGTATGGGTATCGAGCGGGATGAGGAGGCGCGATTTTTCGATCTTTTTGTACAGCCCCAGATCGATGTCGCTGTCGCGCACCGCCCAGCGCAGGAAAAGATTGTAGCGCTTATACGGCGACGTGGGCTTTTGCGCGAAGCCGCGCCCGAAAAAAAACTCATATCCTGGGCTGCGATAAGGATTTAATTTGTAAATCTCGCCGATTAAAAAATTTATCCCATCCTCGATCCGTCCGCTTTTTTGCATGCCGCAAAGCACGCTCTCCTCGATGCTAAGGCTATTTTTAAGCCGCTTTAAAGTTATAAAAATTTCAGCGACGTCGCGCGGGCTTTGAAATCTATATTTTTTGCCCGCAAGCTCCGCGCCAATGCGCTCATCGCTCCCGTCTAAAAGCGAAAAATCAAGCGAGTGGAGGAATTTTAAAATTTGAGCCGCGTTACCGTAAGCAAACAGCGCGCAGATAAGCGCTACGACGTCGTTTCGATGTCCCTTTGCGACCTGCAGCGGATCGGGCGCGCCGAAAAGATCCACGTCGCAATTTTTTAAATCAGCGTAATAATCTAAAATTTGCTTTAAGCTTTTCATTTTGCGTAGTAGCTCATCGTCGTAGCGCCGAATTTGCGCGATTTAAGCAGCGTGAAATCGCCGATTTTCGGCGGCAGCTCAAGCTCGCTCATATGCTCGATCGCGATTAGCAGCTCACACTGCGCGGAGCCTAGGCGCGCTATCAGCGCCAACACGCGCTCGTAAATCTCGCCAAAACCCTGCCTGATCGCAAACGGCGGGTCTAGATATACAAACACTCTGCGCGCGGGATCGGAGATGGAATTTTCTTTGGAATTTGCGGTATGGCTTTCGCTAGAATTTTCAGCAGGGCTTTCGCTTAAACCATTTGCGGCAGCACTTTCACCTAAACTGCAGACAAAATTTTCGTGGGAATTAGCGGCGAAATTTTTTCTTGAATCGTGGGTTAAATTTATGCTTGAATGTAAATTTTCTCCACAACCCGCGTCAAAATTTTCGCTCAAATTTAAGCTTTCTTTCTCTTCACAGCTCGCGCCTAAGCCCGTACCGCGATTTGCGTCAAAATTAGAGCTCTCGCCGCATTTTGAGCTTAAATTTAAGTTGCAATTAGCGGTCTCGGTGCCGCTAGCGTCGTATTTCGAAGCGGAGCTAGCGTCAACCTTTTCGCCAAAGCTTGCGGCGTCCGTGGCTAGCGAATTCACGCGGTATTTTATGCTAGAAGCACCCGCACAATCGCCAATCTGGGCACAATCGCCAAAGCCCTCCACTCCTGCGTAATCATCATTTACGCCGCTCTGCGCGCCATTTTGAGCGCTGTCAGGCACACTGCTTCGCATGCCGCATTTAGCTAAATTTTTTACGCCGCTTTGCGTGCCGCCTTCCATTCCAACGTTTTGCGCGGCGCGGTATCCGTTCTCTCCCTGCTCTACGTCGCTAAAGCTTTTGCGACAGCCCTCTTTTTCGCTGCTTGAATTTTTACAGCAGGTGCCGTCGTCGGCATGGTTTTCGAAATTTTTGCCGCTTAAATTTAACGAATTCGCGCCCGAGTGTCCGTTCACATTCGCTTGCAGCTCGTGCAAAATTTCTGGTAGTCGCTCGAAGCAATCGCCCAAAATCGCATTTGCGCCGAGCCCGAAAAGCTCGAAATTTTTCCGCATTATCTTATGCGCGGCGACGTCCTTTTCGATCGCATAAATGTTTTTTGCGCCGTTGCTTAGCGCTTCAAGCGCCATCGCACCGCTGCCGCCGAAGCACTCGATAAACGCCGCGCCGCGCAACTGCGCTCGCCACGTATCGAAAAACGAGCCTTTTACGATGCTTTTTGTGCTGCGCGTACTCGAAAACGCGGGCAGAGCGAGCTTTTTGCCCCTATAAATGCCGCTTGAGATTTGCGTAAAGAGCATGCCGCCGGATTTGGAAAATTTAGCCATTTTGCCTTCTTAAAATTTCGATGATTTTTGCCTTGAACTCATCAAATAGCGCGCAAATTTCATCTTCCGCACTCGCCGCGTCGTATCCACTAAGATCCACCCGTAGCGAGCTTTGAAAATCCTCTAGCCTCGATAACAACATCTGCTTGGAAAACGGCAGCGCCAAATCCCCGTCCTCGCCGATCAAAAATAGCGGTTTTGCCGAGCTTTGCGGCTCGTCGCTTATCATAAAGTCGCAATCCTGCGCACTTGCAGCATGACCTTTTAAAAACAACTCCAGCGTCTTTTGCAAAATTTCGCAGTCACAATCGATAAAAGCTTTCATCAAAGCCCCTTTTTAAATTTTATCATCTTAAACTTCTCGCCAAACTCAGCGCGCAGGTGATTGAACTCCAAAAGCGCGTTATGATAGCCCCTCTCGCCGCTTTTTTGCATAAAAAGCTCTAAAAGCTGGACCGCGCCGAAGTCTATGAGAGCCGCGATCTGTCTTTTAAAATCCGCCGTCACGGCGCCCGCATCCTCAAACGCTGCGCGCAAAATTTCAAAATTTACGTCGTAGGTAAGATCACTCTTGCCGTAAAAATCGCTTAAACTTTGCACCTCAAAGAAGCTAAAAACCTCGTGGTTTCGGTAGATCCGCAGGCTAAAATCGCCGCTAGCGCCCATCTGTCCGTAATCGAAGGCTATGAAATAAAACCGCTGCGCGCTGGCGCAAATTTCGCGGGCGAAGCGAAAGTATCCGACCGGGATTTCGCCGCGCGAGATGCCGAATCTGCGCGCGAGGGTTAAAATTTCACGTTCTTTTATGGGAGCAAATTTTGCCGCGCCGCTTTCGATAAAAAGCATATTTTCGCCGTCCACCGCCTCGCATTTAAAGGCGTCGAAAAGCTCGTTTGCCACAAAGATCGCATCTTTAAATTTCGCCTCATGCGCGCTTGTGAAATGCTTTAGCGCGATCTCGTCGCCGAAGCTCTCCGCAAAGCTCGCCCGCTGCAGCTCGCGCAGGCGCTCGTGCGGCTCGATAATCGCAAAGCTAAATTTATCAAGCGCCGCCGCGCCGCCCAGCGTAAAGATAGCTTGCGCTATGTCGCAAAGCAGCCGCCCGTCGTGCGAGCCGATCTCTACGATAGCGATTTTGGCGCTATTTTGCGACTTTTTTGCAGGCGCAGCGTCTAAATTTAGCTCGCTCGCCGCAAGATTTTGCCGCGACCTATTTGAGCTCGGCGCCGCGTCTAAGCTTAACTCTTGCGTCGCGCAAAAATCCGCGCTTAGGCGTAAAATTTCGCGCGCGATGCAGATACCGAAGAAGCTCCCTATGCTTACGGCAGTGTAAAAATCGCCGCTCTTGCCGATTTTAGCAGCATTTGCGTAGTAGCTCTCGTTTAGCCAGCCCTCGAAAAAATCGCTAAATTTCACGCCCGCACTATCTCATCCAAGCTCTTGCGTAGACGCGCAAAGCCCTCTTTGATCTCCGGTTTTTTGATATTTAGCGCAGGCAAAAATCTAAGGGTGCGCTTGCCGGATTTTAGGATCAAAAGTCCGTTTTGCAGGGCTTTGTTAAAGATCTCGCCCAGATTTTTTTCATCGCGCAGCACGAGGCCTTGCATCAGACCGAGCCCCACGCGCTTTTCGATCAGGCTAGGATAGTCTGCGGCGATGGCGTCTAGTTTTTTGATAAATCTTTTTATAGTCTTATCAAGCTTACCGCTCGCTTTTAAAAACTGAAGCTGCGAAAGCACCGCAAGCGCCGTAGAGGTCGCCAAAAAGTTACCGCCGAAGGTGCTGCCGTGCTCGCCCGGAGCGAAAATGTTTTGCTGCGCCACGCACGCGCCGATCGGCACGCCGCCCGCAAGCCCTTTGGCAAAGGTGATGATGTCGGGACGGATGCCGTAAATTTGCGACGTCGCAAACTCGCCCGTGCGATATACGCCGCACTGCACCTCGTCGGTGATCAAAAGCAGCTTTTTCTCTTTCAAAACCGCCGCCAGCCTTTGCACGCTCGCCTTATCCAGAGGCTTGATACCGCCCTCGCCCTGAACAAGCTCGATCATCACGGCGACGCTGTTTTCATCGATGTGCGCGATGATCTCCTCGATATCGTCGAAAAATTTAAATCCTGGCATATAGGGCGCAAAAATTTCGGGATGAAATTTCTCCTGCCCCGTAGCTTGCAACGTCGCTAGCGTGCGGCCGTGGAAGGAATTTCGCAGAGTTAGAATTTCAAATTTTTTATTAGGAAAATTTACGGTGCCGTATTTGCGCGCCATTTTGATAGCCGCTTCGTTCGCCTCCGCGCCAGAGTTACAAAACACCGCGTAGCTGCGATACCCCAAAAGCTCGCTAACCTTTTGAGCCAGGGCTTCTTGGGGCAGAATTCTATAGATATTCGAGCCGTGGATGATCTGCGCGGCTTGCGTGCCGATCGCTTCCAGCACGATTTCATTTGCGTGCCCCAGACAGTTTACGCCGATGCCTGCGCCGAAATCCACGTAGTCCTTGCCCGCTTCGTCATAGACTATCGAGCCCTCGCCTCTTACTAGCGCCACGTTTACGCGCGCGAAATTATCCATCAAATAGTTCATTTTTTATACTCCACTTTAGGCAGATGCCAAGATTTGTAATAAGCCATCATGCGAAACGCAACCCCTAAAACCAGCAAAATAAGCACCGAAACTACGCCGCTAAGCCCCAATCCATCAAGCACGAAATATATCAAGCCCACGCCCATACTTATCGTGCCATAAAGCCCCGTATGCAAAAACCACGGCACTTCGTTCAGCAACACGTCGCGCAAAATACCGCCGCCCACGCCGTTGCAAAATGCGATTAGCACCACGCCGAAAACGTTGTGATTGTAGCTTAGCGCGACCATCGCTCCCACGATCGAAAAGCTTACGACGTCGATCGCATCGGTTAGAATAAATAAAAATTTACCCTCCAAATCGCGGTTTTCGTAAAGTTTGGCAAAAATGGCTACGGCGCTTACCGCAAGCACGATCGTTACGGGCGCATAGTGCGTAAACGAGTAGATCTCGCGGCTTACCAAGGTATCGCGCATGATCCCGCCGCCAAGCGCTGTCAAAAACGCCGCGATAAAGATCCCAAGCCAATCGCAGCCCTTCTTTACGCCGAATAAAAACCCGCTAAGCGCCGCCGAAGCGATGCCTACGCACTCCGTAAGCTCCAAAATACTCATATCACAACCCGCTAAAATCCTTTTAAAAACGCATTTTACAACAACTAAATATAAATTTCGGTAAAGCGCGACGGGCTGGAGAAATTTAGGTGCGGCGGTATAAATTTCAGAGCGGCGGATAAAATTTGAGCGTAGCGAATTAAAATTCTACGAGATAGAATTTTGCGAGACAGAATTTCGCTAGGTAAAATTCTACGCGGCAGAATTCTACAAGGCTAACATACGGCGTCGCTTCCGCGCAAATATAAAATTTGGACTTGAAATTTCTTGAAATTTATAAATGCCCGCGGGATAAAATTTCACAGAATTTTATAGCGGCTAAAACATACAGCGTCGTGGCCTGGCGCAAATTTTAGTTTTAAATTTACGGTACGTGCGCGCTAGAAAGAATTTAGCGCCAACGAGACCGGCTTTATATTTGGCAGCTAACGGCGCATAAATTTTGATTTGAAATTGCGCCCTTATTTTGGCGCCGTGCTTTGCCGCTATAAAATTTCATGAAATTTTACGCTGACCTAGCCCGCGCGGAATTCTACGTAAAATTTTAAAATTTAGCGGTCGAATTCTGCATGGAATTTTACGCCGAGCCGCCGTTAAATTAGCGCAGCCGCTCTTTTAAAATTTCCCAAATACCTGGCATTGCCAGCAGTCCATTATGCGGCGCGGCGGCTATTTCGTAAAATAGATCGCCCGCCTTAAGAGATCCCGCAAGATCATACGAGTGGTGCACCGGTATCAGCTCGTCGGCGGCGCCGTGGATGAGCGTGATCTGCGTGCTGCGCGCCGCTTGCAGAAATTCCGCGGTCGGAATCTTATATCGGATCAAAAATTTCGGCACAAAGGGGATCTTTTCGTGCGCGAGCCGCTCGAAGCTAAAATATGGCGCGAGCAAAATCAGCTGCGCCGCATCCCACTTCGCAGCCTGCTGTGCCGCGATGCCGCTTCCGATCGAGTAGCCTATCATCGCGAGCCTCTTGGGCGAATGCTGCGCCAAAACGTAACGGCTCATCGCATCCGCGCTCGCCAAAAGCTGCTGCTGCGATGAAATTTTGCCGTCCGATTTGCCGTAGCCAGGGTAGTCGAAAATATAAAAATCATATCCCAAAGCCGCAAAATCCGCGCCGTATGCGCCCCAGCCGCTCACGTCGCCGAAGTTGCCGTGAAAGAACAAAATCGCGCCTTTAGGCTCTGCCGCGCTAAATTTCAGCCCGTTTATAGACCCGCCCCCAAACGGGATATTGATCTCTTGAAATTTTACTGAAGCGGCGTTTGCGTTATTGCCTGCAGCGCCGTTTCCTACGATGTTTTCTACGCCCTGCTCGCCGCTAGTTTGAGCGCTTTTATTTTTGATCTCGCCCGCAGCGGCGCCGTTTTCCTTTACGTCACCCGCCGCCGAAGCGTTTTCGTCCGCGCCGCCGTTTGTAGAGGCGTCATTTTGCGTAACGGACGCCTGCATATCTAAATGTGCGCCGCTCTCGGGAGCGTTTACAAGTCCTGCAAATTCGGAATTTTCAAAGCTAAATTTGAAGTTTTTATCTAACGGCTCGCCCAAAAATATCAGCCGCTCCTGAAAGATATAAAGTCCCGCCGCGATCGCCGTATAAAGGCACGCCGCGATAACGCACAGCCTAAGTAAAACCCTCATCGCCGTCCTTTAAATTTAAAGCCGAGACGCAAAAATGCGCAGCAGCACGCGAAATTCCGTCTCGCCGCTAAGCTTTAAACTCGCTCAAAAACCATTGAAATGCCAAGATCAGCCCTGGCGCGCGCACGATCTTTTCGTCAAACATAAACTCCCGCGCCTTGGTCGCAGGCAGGTAGAAAAGCTCGATCTTCTCGCCGTCCACGCCGCCGCCGCGACCTAGCTTCATCGATTCGTCGATACGCGCGAAGTATAAAATTTGACGGTTCGCCGCAAAGCCCAGGGCGCTGTAGTAGCTCGTGATAAATTTCAGATCCTTCACGGCATAGCCAGTCTCTTCGAGTACCTCTTCGATCGCCGTTTGCTCCTCGCTGATACCCTTGTCCAAAATGCCAGCGCAAAGCTCATAGGTGTAGCCCTTTTCGGGCGAATTTATTAAATTTTCCTCTTGATAAAACCACACGCTGGGGCGAAACTGCTTAACGAGCAAAAGCGCGTCGCGCTGCATATGGTAGAGCAAAATCGAGACGCTATCGTGCACTTTGACGCAGTCCCACGCGCGCGCTACGCCGTCCATTTCGAAGCTTAAGCGAAAGGGTTTAACGAAATTGGAGCTTTTAAGCTCGGAAATTTTAAAATTTTTTATAGTAGTATCCATGTCGCAAGTCCTAAAAAGCTAAAAAACCCCACGATGTCCGTCACCGTAGTAAGCAGCACGGAGCTACCGACGGCGGGATCGATATTTAATTTTTTAAGCGTGATCGGAATGACGGCGCCGAAAAGCCCCGCTAGCGTTAAATTTAGCACCATCGACATCGCAATCACCAGCCCCAAAAGCTTAATGCCGAACCAAAAATACGCCACCAGCCCCATTAGCGTGGCAAAAATTAGACCATTTATGAAAGCGATCGTGATCTCGCGAAAGAGAACCTGCTTTTTGTCTTTAAATGCTATCTCGCCCAAGGCTAGGCGGCGCACGGTTACGGTAAGCGCCTGCGTGCCGGTATTGCCGCCCATGGAGGCAACTATCGGCATAAGCACGGCAAGTGCGACCAGCTTTTCGATAGTGGCGTCAAAAAGTCCGATGATCGTGGAGCTTACGATCGCCGTGCATAAATTTACCGCTAGCCACACAGCGCGCGCGCGACCCGCCTTAAAGATCGTAGTCTCGTCGTCTTCGGCTTCGTCATCGACGCCCGCGAGGTTGTAAATTTGCTCAGTAGCGCGCTCCTGGATGAGATCGTGGATATCATCGGCGGTGATACGCCCGATAAGCACGCCGTTAGCATCGACAACGGGGATGACGTTAAGATCGAATTCTTCAAAGTCCTTGATCACATCGTCGATCTTATCGGTATCGGTGGCGAAGTGGATTTTATTTTCGGCGCCGAATTTTCGTGAAATTTGCTCCAGCGTGAGCGAAAAATCATATAAAATCAGATCGGACGTCGAAAAGGTAGTAAGCAGATGCCCCTTTTTATCGAGCACGAAGAGCTGAAAGACATTCTCGATCTCATCCTTTTCGCGCATAACGCGTAGCATCTCGACCGCCTGCCCCAGGGTCTGATCCTGCCTCGCGCTAAAGACCTCGGTCTGCATATACGCGCCCGCCTCATCTTCGCTATATTTGGAGATAGTAAGAATATCGTGACGATCGTCCTCGTCAAGCCCATAGAAAATCTGCTCGGCCTTGTCCTCGTCGATTTCGCCGATGTTTTGCAAAAGCTCTGCCTGATCGTCGCTTTCGAGCTCCTCGATCGCTTTGACGATCTTTTCGTGAGGCAGAGTTTCGATGACATCTTCGAGCATATGCTCGGGCATCTCAAGCGCAGCATCGGCAAGATCCTCAGGATCTAGCTTTTTTAAGAATTCTACGTATTTTTCTTCGTCGTGCTTTTTTAGAGTTTTTAAATGCTCCGTAAGATCGGCGGCACTCAGCTCATGCTCAAGCGTATCGTCCAAGTGCGCATCAAGAAGCGCTTTGGCTTCCTCGACGTCGTCCAGCTGCTCTTTATTTTCCATTTTCAGCCTTAATTTATCGTGATAAGCGACTCGTAGTTTTCAAATTTAGCAGGGTTTTTCGAGCCGTCTTTAGCCGCAGCCATTCTGGCGTCCATATCTTTGACGAGAGCTTTAAATTTAAGCTCTTCGGCGCTTATGACGTTAGTTTTTTCAATCTTGACTACCTTGAGCGGATCTATAGCCTGCTTATTTTTATAAAGTCCGAAGTGCAGATGCGGTCCCGAACTAAGCCCGGTCGAGCCTACGTAGGCGATTAACTGACCTTGCTTGACACTAACGCCTGCTTTTGTGCCGCTAGCAAAGCCGCTAAGATGCGCATAAAGCGTGCTGATACCGCCGCCGTGGTTGATCTCTACGGTGTTGCCGTAGCCGTTTTTACGCCCTACGAAGCTAATCTTACCCGCTCCTGCTGCATTTACCCTAGTGCCTTTGGGAGCTGCATAATCCACGCCCAAATGCGCACGATATCGCTTTAAAATCGGATGAAATCTTTTAGGGGTAAAATAGGATGAAATTCTAGTATAAACAAGCGGCGTGATAAGTAGAAAAGATTCGACCTTTTTACCGCTTCGATCGTAGTATTTATCATCGAAAAAATATAGCGATTTGGGCTTTTTATTTTCCTCGATCATTCCTGCGGTGATATTTACTCCGCCAAAAGGCTTGCCAAGGCGCGTTTTTTGCTCATACAAGATCACAAGCCGATCGCCCTTTTGCAGCTTTTTAAAATTTACCTCATTTTTAAAAACAAGCATAAACTCATTCGCTAAAGCCGCATTGCCCGTAGCTTTGATGATGTCTTGATAGGGCGAGCTTTCGATCTGAATTCCTAAAGAGTAGCTGTTTTCCTCATAAACTATCGGAGTATAAACGAATCTAAAAGTGCCGAATTTATCGCGGTAAATGTGGATCTGAAGCTCCTCACTGACGGGGATTAACAGCTGGGAGACGCGACCTGCTGGATCACGCAAAATTTGACACTCCACGCCCGCTCGCACCTCAGCGGCAAGCTCTTGGTCTTCTTTATCCAGGTCGTAATATACAGATGCGGGGATGCCCGCGGTTTCCATAAATTGCAGCAGACTCACGCCATCTGGCCAGGCAAACTTCTCTACGCTGGGGTTATTCGCAAAAACTACGCCTATCCACAGAAAAAGCAATATAAAAATTCTAGTCATATAAAACCGCTTTGAAATATTATTTTAAGGCGGGATTGTAACGAAAAAACTCTTATATTTCGTAAATACCGCGGAATTTTATCGCTAATTTCAAAGTTTTATGTATAATTAGCCGAAATTTTATTCAGGAGTAGAATTTTGAAAAAAGCTTTACTTATTTTAGGTCTATTTTTAAGCGCGGCGATAGGGGCGGAATTTAACATGCCGCGATACGAAACCGCCCTACTTAGCGTAGCGGATGGTTCGGGCGAGATCACAGATAGCCCTACGATTGCCGTAGGTAGCAGCGGAGTGGTGATGCATAATTTCGGTAGCGGCGCAAGCTCCATCATCGCGCGTGCCGTCGTGACACAAAAAAGCGCAGGCAAGGCAAAGGTGCGATTTGAGGTCTTTGATATGTTAGCTCAAGAGGCACTGCCACTGCCTAAAATTTTACCCTCAAGCGGCGATAAAGTGATCTTAAATTTCCTCTATGACCGCGCCATAATCGTCGCGCCTAACGCTGAAATTTACGAGCAGGTTATCAAGGCTTTCCCTAATATAAATTTTATCCACCCAGATCTTGGCGGCGCCTATCTTAGCTACAACCACAAGCCAAATCCCAGCCGAGACGATTTTCGTAAAATTTGCGCGCAAAACAGCGCCGGACTGATTTTTATCGCGATGGATAAACAAGGCGTATTTGCCGACTGCGGCAGCTTCAAGCCTTTGCGCACGTTCGCTAGCGGCAGCGTGGCTTATTATCAGCTGCCGTTTTACTCACGCGTGGGCGAGATAAAGACCGTCATTTGGGACTTTACTAACGGCCCGATCAGCGATTACGACAAGCACTACCGCTATTTGCTGGGCTTAGACGGCGATGAATAGCGCTGCGCGAGCGTTTTTTACAAATCTATTAGGCGCGGATAACGCCTATTTTGACGAGGCTCATCGCACGGCATACTGCTACGACGCGACGAAAAGACGCTGTCTGCCGGACGGCGTGCTTTTCCCGCGAAGTGAGGACGATGTCAGTCAAATTTTAAAATTCTGCAACGAAAATTTAATCCCCATAGTTCCAAGAGGCGCAGGTAGCGGCTTTACGGGCGGATCTTTAGCCGCAAACGGCGGAGTGATTTTAGCATTTGAAAAACATATGAATAAAATTCTAGAAATCGACATGCAAAATCTACTCGCCGTAGTCCAACCCGGCTGCATAAATATCGATCTGCAAAAAGCAGCCGCAGCGCGCGGGCTTTTTTATCCGCCCGATCCCGCAAGCCAGGATTATTCCACGCTAGGAGGCAACGTCGCCGAAAACTCCGGTGGCATGCGCGCCGCAAAATACGGCATCACCAAAGACTACGTAATGGCACTGCGTGCGGTACTGCCTAATGGAGAGGTGATCCGAGCGGGCAAACGCACTATAAAAGATGTCGCAGGCTTCAACGTGGCAGGAATTTTAATCGCAAGCGAAGGCGCGCTTGCCATCATCACCGAAATCACGCTCAAACTAATCCCGATGCCAAAGCTTAAAAAGACCGCGATGGGCGTTTTTCCTAGCGTAGATGCAGCAATGAATGCCGTGTATAAGACAATGGCAGCCGGTATCACGCCCGTGGCGATGGAATTTTTAGACGCGCTGTGCATAGCCGCGGTCGAGGAGAAATTTCATAAAGGCTTGCCGAAGGGCGCGGGCGCGATTTTGATCTGCGAAACAGACGGCAATTTAGAAGCAGTGCTTTTGGAGGAGCTCGCACTCATAAAAGAAATTTTCGTTCAAAACGGCGCGAGCGACTTTCGCATCGCAGAAAGCGAAGAAGAGCGTGCGGGCATTTGGTTTGCGAGACGCAACTGCTCGCAGGCGATCAATATCTACGGCACGCTTAAGCTAAATGAGGACATCACCGTCCCGCGCTCGCAGCTGCCCGAGCTACTGCGCCGTATCGCGCGCATCGGCGATAAATACGGCGTGCGCGTGCCCTGCTTCGGGCACACGGGCGATGGCAACGTCCACACCAACGTCATGGTCGCCGACAAAAAGGACGAAGCTCAGGTGCGACGCGGACATGACGCAATCACCGAAATTTTCAAAGCTGCAGTTAATCTTGGCGGTACGCTCAGCGGCGAGCACGGCATCGGGCTAAGCAAAGCAGAATTTATGCCACTAGCTTTTAGCGCAGCAGAGATGGAGCTATTTCGCACAATCAAAAGGGCTTTCGATCCAAAAGGCATCTTAAATCCCGGAAAAATGGGGCTTTAAATTAGGACTGTCATCCAACTTCTACGGTGATTTGAAATCGATTTATTCCACTTATCTCATCTAAAATTTTACTTTCTTACAATATGCCTACTTAAAATTTATCTTGCTTACAATTTGGTTTATTTGTAAAGTTTTGTCAGAAGTCAAAGTGAGAAAAAATTTGAGATAGTCGCCCAAGGATAGGGATTGGGAGCAAATTTATTCAAAATCAAAGTGGCAAAATTCGATTTAAATTTTTTGACAAAAACCTTACGAAATTTTACACCGCTTTTAACACCCGTTTAAATGGGCATTAAAAGCATTTTATCATTCCGCGCTCTCTGTGCCCTGCACTCTTTTGAGCGTGGCGATAAGATTATCTCTAAATTTATAAATATCTTCGAGCTTTTCGAGCGGATATCTAGTCTCTTGTTTTTCTATCTCGTGAATGCCAATATATTTCTTCGCCGTATTAAAGTGCAATCTAGCTATCCATTTGCGGTTATTGTCGTCAAAGAGTACTCCAAAATAGCTTTGAGTATCCCTTGCATAAATTTTATCAAGCTCCACATATTCGCCCAGTATTGATTTGATGATAAAAAAGCCCTGCAGCTCATCTTGTGTAGTTACAATCTTGGCTTCATCATTACTACTTTCGTCATCCTCGTCCGTGATATTTGCCGTTAAGCCCGCACGTACAGAATTTATCTTTTTTGAGGCAAGATCGGTCACTATCTCACTCAGAGCGGTTTTTGTATAGCTCTTAAAGTCCTCTAGCACACTTCCGGTTATGCGCGTTCCTTGTGGAAGTATTCTGCAGGCAAACATTCTAGCCAAATCATCGCTAGGTTTAGCGGTTTCTTCCTCAAATATCTTTTTTATCTCAAGTATGCGGCGCTGCTTATTCGCCATCTCCAGTATCGAGCTGATATTTAAATCGCTTTTTGTGAAACGTTCAAGGGCCTTTACATCACGTTTATTGAGGTCATCGAGATTTACGATAAGAAAGGGGCTATCGTCGAGCTTGTTTTCCTTGTTGATATCGGAGTAAAAGCGATACTCTACGCCGTTGGTCAGCAATGCAAATTTAGCGTCCGTAACGCCGAAATATCGATAGAGTTGGCTTGAATGATTGTCTAACACTTCGGTGTGCTTCTTGACCTCTACGATGATGAGCGGCTTGCCATCATACATTATGGCGTAATCTACCTTTTCGCCCTTTTTTATGCCTACGTCCGCGGTAAATTCAGGCACTATGACGTTAGGGTCAAATATATCGTAGCCTAAAATTTGAAAAAACGGCATCACAAACGAGTGTTTCGTGGCCTCTTCGGTTTGCACGGAGTCCTTGATGCTCGATATTCGAGCACCCAGGCGCTGTAAATCCTCATATAAATCCATAAATTTATCCTTTTATATTGATTTCATATTACGCAACGTAGGACCTTGCCGACGATATATACTTGCAAATCGCTATCCGGTCCTATCTCGTAGCTATCGTATTCTTTATTAACGCTTTTTATGTGCAGTACGCCGTCGGGGCTCTTTTGTAGCAGCTTCACCATAAAATGGTCGCAGTAGTTGACGATATATAGCCCGTCTCCTTCAAATTTTGCCGTGACGTCCACAATCACCCAGCTATCGGGGTAAAGCATCGGCACCATGGAGTAGCCCTCTACCGGCATGCAGCGGATTCTATTTGTATTTTTAGGGCATACCTTAAAAAGCATCCGAGAGAAAGGCACCAATACATCGGTGTCGTAGATCTCTATGCCGTTTATATCGACGCTTTCGCCGGCGCCTACGGATGAGCTAAGCTTGCGGATAAAAATTTGGTCCGTCTCGGTTTCTTTAAGGTTTGAAGTTTTGGGGGACAAAATTTTTGTATTGAGGGACACTTCTTCTTTAAATTGGATGGTGGATAGAGGGACAGGTTGGGGGACACCTAGTTTTATTCCTTGCTGCGTTAGAGCATCAATATCTAAATTTAATCCTTTAGCGATTTTTTTTATAACATTGGTGGTTAAATTTTCATCGTTTGATTTTTCATATCTTTGTATCGTTTTATCGGATACTCCCGCTAAAGTTGCTAACTCTTGTTGAGTTAAATTTCTTTCTTCCCTAAAAAAGCGAATTTTTTGTCCTATTCCCATACTCTACCCCTTGACAAACAGACAAAATTGTCGTATAATTTCGACATCGATACCAAAATTATATCAAAGGAAGCTTAAAGAAATGATGGATTTAATCGGCAATGTTAAAAAAGGCGGCGTAGCTGAGCAGGTTCAGGTAAAGACCGGCAAAACGCTAAGAAGATTTTGCCGAGAAAATAAGTTAAGCTACGACAGCATTTTAAACGGATACTTCTCTAAAAAAGCCAAAAATACCTTCAAAAAACTAGGTGTGAAAGTAGCCTAAAATGTGGGTAAATTCAAAACGCGCGGCTGAAATTTTGAGCGTAAAATACGATACTATCAAAAAAGCCACTCAAAGAGCTGAGAGGGTAGGCAAAAAATTTTGCATTATTAACGGACAAAATTGTCTGTTTAATAGGATTAGCGGGAATATAGGTGGTGCGGGTGGCAAAACCCTTCAAATTTGGATTGATGATAATTTGATAAATGATAAAAACAGCGAAATTTCGCAGGCGGACAATGCTTCCGTGGTAAATTTGGTTAATACTACCGCCTCCGTCCGTCCGCTAAATTTCACTAAAGGAGAAGATGATGCTCAAGGACTTTATTGTAGATCTAACTACAGAGGAGATCAAGCACAGGATGGAGAGCTTGACGGCTTATGTGAGAGAGTTCGCAATGCTTTTAGGGGACGAGGAAAAGAGCAAAAAGCTAACGCAAATATGCTTGGAAATAATAGATTTATCGCTCGAGATAGAAAAGGTAATAAAGGGGTTTTAAATGGAGATAGCGACGCGAGCGCCGCAAATTTGCCTGCTATCGCTACTTGCTCGGATAAAAAACGCAAGGCCGCTTTTGAAAAATACGACGTAATCAAGGCGTGGGAAGATGCAAAAGGCAAGATAAGTGAGGCTGCTTTTCTGGAGTATATCAACGCTAAAAAGATATGCTGCGTAAAAGTAACCGCAAATAAGCTCTACGACTGGCAACGTAAATTTAAGAAAGGAGGCCTTGATGCGCTAGTGGACGAGCGGGATAATAATAAGACCCTAAAGCTTGACGCGCTAGGTCTTGCGCCGCTTTGCGTGGAACTGATACTCGCATGCAGCGGCATGGGCAAGGTAGATATAACAAACATCTACAAGGCGCTAAATTACCACGCGGTAAAAAATTCTCTCATAAACTTCGAGGATTTTCAAGGCAAAAGAGACGAGATCGTAAGCTATGAGGTCGTAAATCGCTTCGTAAACAACTACCTAAACAAAAACAAGCTGGTAAAAAACATCATCCTTTACGGCGAGGATGGAGCGGTCGGTCGCGGCTTGCCGGCTCTTGGTATCAGCAACTACGCCGTAAGCACGATAAACGAAGTCGTGGAGATAGACGGCAGCCCGCTTGATCTAATCTGCAACGCTAGCGAGCTTTGCGAGCTAATCGGCTGGCAAAACGTCAGCACTATCTTTAAAGACAAAGACGAATTTGAGAGCTATGTAAAAGAGTGGCAAAAGCGCTATACCATCATCGCTCTAATCGATACGTATAGCGGGGTAGCGACTTTTCACATCAGCGATAGTGAAAATTCTCTCTCTATTGCTAGAGCCGTGGCTAAATATATCGTGCGCTACGGCAAGCCGAAGGTTATCAAGGGCGATAACGGCAAGGCGTTTAAGAGCGAATATATGAAAGAGGTTTTGGGCGCGCTTGATATCGAATATAAGGCGGTAAGAGCCTATAGCGGCTGGCTAAAGCCATACGTAGAACGAAATTTTAGAGCTTTGCAGCATAGCTTTAGCGCAAATTTGGCCGGCTTTATCGGCCATAACATCTCGCAGCGCCAAGCGATCGAGTTTTTCCGCTCCAAAAAAGAGCGCCGATTAAAAAGAGGCTACAAAACAAACCTAACGATGCTAAAAAATCTAAGCGAGGTGCAAGAGCTAATGGATATGTACGCGGAGAAATTTCTAAACACCCGCTACCTTGAGCGCCTTGATACTACCTGCGCAGCTGCGTATAGTGCAAAGATAGGCGATGCTGTGTATATGGACGC
>NZ_CALHGM010000019.1 GCF_938030145.1 uncultured Campylobacter sp.
AAGCTCTACGGCTAAGTTGAAAGACGAAGCTAAAGAAGAGGGATCATCTAAAGCTAAAGGTAAGAGGGGTAAAAAGGGTAGGGGAGAGTAAAATTCTCCCGACCTTAGCTTATTATTCTACAAGTCTAGAGCTTGCGACGATTGCAAGGGTTAGGCAGCAAGCGTATAAATTTAGGCGGAGCTATGGAAGTGTGCAAGATTTCAATTCGCATCTTGCGTAATTAGCTTACTCGACTATACTGTAGATTTAGAAGTTTACAGTTCGATTTAAACTTGCGGATGCGATTTTATTTTATGGTACGGCGAGCCGATATTTTTTGGAATTTTAAGGCGTAAATTCCTGATTTCTCATAAATTTTAATCTCACTACTTTTAAACAGAACTAAAACTACCCTAAAGACCACCTAACTACAGCAAGGTATCGGCAAACCGATTACCGGCACGTTTCAGGCAATGCCTAGAAATCGTGTAGGCTAAATGTCAAGCCATAAGAAATCATAGCGGTTTAGGGCGGCAATTTTGCAGAAGCGGCAGTAGGTTTATCTTACGACAAAGCGTATGGCGTAGCGCGAGAGTAGCGGCTAAAAAGAGCACAAGAGATAGGTTTAAAGCAAATTTCACCCTATTTAAACGCTAGCATTATCACGCCTGCGCCGATGAGCGCTAGCGCAAGCCATTCGCGTAGGCTCGGGCGCTCACCCAAAAAGATTACGGCGATGATGACTACGAGCACTACGCTTAGCTTGTCGATCGGTGCTACTTGATAAGCTTTGCCGATTTGTAGTGCCTTGAAATACGCTAGCCATGACGCGCCCGTTGCCAACCCGCTTAGTATCAGAAACACCCAGTTGCGAGGGCTCAGACTAGATAACGGCTGCCAGGCTTTAGCGTAGCGCAAGAATATGGCGAGGCAAAAGGTGATGATGATCGTGCGGATGAAGGTCGCAAAGTGGGAGTTAATGCCTTCGAGTCCGATTTTTGCAAATATCGCAGTCAGTGCCGCAAAGAGTGCTGATGCAAGCTAGCCGGGTAAAAGAAGCTAAAGTTCTGCCGTGTTTGATTTAGACGCGACTACCAAGTCTCGCTCGCGATTGCTGCTAAATTCTGCCCCACATATATAGAAAAATCGCTAAAAGCGCGCTCTTGCTCCGCCTAACGCCAAGAGATATCTGTTTAAATTCCACTTCGACGCTCCTCAAAAACAAATGCCAGCGACGCAAGCGCATCCATAGTCGTTTAAATTCCACTCCGATGCCTCTCAAAAAAGCAAACTTTAAGCCCAAACCTACTAATCTAAAAGTTCAAATTTTACAAATAAGGATACTGAATGAAAAATTTCATATTTTCCGCACTTTTGGCTCTTGGCATCGCAGGCTGCGCCGTAAGCACCGCTCCGACGCCTGCAGGCAACTTACGCTCGCTAAAATCCGAGATCGTAAACTACACTCGCCAAAGCTCCACAGCTTACGTCTATACGTTCAAAGACCTATCCAGCGGCGAGCTCTACACCGCTCGCGCAAGCAGATATTATGCGGCTGCGGGAGATACTGCCTACATAAGTACCGCAGCAGGTGCTATCAGCGATATGCGAATCATCTCGCGCAAAGCGGGTTCCGTTGCTCCGCGCGCTTATGACATCGGCAAAATCGAGACCAAACAAATGCATAAAAACGACGCTATTGCTGTACCAGAGAGCGAAAATATCAGCTTTTAATCCCCACGCGATTTTTAGCCGCTGCACCCTTTAAGGTAAGCGAGCCTGCTTTTAATTTGAGATAAACGTTTTTGTGTTTGCTCTCTACTCTTATGAAGGCAATAGTTTCTGTTCTTAATCATGGCGGGCTGGCGCGATTTGCTTGCGCTTTAAAGTCCGCTGATTCTTTACGCGATGCCTGCATAAATTTTATATTTTATAAGTTATGGAATTTTATATTTCACGAAATTCTGCGCTGCGTATCTTGCTTCTATGGTTCGGTTAGCGTTTTGTATCCACTTGCTTTCGCGCTTAAATTCCTTGCTGCATAGTGCCATTTTGTCCGCAAAATTTTATATTGAAATACAGCCACGCTAAAATTTTAATTCGAGGAATTCTTATAAATTTACTTTCTGCGGTTTTTCACGGACTGCTCGTTTTCAGTGCTGTATCCTCCGCTGATAAGATGTTACGTGGATTTTTTAAACCCACGCTTTGCAAATTTCGTATCTTGAAATTTTATCCATAAAATTTCACATCGTAAAATTTTATGAAATTTCTCCCGCATGAAAGAGGTGTTGCCGTCTGTTTACCGCAGCCTGATATAATCCCCACATCGAAATTAGAACTCCTTTCAATAATCGGCGAGACCTGTGTGGGTCTCGCTTTTTTTATGCCCGTTAAATTTGGATTTTCGGTAAATACTCGGTAACAATTTGGTAAAATTTTAGTATTTTTCAGCCTATTTTAAGCATATAATTTGTCATTTTGTGCTACTATTGCGTCTACAAACTTTATTAAAGGAGTTCAAAATGAAACTAGTTAAACTTAGTTTAGCAGCAGCAGTTGCTGCAGGTGCTCTTGCTATGAGTGCAAGCGCTGTTCCATTAGAGGAAGCTATCAAGGACGTGGATCTAAACGGATACGCTCGTATGCGATACACTCACGATCACCTTAAAAATGAAACAAACAGCAATAAAGGTGTTTGGGAATTTAAATCCGAAGTAGATTTTAAAGCAAAAATCGACGATAACTTCTTTGGTGTAGTTGGTGTTAGATTTTTGGATAGAGATAATGGCGAGTCTCTTTCTTCTTCAAATAGCCAATATCATGGCAAACAAAATCCAAGTGACAAAGGTTCCGATTTTGATATCGCTAAGGCTTACTTAGGATACACTGTTGGTGGCACTACTATTGCAGTTGGTCGCCAAGGCATAGGTTCGTTCTTTACCGATGATATGTATGGAGACGGTGTTAAGATTACTAGCACTGATATCGAGGGCTTGACAATTAGTGGCTTTTGGATGGATTCTTTAGAGAATGATGGAGATATTTCAAGCCTTGAATGGGGCGCAGCGGTAGATAATAAACTAACTACTGATCATAATCTATACGGTATAGGATTTATGGGCTCATACGATCCAGTATCTTTCCAACTATGGTATAATGCTCTAGAGGACGTAGCACAGCTTTTCGCTGCAGAACTAGCTCTAAATTTTGATATCTCCGATGATTTTAATCTCGGCGTAAAAGGTCAATACGCATTCTCTGATTTCGACGGAGATTATAAAGATGCGGGCGCTAGTGATGCAGACTTCTGGGCAGCAGAGGCTAATGCTGGTTTCTTTGGCGTTGATTTAGCTGCAGGTTATTTAAAATTTGAACCTGATGATAAAGATAAAGTTTCTTTTGTATCTTTTGAAGATCAAGGCTCTTTCATTAGCCCAGGTGAAGAGTTGTTAGACTATAGAAACTTTACTGGCGAAAATCACTACTGGTATGTAGTAGCAGGCTATACTATCCCTGATACTGGTATCAGAATCGGTGCCGATTACCTAGATGGTAAAGCAGATGGTGATAATGCATATGAGGTAGTAGGTAGAATTTCTTATAAATATAATGAAAAGCTAAGCTTCAAAACTTGGTATTCTCACTATAAAATTGATGATAAATTTGGTGCGGGTCTTGATGAGAAAAAAGATCGCATCAGATTTGAGGCTAAATACAGCTTCTAATTATTTACCTTATACGGGTAAAATTAGGGCGAAGCTTTTGCTTCGCCCTTTTTAAATTCTAAATCAAGGTTTTCTATGAAAATTTTTAAAATTTCTTTTTTAGCATGTTTTTTTGCCTTTAGTTTAAATGCCGCGGATAAAGCAAATGATGACACGTATGTATTCGAAGCCAAAGGTGAGTTTGCCAAAGAGCTAAAATCCCTGATCGAAAAGCATTCTAAAGATGAAAATGTAACCGTAAATATCTATAAAAATACTCCTAACGCCAAAGGCAATATTGTCGGCGGTGGCACAAAGATAAATCGTAACATCAACTATATCAAGGAAAAAGGTAAGGTAATCTACGATGCTAACTGTGCTTCTTGCCACGGCTCAGAAGGACAGAAGCGCGCCTATGGCAGCTCTCGTAAGCTAAAAGATCTAAGCGCGAAGGAGATTGCAATCGCGATCTCAAGCTACACCTCCGACGGGCAATATGGCAAAAAGATGAAGTATATTATGCAGCCTATCGCTGCCAAAACCACCGCTGAAGAAGTTGGCTATATCATCGGCTATCTAAAAGGCGACGATGAATTCTTATATGATAGTCCGTCTCGCGCTAGCGGCAATACCAATATTTCCACTGCCCCTAGTGAGCAGGGTTCGTATCTAAAATAAAGGGTATGCGATGAAAGTGGCAATAGTTTTAGCTAACGGATTTGAGGAGCTCGAGGCGATAAGCATCATTGATATTTTAAGACGTGCAGATATTGATGCTCTAGCCGTGGGGTTAGAGAAAAAATGTGTCCGTGGCACGCATGGCATTGAGCTTGTGGCGGATGAAATTTTAGATGATATTAAGGTGTCTGAATTTTCTATGATCGTTTTACCGGGAGGTTTGCCTGGCGCGGAGAATTTAGCCAAAAGTGAGAAGCTTGGTAAAATCCTACGCGACTTTGATGTAAATAACGCAAAAATCGGTGCAATATGTGCCGCTCCATGGGCGCTAGCTACCGCAGGTGTGCTAAAAAGCTCTTACACTTGTTATCCAGGTTTTGAAAATCAGATCGCTCACCCAGGCTATACGAATTCGGCGAATGTCGTAAAAGATCAAAATATAATGACTTCGAAAGGTCCTGCTACTGCGATGGAATTCGCACTACAAATCGTCCGCGAGCTAAAAGGCGAGCAGGTTTGTTCCAAGCTAAAATCCGATTTGCTTTTTAAATAAAATTTCAAGTGAAGGCCGATTCCAACGCGCTTTATTTTGCCATCTGTAAAACGGGGTGCGTGATTTTGCCACGCCTGAGAACTGTAAATTTTATCTTACTTTGCACGTATAAAATAGCCACGATATTTATTCTGAGTATCCGTAAACGAAGAATGGAATTCTCACAACTCAAATTCTAAATCGAAAAACGCAAAAGGTTTTATGAGGAGCAGATGAAATTTTATTGGAGTAGTTGCTTTTAAACCAAGCTTTACCGTCGTAGCGGCGTAGAGCGCGAGTATGAAGGATATTTTGAGCGTGGGCTCTCAAGCAGACATCCCCGAGCTGAATAAATTTCAATGCGGCACCTTCGCGATGCACTCGCCAGCTGAAGCTAACAGATCGCGCAAAACGTGCTAAATAAGGGTATCGGCGTGATCAAAAACGATAAGATCACGCTGGATATAAATTTGATCAAATAGCGATGGCAATGTGTCAAGAGGCAAAACGACGCAGTTTTTGAAGGTTTTGTTGGCAAAGCACAGATCTATCGGGAAGCAGATAAGCTTGCAGTGCGCGACGAAAGTGTCATTTAGAATTCCTAAAAAGGATAAAATTTAACGCTTCTTTAAAATATTGTCGTTTAAAAATGTCGCGCTGCTTTGTATCGTTTTGATAACGCGGTCTTTAGAATTTTGCATTTTGTCGGGTGTAGGTCTGTGTGCGATCAAATTTACGCGCCCGATTTTCGCCGTGAAATAAAAAATCCCCAGTATCGTCGCGTTTAGAAATACTCCAAAATATATCCGTTCTAACCCCCATATCCCTATGCTGGCGGCATGAATGGGCACAAAAATTATCGCGATTAAGATCGGATAATAATCCGAAATTTTATTTTTGGCAAGGATTACGGTCGTAACGATGGCGTATGCGATGAGCGTAAAAGGAGAGATAAGCAAGAGTGCAAAAAGCGCGTTTATGCGCTGATAATCTTCGTGCCCGATTAAGACGCAAAAACTACAAAACGCGAGCGTTATAAGAAAAAATAAAGGTAAAATCCACCGCGTTTTCACGTCGCGCCCTTTAAGCAGCGATAAAAAGAGCAGATGAGAACCCAGCGCAATACAATAATAATCAAATATAACCGACGAGCTTAAAAACGTGAGCGGTATGGCGAGCAGCGTACCCGGTCCATCAAAATATACCCCACTAAACATGAGCCACGTGATAAAGAGTATAAAAGCATATTTAAGACCCGCATAAATGGCGCAAACACAGATACTAACGAGGATAAATCGTATAAATTTGCTCATTTGTCTTTTTCCTAAATTTAGGTAATTATAGCAAACCGCGACAAACGAACGGCGCAAAATTTTAAATTTAGCCGTGCGCTCGCCGAATCCGCTGCCGATCGCGAGCTCGTGCGCGCTAGAAGCACGCCCAATGTCTTCGCATTATTTCATCCGCGTCCGCGCCGCAAGAACAAATTTCATAAATTTTAAATCCGTTTTGCGTTATCATTGCGCTAAATTTAAAATTTTACGCAAAGGGGATTATATGAAAAATACGGCATTCATCACGGGCGCTACGAGCGGCTTTGGAGAGGCGATTTCTAGGGCGCTTAGTGCGCAAGGCTATAAGATCGTTGCGCTTGGACGCCGCAAGGAGCGGCTACAGAAGCTAGCCGGCGAGCTAGGCAACACGCACATTATCACCGCGGATATTCGCGATAAAGCTGCGGTGTTTGATGCCGTAAGCGCGCTGCCTGAAAATTTCAAAGACGTCGAGGTGCTCGTAAATAACGCAGGGCTCGCGCTGGGGCTTGAGGGGATCGCGCAGACGCCCGTAGAGGATTTGGAGACGATGGTCGATACGAATATCAAGGGCGTGCTGTATTCGACCAAGGCGGTGCTGCCGCTGATGATCGCGCGCAAAAGCGGCTATATCTTCAATCTCGGCTCGACTGCGGGCGCGTGGCCCTATCCGGGCAGCCACGTTTACGGCGCGAGCAAGGCGTTTATCAAGCAGTTTAGCCGCAATATCCGCAACGACCTGCGCGGCACTGGCATCCGCGTGACGGAGATCGCGCCGGGAATCTGTAAGAGCGAGTTTAGCCAGGTGCGCTTTAAAGGCGACGTAGCGCGCGCCGCGGCCGTGTATGAGGGGGTCGATGCGATCCTGCCCGAGGACATCGCGCAGATCGTGCTAAGCTGCCTAGCGATGCCCCGTCGCGTAAATATCAACGTCGTAGAGGCGATGGCGACGCAGCAGAGCTGGGCCGGGCTTTTTATCGAAAAGCATTAAATTTTAAGGTGAGAAAATGAAAAAAATTCTATTACTAATGTTTTTATCGGTTGCCGCGTTTGCGGTAGATGATGCGACCAGGCAGCATAATGCCGAGCTTTTCGGTATCTGGACGCTGGTGCCGCCCGTCGTGGCGATCGCGCTTGCCTTTATCACCAAAGAGGTGATTTTATCGCTTTTCATCGGCGTTTTTAGCGGCACCTATATGCTTGCAGTCGTCGGCAACAATCCGATCTCCGCGCTCGTAGGAGCCTTTACGGATCTGGTCTCGCGCGTGGTAGGCTCGGTAGCTAGCAGAGGCAACGCGGGCGTGCTTTTACAGGTGCTTTGTATTGGCGGCGTGGTCGCGCTGATTAGCAGGACGGGCGGCACGAAAGCCGTGGCTCTTTGGATTAGCAAGCGCGCTAAAACGGGCATTTCGGCGCAAATTTCAACGTGGGTTATGGGTCTTTTCGTATTTTTCGACGACTACGCAAACGCCCTGATCGTAGGCCCCGTCATGAGGCCGATCACCGATAAATTTAGAGTCAGCCGCGAAAAGCTCGCCTTTATCATCGACGCCACCGCCGCACCGATTGCGGGTATCGCGCTAATTTCTACCTGGGTAGGTCTTGAGGTCTCTTTGATAAGAGCGGGATATGATCAGATCGGCGTACAAAACGTAAACGCCTTCTCGATCTTCGTGCAAACCATGCCGTACCGCTTCTACAATCTTTTTATGCTCGCTTTCGTGCTTTACGTAGCATTCATGCGCAGGGATTTCGGGCCGATGCTCTCTGCCGAAAGGCGCGCAGCGACGGGCGAAATCCACTCTAAAAATTCCAACATCGCCGAGCTCGAAGATAAAACGCTAGAGCCTAAAGAAGGCGTCAAGCCGCAGGCTTCAAACGCCGTTATCCCGCTTATTGTCTTAATCTGCGGCGCGTTTTCGAGCTTTTATTTTAGCGGGCTAAGCAAGCTTGAGGGCGATGCCCTCGCAGCCGCAAAAGCCGCTCCGCTAAGCTTTGCGACGCTTCAGGCGACGTTCGGCAACGCAAACTCGTCGGTCGCGCTTTTTCAAGCAGCGCTTCTTGCTACAGTCGTGTCTATATTTATGAGCGTTTACCGCAAAATTTTTGACGTCAGAGAGGCGATCTCTACGTGGATCAAGGGGTGGAAGACGATGATCGTCACGATCATGATCTTGCTGCTTGCCTGGTCGCTCAGCTCGGTCATCAAGGAGCTCGGCACGTCGCGCTATCTGGTCGATATGCTAAGCCAAAACACACCGAAATTCTTGCTGCCGGTAGCGATTTTTGTGCTGGGCTCGTTCATTAGCTTTTCGACGGGTACGAGCTACGGCACGATGGGAATTTTAATGCCGCTTGCCATACCTTTAGCAAACGCCGTGGGACTTCACTACGGGCTTTCGGGCGATGCGCTTCACGCCTATATGATCGTAAATATCTCGGGCGTGCTAACCGGCGCGATTTTCGGCGATCACTGCTCGCCGATTTCGGACACCACGATCCTTTCGTCGATGGGCGCGAGCTGCGATCATATCGAGCACGTAAGGACGCAGATGCCTTACGCTCTATCCGTCGGCGCGGTCGCCGTGGTGGCGGGCTATCTGCCCGTAGCGCTAGGACTTAGCGTCTGGATCGCGCTGCCGATGGGGCTTGCCGTTACGTGGGCTCTCGTGCGGTTCGCAGGTAAAAAGATAGAGGAGTAGCTCTCGCAAATTTTAAATTTGCTTTTAAATTTTAAATTCCGCAGCGATGCGGAATTCTGTCCGGCGGAATTTTGCTTTATCCCGCAGAATTCCGCCCTGTAAAATTCCGTCGCGCAAGTAAAATTTTAAAACGAAATTCCAAAAAGCGCGGGCAAATTTAAAAGCTAAATTTAACTAGCTGCGTTAAAACGGCGCGGCCGCGCGCAATTCAAATTTTTTAAAGTAAACGGGTAGTAAAATACCGGGTAAAATTTCAAACAAGGAGAATGAAATGAAAAATCCTAAGATGTTCCTCTGGGGGGGGGTTAGCTGCTTTATTAGTTGGTTGCGGTGACGATACCGAGGTAAAGACCAGGGAGTATTACGACGCACATCTGGACGAAGCCAAAGAGGTTTTGGCAAAGTGTGATTTCAATACCCTTAAAGATGGAAGTAACTCTTATAAGAATTGCTTGAACGCTAAAACGGTCGTAGAGGAAAAAAGTATGGCGTATACTGTTGATTACTACCTAGAGCATTGGGACGAAGCTAAGGCTATCATAGAAAAATATAAAGACAAAGAACCCGCAGATCCAAATAGTGTCGAAGCCGTCAATTTGAGACATGCTTATGACGCTTCTTTTATAAGAAGATCAAATACTCCTTTGAAAATAGAATAAATCAAATTTTAAACTCTTAATACATTCTAAATTCACTCTGCACCTTCGGTGCAGGGTAAATTTACCCTGCGCGGCGCTGAATTTTGCGGTATAAATCTTACTCGCGAAACAATACGGCGCGAAATCTTGCTTTACGGATTTTAGAATTTCAAATTTTAAAGCCTGCGGGCTTGGCTATCACAGAAAAGACTTACGGGCTGCGCGGCACCTTAAAATTTAATCATTTTAAAATTTACGCCGTGCGCCTTGTCTAAATTTCTCTCAGCGGCGGTGAAATTTCGCAGTGCGGCATGCTAAATTTAACTTCGCTCGCGCCTCTTATCTGCGCCTTAGTCTAAATTTAAAATTTCAAATTTGCGGCGATAGTTCGTGCGGCGCGAGGAATTCCTTACATACAGCAATCTTGACTTACGCTATTAAATTCAAAGAAGCGACGGCGTCTTTCTCGCTCTATGCTGCTTCAAGTCGTACGGCGGCGTTGTGCGTTAAATCTTAAATTTACGTGCTGGGCGGCGGGAAGGCAGCATTTGCCCCGTAAAATTTTAACTTTCGCGCACCGGGCGACGGCTAGGCCCTATTGATCGCGCACCGCGCGAAGCCGCTTCCAAATCATCAAGCCGAGTTAAATTTTTTAGCGCGCCGAAATTTTAGTCTATGCGGCGCGATTTACGAAACGACGAAATTTTGAGTTTGCGCTGCGATTTATAGCGCATCAAAATTTTAACTTGCGCAGAGTAATCCACCACGTATCTAAATTTTAAGTCGCGTAGTGCGATCCGCGATGAACAGGAATTTTAATTTGACGTGATTTATGATGCACTGGAATCCCAACCTGCGCTACGGATCTATGACGCACGGGCGCGTAGCCTAGTCGATTGCTCGCATCGCATCGAGCCGCTTTAAAAACAGTTCTACTTTGCGCAGCTGCGCCGCATCTAGCGCTCTGCCCGAGCAAAAATACTCCACGCTGTTGCCGTTTGGATAATTAACTCGCGAAATGCCCGTTCCTTCGCCTCTCGGCTTAAATTCCAAGGACAAATCCGCGCCGCCTCGAGAATAAAGCTTGAGCTGCGAATTCGCATCTACGGCGCGCGGCGACATGCGGCGTTTGTCTTCGCCGCACTGCTCTACGCCTTTATCCGCACAAACCTGCGATTTTACGTCGCGCAAAGTATCCATGCCGAAGCCGCGCTCATCCGCGTTAGAAAACTCATCATACCCCACTGCGCCGTTTTTTCTGGCGCCGCACGACACTGCACGAAGTCTGCTCATACCTTGCTCTATCATATCGGGCTTGCTCTCGCCGCTCGCGTTAAATTTAGCCGCCCGCGAGGACAAATCCTCGCCGCGCGCAAGCTTTAGCCCTCCGCCCAGCTCGCTTTCAAGGCGATTTAGCGTGCCGCCTATGCCGTCGATGATGCGCACGTGAGGCGGCAAAATTTCGCGCAAAACGTCCTTGAAATAGTTAAAATGCGTGCAACCAAGCACGAGCGAACTGAGGCGCTCAAGCTCAAATTTAGCCAGTTCCCCCTGCAGATACGCCCGAACCGCAGGCGAGTCAAACTCCAAATCCTGCGCAAACTCCACGAGGCGAGGTAGCGGCAGACTCCACGTCTCGCACTCTAGCCGCCCCACGAGGCGCGCGAGCTTTTCGCCGGCGATCGTTAGCGGCGTGGCGATGAGCAGCGTCGGACGCGCGCCGAAACTGTCCGCGGCGAGCTTGACGGCGGGCTCCATGCCGATGACCGGCACGCTAAATGCGCCGCGAAGCTCCGAGATAGCCGCGCTCGTGGCGGTGTTGCAAGCAACGACGACCGCGTCCGCGCCGTGCGCGACCAAAAACCCGACCGCATCGAGGCTCAGCCGCACGATCTCGGCCCTACTTTTAGTGCCGTAGGGGACGTGATCCTCGTCGGCAAAATACAAAAACCCCGCCCCGCTAAACCGCCGCAGAGCCTCAGCTAGCACGCTTAGTCCGCCGATACCCGAGTCAAAAAACGCTATTTTCAAATTCTTAGTCCAAGTTAAAATTTTAAAAAAGGGATTATAGCCCAATTCAAGTAAAATTTAAATTTTGAGCGGGCTTGGTGGATCCGTGGCCGTTAAATTCTCGCCGCCTCGTTAAAATTCGCGATAAATTTAATCAATTTTTTAGGGGGGGG
>NZ_CALHGM010000020.1 GCF_938030145.1 uncultured Campylobacter sp.
CTAACCCCCGAAAACATCCCCGAAACTCTAAAAATCAAGGGCATTAGATATTTTATTTTTTAATATTGAATTAATATTAAAAAATATATAATTTTATGAAAATTTAAGTTTTTATTAATGATCTCTATAATAAAATTATGATCGTTAATTAAAGATTTAATGAAATTTAAATAAAATAACAGAAATAACGGCAGGTAGGAGCCTATGGATAATAACGATAAAAATACCCATATCAGAAAAGCCAACCCGCTAATATTGGGAATGCCTTCGGAGAGTAACATTAAGAAATTAAGCGTTTACGATCTAAAGGTAATAAATTTTTTGATAAAGATGCTTCGTTGGCTGATTAAGACAAGTGACGTCGCTCCTACGACAGATTATATTATCACGGAATTTGACTCCTTAAATTTTAAGCTTTTTTATCCCAACGATGATCCAAATTGGCGAAAGCGTTTTGAGAAATCATTACAAAAATTATCCCAAATTCAATACGTTTTACGCGACTATCAGGATGAATTTACCGGCAAATGGATCTCTTTTAAAGTTATAAATTTTATTCTGACACCTACTATAGGAAAGGATGGAATGGCTAAAGTTGGTTTTACGCGCGAATTTGTAACTGCCGGGCTTAAAAGATCCGATTACACTTTGTTAGAAATTCAAAGTATAAACGCCTTCAATAGCAAATATTCGCTACATTTTTACGAGCATATCATTAGCCATATTCAAAATTTTGCAAATTCCGCCTCAAGCAATGATTTTTATATTGAGCGCATAGAACTAGATGTCAAAGAGCTTTCGGCCATATTTGAATTTGATCTTGAAAAAAAAGAGTTGCCGGATGGCTTTAAAAAATTCCTAACGAAAAGCATAATGTTTAATAAAATCGTTCTACCCGAGCTAAAAGGCGTTTTAAACTTCGAGGATGTCGAAATTTTTTCAAAAGATATGCGAATAGCGTTTAAAGGGTTTGCGTCTGATTTTGTGGAAAAATTTAAAACCAGGAGCGAAACCGATATGGAACTAGCGCTGCGCTCGTTTAGTGAAAGTAATAAATTCCTTGAGCTTAACGGCGCACCGGAGGTTGAGATCTTTGATAAAGAGAAGCTAACCAGCGAAGTGCACTACAAGGTAAAAAAGATAGCAGAGTATGAGAGCTATCTAAAATTTATGCAAGAGTTAAGAAAATACTATGCCAACAGATCTTTGTTTTTCGGCCAAGACAAAACGAAAATAGCTAAAATTTTAGGTTTAGAAGAGGAGAGCTGCGATATAGTCATCACTAGCACGGGCAAATTTGTAGACAGGGAGAATAATTTTAGAGAATTTCTTCCTAGTAGAAGATTTGCTAAAGTGATTAGGCTGCTGTTTTCAAATGGGGGATATGAACGCATCATGAAAGAAATCGGGATCATAAAGCAGCGAAAATTTATGAAAGAGAGGGTTCTAGGCTCCGTAGGTTTCGCTTTTAGAAGAGGATTTTACAATTATCGGGTCAAAAGCGTAAAATTTGATGAAAAGGACGAAAAGTTTATGGTAATATTTTCGATCCAGGACAGCAGAGTTGAAAATGGCGGCGAGTTTATGGATAAACAATTTTTTGATTGTTATGAACAGTTTGAAAAGTTTTTAAGGGATGAAAGTGTAAAGTAACTTAATATATCTTACATTATCTTATATTAAGATAAAGCAAGATAAAATTACTTTTAAGCATCAACTAAAAAGAAAGGGTAAATTTTGGAAAAGCCGGTTCTAGATGAACGAACATTGCCTCTTGATATTCAGGAAAGAATAAGGGATCTGTTGGAATGTGAGTCTAAAAATGATACCTTACATTTGGATATTTATTGGGGCGAGCTTTACGGCTCTATAAACGCCTCGCAGCATGGCGGAGAAATTTCAAAAGAGCTCGCCGACTTTCTTAGAGAGAAATATTTAGGAATATAGATGCAAGAGATAGATTTTACGAACTGCAAGTGGAAAATCCGACAAAAAACTAAAGAGAACGAGCGTTGTAATAAAGAAGAAATGCGAGTTATCATAGCCGTTAGCGATAGAATGGGCTTCTATAATAACTTTGATAAAATTTTCGTTAAAGACAAGTCAATAGTAGAAAAAATTGAAAACTTTTTAAAAGAAAAATCGTATGCGTTTATGGAATACCCACACTATGAGGATATTTATTTTGATGAGAAGGCAAGCGGCGAGCTAACTATATACGGATACGAAAAAAGGGTTTTTCAAAAAGCATTTTTAAGAATAAACGACGAAATAGATGCTTATATCAAAACTCATATGCGGATGAGAGGTATAAAATTTTCAATAATAAAGATGTAAAATATCTTAATGTAACGTAAAGCACATTAGTTTAAGTTATATTAAGGTAAAGTAGGTTATAATACTTCAAATTTTTTAAAGTAAACGGATAGTAAAATACCGATGAATTTCAACAAGGAGAATGAAATGAAAAACACTAAAACGCTTCTAGGCGCACTTACATTGGCTGCTTTATTGGTAGGTTGCGGCGATGATACCGAGGTAAAGACCAAGGAATATTACGATATTCATCTAAATGAGGCTAAAGAGGTTTACGCAAAGTGCGATTTCAATACTTTAAAAGATGGAAGCAACTCTTATAAGAATTGCTTGAACGCTAAGGAAATCGTAGAATTTTATGCTGATCAAGAGAAAATGCTCGGTTCAGCAATCGTAAAAAGGCAAAGAGCCGAGAGGGGGCTTAAAGATTAATTTAGATGTAAAATAATAAAACATTATAAGAGAATTTTAATATTATTTCAATATTAAAATTTCTCTTATCTCATATACTTAAGTTCATTTTAATTTACTTTGTATTAAAATTATAAAGTAAATTAAAAATTTACGCTTTACTTCTCTAAAAAAGGAGTCTAAATGCACTTAGGCTTTTCAAATGTGTTTACTAACGAGAGCGCTAGTAAACTATCGTCTCAGATGGTTAAGCTATTTTTGATAGCTTTACTTTTTTCCGTAATTCCGGATAGTGCATTTGCTATCGGAGGTCTTAATAAAGCGACTAGCGCTCTAACAGAAGTTAGAACATGGGCTTATACCTTCGGCGGCGTTGCAATCGCGGTATGGGCTATTTTTGCGACTATCAAAGTAGCTTCGGGCGGTGCAGATTGGAAACAAGAGTTCTCAAAGCCCGCAATAGCACTTATAGCACTCATTTCAATTACGGAGATCGTCAACTACTTTATGCACAAATAAAAGGTAGAATATGAACGAGGAGCTCGTCTATAAGGCGATGACCAGACCCGCAACTATTGCGGGGGTGCCTATATTGCCTCTTATTTTTACCGTAGTGCCTCTGACGCTAATCTTTTTTGCTACAAATCGCTATTTGCTGATTTTTATCCCGGTCATAATTTGGGTTATGAAAGAGGTGACCAAAAAAGATGATAACGCTTTTAGGCTTATTATGCTCAAGATTAGGTTTTTCTCTAACCCTCTTAGCAGGTCATTTTATGGAGCAAAAGCTTATAATGCCAGTGCCTATGAGAAAAATAAAAACCTTGTAAATTTCGGCTATCCCAAGCTTACTCCGCTCAACGGGCTAAATCAAATTCCGCATATCGGCAGATACCTTCCGTATCAGACTTTGGTAAAGGATATAGTAATTACCAAGGATTTTGATTTTATGGCTACCTGGCAAGTTTCCGGTGTGCCGTTTGAGCTTGAAAACGAAATAGACATAGGCGTAAACAAGGATAATCTAAACAATTTCTTTCAGCAGTTTGCAGAAGAAAACGTATCGTTTTACTTTCACAACTGCAGGATGAATATATCCGAACGCTTTGATAGCAAATTTGACAATGAGTTTTTACAAAGTCTAAACGACAAATATTACGAGAGCTTTGAGGGTAGTAGTTTAAAGCAAAATAAGCTTTTCATTACGGTAATCTATTCGCCGATCGTAAGAGCGGATAAGGTAACGCTGAAGGGCGCTAAGCTAGAGGATAAGATCAAGCAACTCAATGCCGTCATATCCAGCTTTCGTCGTATCTGCCAAAACATAGACCAACGCCTGGGCGCTTTTAAGCCTACTCGTCTAACTACATACGAGAAAGATGGGGCTAAATTTTCATCGCAGCTCGAGTTTTATAACTTTTTAATAAGCGGCAAATTTCATCCCGTTAGAGTTCCAAAAGCTCCTATCTATTCGTATATCAGCGGAAATTTAAACGAGGTGATATTTTCCGCCCATACGATCCAACTAAAGCACAACACCGGGGAATCTACCTTTGCCAAAGCCATAGAAATCAAAGACTTTCCTAGCGTAAGCTTTACCGGTATCATCGATAAATTGATGTATGAGGACGTCAATTATATCATCACTCAAAGTTTTGTTCCGATCAATAAAAAGCTTGCCGGCGCCAAGATCAAGCTCCAAGAAAAAAGGCTCATCACGGCCGAGGACGACGCCATAAGTCAAATAGAGGATCTGGCGCTAGCCAGGGACGAACTTTCCAGCGGCGAGATAATATTTGGAGACTATCATTTTTCGTTACTTGTATTGAATGATGATAAGGATAAAATTGCTAAAGATGCTAATTTAATCTCTACTCGTCTTAATGAACAGGGTTTTATCTGCCAGGAGGCTAGTATTGCACTTCCTGCAACATATTTTGCGCAATTTCCTGCCAATTTCGGTATTAGGCCTAGAATTCATACCATATCCTCGGCAAATTATGCCAGTCTGATAGCTTTTCATAATTTTCCTGTAGGCAAACGTAACGGAAATCAATGGGGCGAGGCTATCACTATCTTTAAGACGCCGAATAAGCAGCCTTTTTATATGAATTTCCATCAAACCGATTATGATCGCAGTACTTTCGGAGATTTTTTACTCGGCAATACGCTCGTTCTTGGTCAATCAAGCGGTGGTAAGACGGTGCTTATGAATTTCTTGCTGGATCAACTTCATAAATTTAACAATAAAAGCACATTTCCTAGCGATATTCCGGATAATCGTAAAAAGGCGTTTTTCGTCTATCTCGATAAAGATAAAGGAGCGATGGGAAATATCATCTGCGCAGGTGGAAAATATATTACAATCAATGCCGGACAATCTACGGGATTTAATCCGTTTATGTGCGAGGCTACGCCTGAAAATAGGCGAAGATTGAAGGTATTGATGAAGATGCTGGCCACAAGAACCGGCAAAACTCTTACCACTATGGAGGAGGAAAATTTATTCATCGCGATCGATAGCGTGCTAGACCGGATACCCGATCCGAAAAAGAGGCGTTACGGTATGTCGCTTATGCTTCAAAGCTTGACCGAGAGCAGCAGCGATACAAACTCCGTAAAGTCTATTCTTAAAGCTTGGGCTCGAGGCGGGGAATACGATTGGGTATTCGACAACGAATACGACGAGTTAAATTTTAACGACGACAGCACCATACTTTACGGGATCGACGGAACGGATCTATTAAAGGATGACGAGATCAACTCTTTCGTAGCCTATTACATGCTATGGCGAATACTGGATTTAACAGACGGCCGCCGCTTTGTTCTTTTTGTAGACGAGGCTTGGAGCTGGATCAAAAACGAGACTGTGGCCAAAGAGGTTTACAATAAAGAAAAGACCATTCGTAAACAAAACGGCCTTTTGGTATTGGGTACGCAATCTGTCGAAGATCTGGCCAAGTCTAAATATGCGGCAGGAATAGTAGAGCAAAGCGAAACCGTATTATTGCTCTCAAATCCTAAAGCTTCTTTTGATGATTATGAAAAACTCAGCGTTACGGAAGAGGAATTTGCGTTTGTAAAGACTACTAGCCCTACTTTATATCGATTTATCATCAAAAAAGGGGTTGGTGAACGAGCTATCGCATCGATCGATCTAAGCTCCATAGGTAAAACCTATCTTAAAATTTTAACGACGGGTAGTGCCTATGTAGAAAAGATCGAAGAGATTAACGATGATCCGAATTTGGATTACAAAGGTAGGTTTGAGGCCATCAAAGCTATCTATGAAAAATCATAAGCACGCTGTGAGGGCGGCATGCCGCTCTTTAGGAAGTAACTAAAAATTTAAGGAGTAAGAAATGAGAGTTTCAATCGGTAAAGTAGTATCAAGCTTTATTGCCTCGGCAGCGCTATGCGCTAATATGTTCGCAACGGGAATTCCTGTTGCTGACGGAGCTGCAAATGCACAAATAACTAACCAAACTATACAGCAGGCAATGGAATTTGCCAAGGAAGCGAAGCGTTGGGTAGATACCACGTCGCACTATAAGGCAGAGTTAAAGGCCTATTCGGACGATATAGCCACTAAAATCGGCGCAAGAGACGCTATAAATTTCATCAATGAGATTCAGGATATATATAAAAACGCAAAGGATCTCGGTACCTCGATAGATAGTATCGGCGAGGATTTTTCTAATGTTTCGAAGCTCGATAAACAAGCGGATAAGCTTTTTAAAAAATATTTTAAGACAAATCCTTGTAGTGATATAGAAAATATTACCGATAAAAACGTGTGCGAAATGCAAGCCAGACAGGTATTTAAAGATACCATTATGATAGAGAGCAGCAGTGCTAGAATTTCTACTTACTCGGATCAGCTTAATAGGATTGCCAAGCAGATGAAGAGCACCGCAAATAGTAGCGATATCAAATCATCCGCGGATTATGCCAATTCCATAGCTTTGATTACGGCTCAAATTCAGGCCGAAAAAACACAAATTGAGCTTACTTTGGCTAATATGGATAGACAAAAAGAAATCCAGAAAAGAAAAGTTTTTGAAAAAGATCAAAAAAATATTTTAGGTGGATTGCCACAAGAAATTTTTGATAATCATTAGAAGGGATAAAAAGTGGCTGATGCGATTTCTATTACAAGAGATATACAAAATGTAATAAGGGAAGCCGGAACATTTTTGGAAAATACTTTAAAGAACGAATACGGCGCAAGCGCAAATATCGTTGAAAAAGCATTAAGTACTACAGGAAATTTTTTAGCTGCTTATTTGTCATTATGGCTTATGTTCGAAACTTACAAAATGCTATATGGCAAGGGGGAACAAACTATTGGCGGGTTTTTATGGGTAGCCTTTATTAAATTTATTTTTATTTTATTGGCACTAAATATTTCCAGTTGGGCTAATTTGGTCTATGAAAGTATAAGTGGCATAAGAGATTATGCTAAAACAGCGTTTGGTGGTGCATTTTCTCCTTTTGACAATTTTTCTAATTTCGCTGGTTATATAGGCAATATAGCGAATAATATATTAATAAATACGTCCTGGTGGACGCCAGGAAATAATATGGGCTTTTTTATTTTAGCTTTATTGTGCTTGGTGGGATTATTCATGGCTGCTTATCCATTTTTAAAAATAATGATTATAAACTATTTATCATTTTTAATTTTAATGGTTTTGGCACCATTAGCTTTTTATTTTTTGATTTTTGGAATGACTAAAAATAGCTTTAAACAATGGTTGCAGATGGTTTTGGCGAATATTTTAACTTTGTTGATTTTTTCATTTCTTTTATCGAAGATTTTACAATGGGCTAGTACTTTCCTTAATCCAATATCAGATCATGTTGCTAAAGAAGGTTCTCTATCTGCGACCATAACGGTTATACTTTTTTGTATTATGGTCAATATATTTTGCTCACTCGCTAGTGCTCTTGCTGAAAAACTTGCCGGAATATCTTTCGAGGGGGTAGTAAACTCATCAGCAGGGAGAGCCATGGGGCTAGCGGGGAGTACTCTCGCAATTCCTATAGGTATGGGTGCGTTAGCAGCTCGCGGCGGTCTAGTCGCTTCTAAATTTACAAAACCTATCAGTGCTAAAAATTCTCCTATTTTAAGGGGGGCACAAAAGGCTATAGGAGCACTTAAAAACAAATCTAAATTGGGTTCTAAATGAGGATAAACCATGCTCAAAACTCTTAAATTTTATGCAGTCTTGATACTAGCTGGCCTGCTTCTTTGCGGCTGTGCCAATCGCAAAAATGCGAATTTAAAAGGTAACGAAGCTTTTTTCAGCTCTCAGGATAAAGCTAATAGGGCCGAAGTAAAAAACAATAAGAAATGGAGTGAGTTGTTCGACAGCGACGAATGGCAGCCCGTCAATAACAGCTCAGACGTAAACAAATTGGTAATTTGAAAAAAAGGTAAATATTTGTGAAAAACCCTAAGATTGAAAACAATGACGAGGCCTCGGCAATAAGCTATGAAGCATCCATAAGATACCTGGTAGAAAAGTCTAACAGGCGCGCCTGGACGGTAGCTTTCATATTTGCGGCTATAGCCATTATCGCAGTAGTCGCGGTTATAATGTTAACTCCCCTAAAGACCGTAGAGCCTTATGTGATTAGGGTAGATAATGCCGGAATGGTAGACATCATTACGACTGTAAAAACAGAAGACCTCACTCAAAACGAAGCGCTGGATAAATATTTCATCTCCCAATACGTAAAAGCTAGAGAGGGGTATTACTACAATATCCTAAATCAGGATTATTTGCTAGTGCAGATGCTATCTACGCCGGAGATCGCGGAGCTTTATCGTAAAATTTACGAGGGTAAGAGCGCGCGCCAAGAAGCTTTAAAGAACGATAATGAGGTCTCTATCGATATTAAAAGCGTAGTTTTGGGCGAGAGCGCCGGCGCCAAGACGGCTACTATCCGTTTTGATGCGACGACGAGAAAAACTGGAGCTCAGCCTCAAATTTTAGGTACCGCAGCCAAAATAGTTACGTTAAGCTATGATTACTACCCAGATAACCCGCAAAGCGAAGAGGAGCGGCTTAAAAATCCATTGGGTTTTAAAGTCACGGCCTACCGAATAGACGATGAAATAATTAGATAAGGAAGCATATGAAAATTTTACCCGCGTTAGTTTTATCGGCATTAGCGCTTAGTTTAGGCGCTCTAGAAATACCCAAATCGTCAAAATTCGACAAGAGAATAACCTACGCAAGTTATAACGCTGATGACGTATTTTTGATTAAGGTTCGCAGCGGCTATGTTTCGATGCTAAAATTTAGCGAGGACGAGCGCATAGTAAATATCGCAAGCGGCTTTTCAAACGGCTGGGATCTGGCCGAGAAAGATAACTTTCTTTTTATAAAGGCGAAACCTTATGCCGTAGATGCGAAAGAACAGCAAACGATGTTTGACGAAAGCGGCGAAGCGGTAGAATTTGAAGGGGCTTCCGTCATTCAACCAAATCCCGAAGACTGGAAGACGAATTTAATCGTAACGACTACAAAGCGCGTTTACGTATTCGATCTGCAGCTGGAGGAAGAAAACTCCAAAACCAACGTGAATTATAAGGTTGATTTTGTTTATCCTAGCGAGATAAAAAGAGAGAAAGAGGCGAAGAAGATAGCTCAAATTTTAGCGGATCAACAAGCGACCGAAAAAGCCGCGCTAAATGACGAAATTCAAAAGGTAAACGTACCTAGAAATTGGAATTTCGTAATGCACGTAAACAAAGGAAGCGATACTATAGCGCCCGATTTCGCATATGACGACGGTATTTTTACCTATTTGGGCTTTAATTCCACCAAGACTATTCCTAGTGTATTTCTTTTTGACGAGGCGAATAAAGAAAGCATACTAAATACCCATCAAAACAAAAATGGCAGATATGATGTTTTGGTAATCCATAAAACCGCCGAAAAGATACTGCTTCGAAGCGGGAATAAGCTTGTAGGTATCGTAAATCAAGGATATGGCAAAAATCCGCTCGATAGAACTTACGATACTACCAAACAAAGCGTAAAGAGGGAGATTTTAGAATGAGCGAAGAGCACAACACTCAAAACGAAGATCTACAGCGCGAGGCGGTGGAGCTCAAAGACGAGCAGTTTAAAACCAGGCGTATGCAAATTTACGCCGTAATATTTATGACGGTCGTAATAGCTATATTTTTAGGTTTTAGAGCCCTAAGCGGCTTTATAAACGGCTTTTCAAGCGATGAAACCGAGAAAAAAACTATCGCTACTAACGTGCAAAAGGGCGATCTGCAATATAGCAATAATAAGCAAGACATAAAAGAGCTGCCTAAACTTCCCGAATCAACCGATACTACTAGCGTGCGCGACTTTATCAATGAAAACACCGGAGCAAACGAAAATTCAAGCCCCTTCGCTCCGGCTGCCGCTAGAAATCAAATTAAGCCTAAAGTTTATAAAAATTCCGGTGCTATTTTAGTGCCTACAAGTTCCGAACCCTCTTTCGATGCTAATCAAAGCGAGTCCGAGCCTGATCCGTTAAGCAGCGGCGAATATACGCTCGATGCTAAAGGAAAACTTGTCAAAAAGACGGAATTTGATATAACGGAGGAGGGCTATTCGGAAGGTACTTTCGAGGCGAAGGCCGCTAAGAAAAGCAAATTCGATCCGAACCTGCTTCTGCTTAAAGGTACCTATATAGGCTGCTCGCTGGATACACGTTTAGTATCGAGTATCCAAGGCGGCGTAGCCTGCACCGTTAGCGAAGACGTTTACTCTGCCAATGGAGTTACCCTTTTGATCGAAAAAGGCTCACATATTACCGGATATTTCAATAGCGGCCAAATGAATGACGGGCTAAATAGGATTTTCGTAGTTTGGCAAGAGATCCGTACGCCAAACGGAGTTATTATCCCGGTTTATAGCGGCGCCAGCGACTCTTTAGGCGGTAGCGGTATAGAGGGATACGTCGATCACCATTGGCTTGAAAGATTTGGTGCGGCCATACTGCTTAGCGTAATAGACGATGCCGTAAATGTAGGCCTAAATGGCGGTAGCGGCACCAGAAGCAACGAAAACAGAGATTATACGGAAAATACTCGCGAAGCGACTCAACAAATGGCCAATA
The DNA here is from genome assembly GCF_938030145.1 of uncultured Campylobacter sp. GTDB lineage: Bacteria > Campylobacterota > Campylobacteria > Campylobacterales > Campylobacteraceae > Campylobacter_B. Next base: position 10,861 of record NZ_CALHGM010000020.1, read on the forward strand.
CCGCGCTTGAGAAATTTATTAATATCGAACCTACATTATACAAAAACCAGGGCGATCTGGTAGGCGTTTATGTCAATCGAGACATCGATTTTAGCAAGGTATATCAACTCAGGGTAAGAAAAAATGGGCGAAAAAGAGCAATACGCTAACGAAACGGAAAAAGCTAGAGCTATCGTAAATGCCACCATGGCCGAATTCGGTCTTACGGCGGCAAAAGAAGTCGATACCGATATTGCCGCGACTCCGGATTCTGGCGAGCAAAAAAAAGAGACCAAGCTTCTGCCTGATGCCCCTGTGCCGCCAATAGAAGAAACCGCTGCCGCCCACTCCTCTCCGCAAGCGCATGAAGTAGCGGTAAGCAAGGAGCAAGAGGAAGAGGAGTTTATAGCAAAATCGCAGATGCTAGACATCGTTACGAGCGAGCTTTTTGGAAAATATCTTAAGGACGACTCCATAAATGAAATTTGCCTAAACGGCAACGGGACGCTTTTTTGTGAAGATGTATTCGGAAATTGGACGCAAGAGCACAGATCTATTAGCTATGACGAAGGGATCTCTTTTGCAAAGGCTTTAGGAGCATTCAACAATACGGATATAAATAAGTCCGAGCCTATGCTTGATGCGACGCTTCACACAGGAGAGCGCGTTCATATCAATATCCCGCCTGTAGTTAAGGACAATCAGGTCTCTATTGTAATCAGAAAGCCTAGCAAAGTGCATTATAGCCTCGATGATTACGTGGCCAATCAGGCCTTAGATCAACATACCGCAGAGCTATTAAAAGAGGCGGTTAGAGAGGGTAAAAATTTAGTCATCTGCGGCGAAACGGGTAGCGGTAAGACTACTTTTATGAAGACTTTAATCGATTTTATACCACTTAGCGAGCGTATTATAACGATCGAAGATACCTCCGAGATCACCTTTACGAAGCACAAGGACGTAGAACAGATGTTTTACGACAGCGACGCCAAAGACGGAGACGCCGTAACTTCGGCTACGCTTCTAAAAGCATGCTTGCGTATGAAGCCAAACCGCATAATATTGGCCGAATTAAGGGGCGGCGAGACTTATGATTTTCTCAATGTTATATCCAGCGGCCATAACGGAACTATGACCTCTTGCCATGCAGGAAGCGTAGCTAGTTGTTTTAATAGATTGGTGATGATGGCCATGCAAAATTTACAGGCTCGCGCTGCCGGCAAAGATCTGATTATGCAGATCGCAAAGGACGTAATCGATACGGTAGTGGTGTTTAAGCGCGAAGATCTAACGCCCGATAAAAAGGTGCGACATATCGTAGAGATGCTGCATGACGGCAAGCTCTATAAGCGCGATAAAGATGGAAATTTTAAGGAAGACGCGCTATGAAATTATCAAAGCCCCTGATCATTTTATTGTCTATCTACGTGCTTATAGGCACTTACTTTCTAACTGGAGTAGTAGATATAGCTTTAAATGGCAAGATTCTTAAGCTAAGCAAATACTATAACGCCAGCTTTACCTTTAAAGGGCTGATAAACGGTTATCCTAAAATTTATGAGTCGCTTGCGATAAGCTTTGCAGTCTGCGTAGCTTTTATAGCGGTAATTCTGCTGCTACCGAAGAAAGAAAAATTATATGGAGACGCTAAATTTGCCACTGCTGCCGATATTGCAAAAAGAAAACTTTACGGCAACGACGGGATCATAATCGGAAAATACAATGGCAAGCTGCTTCGCTTCCCGGGCCAGCAATTCGTATCCCTTGCCGCCGCTACGCGAGGAGGAAAGGGTGTCAGCGTCGTAATTCCAAATTTAATGGATTGGCAGCAAAGCGCCGTCGTGCAGGATATCAAACAGGAGTGCTTCGATTTTACGAGCAGGTACCGCAAAGAGGTTTTAGGCCAGGATGTTTATCTATTCAACCCTTTTTCTAGTAAAACTCATCGCTATAACCCCTTGACCTATTTTGATATAAATTCCCCCGAGGCCGATAACACGTTAAATAGCCTTGCCAATATATTCTTTCCGCCTCCGGTATCGGGCGATCCGCTGTGGTCGCAGCTATCTCAAGATCTATTTGTCGGTATCGCCTATCTACTAGGAGAGCTTATCTCTACAAGATTGGGGATCGCTTTTTTAAATTCGAAGAAAATTGATTTGGATCTGACATTTTACGATATTTTAAGATTCTCTATTTTAGGTTTAGATACTCAAATAGAGGAAGAAGGTAGTGACGGAGAGATCATCAGTGTTAAGCTTGATACTCTTGATAGCAGTTATACATTTCTGGAACAATGCGGCCTTATTAGTGATAAGGTAAGAATTCGTATGAAAGCCTATGTCGAAACCGAACGCAAGATGAAAAATAGCGTTTTAAAATCTTTTCAAGGCCCTCTTAAGATGTTTCAATCAGATTATATGAGGTTTGCTACCAGCGGCAACGACTTTGATTTTAGAGATCTACGCAAAAAGAAAATGACGATTTATGTAGGCGTTACGCCTGACAATCTACCTATTGCCAAACCTATCCTTAATGTCTTTTGGCAACAGCTATTTACCGTAAATACCAAAGAACTTCCGCAAGCAAATCCGGATCTAAAGTATAAAGTGCTACTTATGATGGATGAATTTTCCGCTATAGGGTATCTGTCGATTTATCTCAAATCTATTGCGTTTATAGCCGGATATAATCTGCGCAGCGTTATGATCTATCAAAACACTTCGCAGCTAGAGATAGCCCAACCCGATGGATATGGGCAACATGGCGCAAAAACTCTGCTATCAAACCATGCTTGTCGAATTTATTTTACTCCGGATACTCAAGAGGATGCGAAGGCCATAAGTGAATCGCTTGGAACCAAGACTGTTCGCAACAGATCAAAATCATTCGGTAAAGGAAGCGGCGGCGGTAGCGAAAGTGACGCCAGCAGAGCCCTTATGTTGCCGCAAGAGCTTATGGATATGCCTTTTGAAGACGAGCTTATTCGTATTGCGGGCGGCGGCCGCTTTATAAAATGTAAAAAGGCCTTTTATTATAATGATCCGTATTTCATCGATAAATTTAAAAGTATTTCGCCTACGTTAAGAAAATCAAAACAGCCTAGTGAAGATGATTATAAGCTTGCCGCACAGCTAAGAGAAACGAATATCGAGATCCCTGAGCAAAGTTTGGAACAAAACAAAAAAGATCGCGATGCGCGTATTGCGGCAACTTTTGAAAGAATTATCCAAGAGGACAAGGCAAAAGGAGTTGTTTATGACGATGAAGAGGAAGATTATGATGAAGAATTTGCATAAAGGAGTAAATTTGAAAAATGGTGTTATATCGTTAATAGCCGGTTCGGTCTTATTAAGCGGTTGTTCCAAACCGCCGGAGCCGGTAGTTTTAGATGGAACGGAAGCCGTTACGATAAATCAGGAGCTTATAGCGGAGCATTCTAAAAGCGTGCCTAAAGATCCTTTTTTAAAGCAGGTTGATTGGACTTACAATATGTATTTCCATAAGCAGGGCGACAGGTTTATTGCGGACGATGATGTCGTAAAAGCATTTTACCTGGCACATAATGCCGATAGAATGATCATTATAGGAAATTCCGACATTACCGGGCAGTATAAAGAGTATTTTTTAAGAAATGGAGTGGAAGCCGATATAGAGCTTCATCCTATCTACATGGTCAATCATTCAAAAGAGACAGTTAACGTGCTTTTTTTTCATAAAAAGACGAAAGGATAAAAGATGAAAAAGCTAAATTTGTTTTTAGTCGGTTGCATGTTTTCGGCGGTTTCTGTATTTGCCGAAGCAGCGGATCAACTCGAGTTGCTTCAGGGCGATAAAAGGCTCGCATGCGAAGCTATTTTGTGTCTAAGTAGCTCCGAAAAGCCGGCCGAATGTAAGCCTAGCTTGCATAGGTATTTTAGCATTAAAGCTAAAAAGTGGAAAAATACGCTGAAGGCAAGAAATAACTTTTTAAAGCTTTGCCCGATGGGAGAAGAAGGGGAGAAAGACGAGCAATTTACGAAGCTAAGAGATGAAATTCTAACCAATCTCAACAACCCTTGCGATGTTAATAACCTAAATTCCAATATCGAATATACAAACGACAAAGGCAAATATCTTAATCAAAAGAATATTACGGCTAAATTTGCCAGGGTAAGTCCGGAACTGGAGGGTGCTTGCGCAGCTCTAGCAAGCTCGGCCTACACCAACATAAGGCCGAAGTATGTATGTGAGCAAACGTTTTGGCCGATAGCGGATTGGAACAGAGGCTATAGCTTAAGGCTCGTAGATAAGAATATCTACGATGCGATGAAGGCCAAAAATCCTAGCCTAGTCGAGATGATAATCGAGAAGGATGAGCTGGGCGGCGGCGATAAGTTAAAAAATCATCAGCCTAAAGTTAGGTACTACGTCAAAGAGCCTATCAAAAAAGATTGTTGGGTTTTACAGTAATGCAGACGCAAGAGCAAGAGCCGTTCATCCCTGAGGGGATGGACGAGCCCATATTGATCAAAGACATAGAAGAGCTACCGGACGATATGAGCGACGAAGAAAACGAAATAATTCAAAATTTAGCCGAAACGGATGATATTCGGCCACAAGAAAGTGAAGATGAATTAAAGACGCAGCCCGATTTGTTTGCCTCTATGCCTATTTTACAGGCCGAGACCCCCGAATTAAAAACATATATAAAAGGTGAGACGGATAAGATATTAGCGCAATTCAAAAAAATCGGAATAGTTATAGAGCGCGGCGAAAATAGGCGCGATATCGTAGATTATAGCAAAACGGTAGGCGAATTTAGACTTTTAGTACAAGAATCAGAGAATATTTGCGAAGGCCTACAGGTGCGATTTAAAAATAACGAGGAGCTATGCGCGGTTCTAAAATCGCTAAAAGATACCAATATTGCAATTAAAAACTATTTTGATACCATTATGAACTTCTTTATACAGGCTCCGTCTAAGGAGTTTTTGCAATTAACCAATCAAAATTTACTGATAAAAAGCGTTTATGCCAATATTAAAGATTTCGTAGAGAGTTACGAAAAGTTAAATTTAAAAACCAGGTTTGAGAACCAGGAAAAAGAGCTCAATGAAAATTTAAATACGATTCAAAATTTTAATAATACTATAGAAAAAAGGCTCGAAAATATCGCCTCTCAATACGATATTTTCGGCAAAAACATTATCGAAAACCAGCAAAAGCATCTACAAGGCGTAGACGAGCAGCTGGAGCTATACCACAATAAACTGACCGAGCAAAAAGAAGCAATCGAAAGATCAAAAAAATTTATTAATTGGGGGGTGAGAGGGGCAGCAATAGCTTTAGTTTTGCTTTTATTAGCAGGGGTAGGTCTTGGTGCGTTTATCTACTTTGAGAACCAAACGCTTACAAGCATGAAAGCTGATATCCAACGATTAGGCGGAGTGGATCTGATAGAAAAACGAAACGAATTCGTATTCGAGTTCCATTCAGACGCTAAATTTGTAGATGACGGCGATACTAAGATGATAATCTTAAAAAAACAGAAATAACTTTGAAAGGAAAAAATAATGGCACCTATAAAATCTATGGCCGATGATCAAGAGTTCAAGACTAGCAAGGTTTTCGTGTCAAAAACGGAGCTTCCTGACAAAAACAAAACCCTAGTGGGATTTGGGATAGACGAGGAATATGTAAATGAAGCGGGAAAGACTGTAAAGCCTACCGCTAGATCCGTGATGTCGAAACTAGCACAGATTAACGCTCTTTTAAGCGCAGTGGAATCAAAAATTCCTATCACCGTAAATGCAAAAGACGAAAACGATAAGGATGTTTATCTTAAGGCTGATCTTTGGTCGCAATCCAGGATTAGCTCAAGGGGGTTAGCCTATAGAGATTATAAAATGAAAATAGAGTTGCAGCCGGAAATTAGAAATAAGGCCGGGGAACTAATGCAAGACGCTCAAGTTCTATACGCAACAAAAAGGGAGGGTGGATATGCATTCGATAAAAACAATGATACCAGCCTCATAAATAAATTTGGCGCAATGTGCGCCAAGGGGGTTTCATACAATCTAAGCGCTCATAATAATAGCACGTTGCAAAAATACCCTAAGCTCATGCAGCTGATCGATGGGATAGAAAAATTTGCCAATGTAGAAATCGGCTATATAAAACAACAAGGAACCATAGTTAAATCAATAGCTCCGATTAGTGTAGACAAGGACGGAACACAAAAAGAGGGCGAAAGCAAGCTTGTAGATTTAGCAAAAGGTGGTATCAAAGATATGGAGCGCGAAATTTAATCCGTCATACGCCGCCTCTTAAGAGGCGGCTATTTACAGTGTTAAAAGGTAATATAATGAGGCTTTTTATTGCGGAAAAGCCGGATCTAGCTAAAGCCATCGGCGCTAGTTTAGACGGCACACAAAAAAAAGGCGATGGCTATTTTATAAAAGGTAATGATGTCGTTACGTGGGCTTTTGGGCATATTTTAGAGCTATATAAGCCGGAGGACTATGATGAAAGCCTGAGACGTTGGGATTTTGCTGCCCTACCTATTAAAATTGATGAATTCAAATATAAACCTATCGAAGGCTCAAAGAAGCAGTTAAAAATCATCTGCGCCCTGATTAACAGCGATAAAATAACACAGATAATAAATTGCGGCGATGCAGACGAAGAGGGGCAAATTTTAATCGATGAGATACTAAACTACTCCAGAACCGATAAGAAGATCTATCGCTTGATGTTGCAAGATCTAACGGAAAAGGGCATTCGCGCACAACTAAAAAATATCCGCCCAAATAGCGATTTTAAAGGACTAAGTGAGTGCGGATTTTCCCGCGCTCAAGCAGATTGGTTGGTCGGTATAAATTTAACGCGAGCCTATACTAAAATTGCACAGGAAAAGGGCTATAATGATGTTTTAAGCGTCGGGCGTGTGCAAACTCCCATCTTAGGCCTTATAGTTAATAGAGATGTAGAACACGAGAACCATAAGGCTAGTTTTTATTATACGATTAGCGCCGCCGTTTCTACGCAAGGACTTACTGTTCCTATGCGATACAAAAGCGATGAGAAAATCATCGATGAAAGTTTTGCAAATGCGATTGGAGCTAAGGTGCAAAACAAAAACGGCTTAATTACCAAAGCTACGCATGAAACACGAAATGAGTTCCCGCCGCTTCCATATAATTTGCTTCTTTTACAAGCCGACTGTTCAAAAAAATTCGGCTACAAGCCAGATAAAACGCTACAAATTACGCAAAGCCTACGCGAGAAGCATAAGGCAATAACCTATAACAGGAGCGATTGCCAATATCTACCGGAAAACCTATTTGAGCAATGTTCTGAAATTTTAAATTACGTAGGACAAAATCTACCCTCGCTTGCTCAACTTACTAATGGGGCAGATCCCGGCATTAAATCGAGTGCTTTTAACGATAAAAACATAACGGCTCACTACGCAATCATTCCTACGGCTACAAAAGTTACAAACCTTAGCCTGGAGGAACAAAACGTTTATGAGCTCATCGCAAAACGTTTTACGGCCATATTCTATCCGCCGCAAGAATTTATTCAAACGGATTTGGAGGCCACCGTGGATGGCGAAAAATTTATCGCTAGCGCTAAAAAAGTTATTAAACAGGGCTATAAGACGGTCTTTGATAAAGATGAGGCGGATGATGAGATAAAGCCCGAAGAAGAGGTGGCGATGGATCTTACCGCCTTAGAACAAGGGCGGGAAGCGATATGCAAAGAGGTAAAAATCTCTAAGCAACAGACTAAGCCTAAACCATATTACACTATGGCTACGCTACTTAAGGATTTGACAGCCGTCTCAAAATATGTCAAAGACGAACGCATAAAGAAGTTGCTACAAGAAAAAGATAAAGATAAAAAAGGCGAAAATGGCGGGATAGGAACGCCGGCTACCCGATCGGAGCATATTAAAAAGTTATTTGATAGAGGCTTTGTAGCGGAAAAAGGCAAAAATATAGTCTCCACCGAACTTGGTAGAAACTTTTTCGCTCTAGCACCACAAATTTTAACAAAGCCCGATATGACGGCGCTTTGGTTTGAGGAACAAAAAGAGATCATATCCGGAAGAAGGGGTCGTGAGGAATTTTTGCAGGGCATAAACCAAATCATAGCCGAAGAAATTTCAAAAATTAAATTTAACGGCGTAGACGTAACGAAGCTCATGAGCAATGCACCTAAATGCCCAAAATGTGGCAGCCTTCTCGTCAGACACGAAAATAAAGGTAAAAAGGGGGCATTCTGGTGGGGTTGCAGCAACTATAAAAATTGTGATTTGGGCTTCCTGGCTGATAACAAAGGAAAACCCGTCTTGCAAAATACGCCGAAGCCACAACCTAAATCTGCCATAAAATGCCCGAAGTGCGGCAAAGGTATCCTTATTTCCTACAAGAATAAAAGTAAAAAAGATGGCAAACCCTATACCTGGTTCGGATGTTCCGAGTACAAGAACGGCTGTAACTTCAAATGTTTTGCGGACTCTAGGGGCAATCCAAAATTTTGAAAGGATAAACAAATGACTAATGAAGAGGCAGTTTTAAGAGACGAACTCGAGAAAAAAAGCAAAAAGTACTATCTCGATGAGAACGAAATTTATAAAATTGATCTCATTTTAGAAAGCGAAGGCGGCGATCGATATGTTGAGCGATATTCAGGTAATAAAAAAGAGATAATCGATTATTACCTAAAGAATAAAGATCGAATAGGTGAAGAGATAGTTGTGGACGAAGAGGGAAATAGCCATATTAGACATACTTTTTTCGCCATAAACGACAGCAGAGGTTTTAACGTAACAGGTGATATGTTGGCCGAAGCAAGAGCGTCCGAACAAAATTATAGCGAAATGGAAAAGGCTAAAAGCCGGCTTTTCTCAAAAATTAAAAAGGTTGCGCCAAAATTTAAGAAAAGACAGAAGCAGCAAAGTAAGGAAAGGGAACTTGAAAGATGATGCGGCCAAAGTCCATTATTTGCAAAACAAAAAACTATGAACACACTTTTATTACAAGGAGTAAAAATGTTAGCAGAAGCTAAAATCATTGGGTTTTTAACCAGGGACATAGAGCTTAGGTATCTACCAAGCGGTACGGCTTGCGCGAAAACCGGTATTGCCTCTAACAAGAGTTATACCAACTCGAATGGGGAAAAAGTCGAAGAGACTTGTTTTATTGACATTACTTTTTGGGGACGTATGGCGGAAGTCGCTAATCAATATCTCAGAAAGGGGTCGAAGATCTACGTCTCGGGAAATTTGAAATATGAAACCTGGACGGATAACAACGGGGCAAATAGATCTAAGCATTGCGTGGATGTTGCAGATATGATCATGCTTGATAGTAAGCCTAAGGCGGAACCAAACGCAAGCGGAACCCCTTTGGATTCTGGCAATCAATAAATATGCCTTGGCATAGTGTAAGATGACTTAAGTTATCTTACACTACTTTAATATAACGTGCAATATAAAACGAAGGATCTACTATGAGTATAAAAGAAACAGCTGAAGAAAAAACAAATTTAAAAAAGGAGGATTTTAGCGCCTTTAAAATTGCCTCTTTCGAATTAGATGAGCGTAATAAAGGGATAGGCGAGATTTTCCGATTAAATACTGATTTTAAAGGCGACGATAAAGCGATATTTTTAGGCTCCATGAAAGCTCTTGATCAACATATAGCCAAGCAGTGTAAAGAGCTCAATAAATTTTCACAAGAATTTGTAAATTTAGTATTTACGGATAACGATAAAAGCGAGAAAAAATTGCGCGTTAGATTAGGTGAAGGAAGCTTTGATAAGGGCTTGGATAATCTAATAGCGTTATCGAATAATGACCTTAAGCGTTCTCAAACATCAAAAGCAGCAAAAGAAAATTTTGTTGAAGAGATTGAAGAGATAGGCAACAAAAACCCCACAAAACAAAGAAGGGGCGAAGGGTACGATAAACTAAATAGCTTTTTTAACAATAGCATATCTATTACGGAAAGCTTGGGAAATTCGATAGGCGATGAAAGCTTATCTGCATTTTTAAGCAATTTTAGAAAAACATTTCAAACTATAAATTTTAATATAAAAATTACTCCTAATGCCGCTACTAACGAAAAAGATCAAAAAGTAGATGATCTCGTTCAAACCGTTTTAGAAAAACCGAAAAGTGTTTTGCCTGGATTTGCCGCCTCTAAAGAGATCGAGGCGGAACTACAAAAGGCACAAAAGATAGTTTCAAAAAAGGTAAAGGCTGCTTTGCCTGGATTTACTATTTCTGAAGAGAAACAAGAGCGCTCCAAAATCCGCAGCAGATCTTTAGAGCAAGAGCGTTAGTATATTGCGCTAATGTGGTATAATTTAACGTATATTAAGTTACATTAAGGTATCTTAGGATATAATATATTAATTTCAAAGAAAGGAATAAAAGATGTTTGAAGGCAAAAAGAAGTGGGATTATACCATGAATGGGAATGAGTTCGAAGCTGCGATAAGTATTGTTGAAGGTCGTGCGAGTTGTATGTTTTCTAAAATTTATGATTTATTGGAAAGTGGCGGCTCGGATTTGTCTCAAGACAAAGATTATTTGGCATTAAAAAATCTTTCGGATAGAATTTTCGAGGAAAAAGATAAGACTCTAGATTATTGGATGGCCGAAATGGATAGGCTGACCGATAAATTGGAAATCAAATTAGAGGATAAAGCTTGACGGATATAGAAAAACTATCGCAATTTAGCGAGCAGGATATAAATCGAGTCGTTAATAAATTTTGGAAAGAAGTCGCAAGTTCCTTAGAAAGCGTCGAAAGACCCCAATTGGATATAGTAGGTGGACAACCCGGAGCAGGAAAAAGCGATACTATTAAAAACTTGAAGAACGACTTTAACAAAAACTGTTTATTTTTAAATTATGATAACTTTAGAAAAGATCATCCTAATGCCTCTGCAATTTATACTTTAGACGACAAGGACGAGGGGTTATATTCGCATTTTACGAATAAATTTATGAAACAAGTGGGTGATAAGGTATTGAAAAGGGCCTTTGAAGCCGGCTATAATGTCATTTTAGAAAAAACGCTAAAATCGGATAAGGTGAAAGAGTATATCGATCTAGCGCTTAAAAAAGGTTATGAAGTTAATCTATACGTCGTTACCTGTGATAGAGATCTGTCTATGAGTGCAGTAGAATATAGATTTCGAACAGAAAGAAATCAATACGATCGCAACCCCAAAAAGAATCCTCCTCCACGCAAAATTCCACGCGAATTTAGTGATCTTTGCTGTGAAAAACTGGGAGATACCGTTCAGAAGCTATCTGATACTTACGGAGATAAAATCAAGAATTTAAGGATTATTTGTCGCGATAAATTTTTCGAGCAGGATGTAGTCTTTGACAAAAGCTTGGGACACGATACCACTAAAATAAAAGAGACTATCGATTGTATTTTGGTCGGCAAAAGACGGAAACTAAGCGATATGGAGAAAGCACAAATCTCCGTAATGAAAAAAATCTCGAAGATACATCCATTCAAAGCTAGCTCTGGTAAGGAAAAAGAGATAGACAGAGAAAAAATCGACGATGGGCGCTCTTTTGGGGATTAGTTGTGAAGCTGCTTTATATTTTTTTATCATCGATAATTTTTGCGACTTCATCATTTGCTACGACGACATATAACAAACTTTTCATTAAATATGGCAAGTTCTATGACATTCCGGCAGAATTATTGTGGGGCATAGCGAAGACGGAGTCAAATTTTAACGCCAAAGCATACAATAAGAATAAAAACGGCACTTTTGATATAGGGCTTATGCAGATAAACTCCGTTCATAAAGCCAAGCTGCTAGAGCAAAATTTAGATCTGGATGACCTATATGAGCCGGAAACCAATATTAGATTTGGAGCCAAAATTCTACGAAGCTGTATCGATATGCATGGTTTTAACTACAAAGCCCTCAATTGCTATAACGGTAAGATTGTAAACAATCCTTATAACAAAAAGGTTCTAAAAAATATCAGAGATAATAGAAGTAAAAAGAAAAAGCGAGTTTTGATAAAATTTTAAAGGAGTTGAAATGGAGCTTCACAAAGACGATACTAGAGCTATTTTGGAGTATCTAGGATTTGAAGTGGATAGGGCTTATAAATTTAAAATGCGTGCCAGCGAGCATACAGCCTCCGCGTCCATAAACCCTAAAAATGGAATGATTAAAGACTTCGGCAGCGGCTGGGGCGGCGATATAGTGAGCTTTTACCAATACGTAAAAAATTGTTCACTCAAACAAGCTTTTAAAGATATTGCTACGATATCTAAAGAGCTTAATATTAACATACAATCAACTAAAAGCTCAACTCATAGCAATGATGAATTTAGTCAAAAACGGGAAAGTCAAAAAGAAAACAAGCTTCTAATGCCGATTACGCAATCATATATTGATAAGTTTAAACAGGAAAGAAAGGAGAATTTCTCGAGATATTGGGAACTTTTATCTAAAACTTTACCTACGTTCGACGCAGATACAAAAAAAGCTATTGCCGAAAAATTTGAAATAGGCTACTCAAAGCAAGCCGATAGGCTTATTATGCCTATAAAAGACGAGGCGGGACTTTGTCGCACGCTTTGGAAATATAATCCCAAGCCCACCCCTATGCTTATGTCTGATGGGAATATATTAAACTTGAGCAAGTATACTTTCACTAAAAATAGGCCTCGCAAAAATTTTATTTTTAATTATAAAGACTTTAGTGAGGTTTATAGGCTAAATTTAAATGAGCCGATCTTTTTTGCGGAAGGCGAAAAAGATTGCCTAAATATGATTGCAAGTGGCTTAAGAGCAGTTTCGTTAGGTTCCGCCTCTACTAAATTAGGGGAGAAATTTATAAACGAATTTAAAGGTGCTAAAATAGTGATAGCTTATGATTATGATGATGCCGGACATCAAGGCGCGCAGGAGCTAGCACAACAGCTTACGGGAATTGCCTCAAGTATTGAAATCATAGATTGGCAGCGCATAGCTAAAAAAGCCGGCATGGTAAACAAATTGTTTGATAAATTTGATTTTACAGACTTTTTGTGCGCTACCGCTCATAAGGGAAAAAGCAAGGAGCAAACTTTTGAAAGAGGGTAAAACAAATTGGCACTTGAAAAGAAAATTCAAATTACTATATGCCTTGAACAAGAAGAGATAGATTTTATACGATATATCACACAAAAGCGCTTTTATGACACTCGCGCCGCCTACATCAGGCGACTAATAAGAGAAGCTATGATAGAAAACGATTGGATAGAACACAAAGAGGAATTTTATTCCGAAAACAAAGAACAAAAATAATTTATCTTAAGTTACATTGTTCTGCTTTAACTTACATTAAGTTATCGTAGGATATAATCGCGGCAAAGGAAAAATCTTTACAATATATTTTAATATTACTTTAATATTAAAAATGTTTTTTCTGTATTTTTTTGCTATCATTACGCTATTTCTTTACATGGGGTAAAAAATGGCAAAAAAATATACTCAAAAAAGCCTGTTCGGCGATGGCTTTTGGGAAGATGCCGCGAATTTAATCGAAACAAAAATCGATAGCATAGAAGGAGAAATCGATGAATACAATCAGTCCTCTACCTCCGATGATCGGCGAATGGTATCAAAGAGGAGAATACAATCCACTTTGGGAAAAAATATCCGCGATGCCGAGCAGCAAGATAACGCATTATCTAATGAGCATGGACGAGACAATGAAGATAGACGAGTCCTTTATGGAACAGATGCTTCAGCCGAACGTTTATCGAATGCTGCCAAAGAGATTCTACCAACGCAAATTGTCGGAGAGATGGCTCAAAGCCTTGAAAATAGCGGGATTGAGCGATATGGCGAAGCAGATAGCTCAGCCGGAACTCAATTGGGCGGCGGCAATTCAGGAGGATTTGGAGCTCAAAACCTTTTTGCAACCCCTGGCTCTGGAACTAATGGAAGCGGGCAATACTCCGAACGAAATTCTATCGATATTGGGAGTTCCTTATCACACCGGACTAAAAATGATAGCGATGTTTTGGATGGGAGATTACCAGGAGGAGCCGCTAATGAAATATTGGACAATACTTTTAAAGAGCAGTTATTTCCGGGAGAGCAAGGAGAACAAAGAGACCAAAGCGGTGTTCGAATATCTGATGAGATACGTAAAAATGGAGTATCCTTGGAGACTACTATCCGAGAAGGATTACGAGATATACAAGAGAAACAAAATCAAAGCCCGGGAGAAACTAATGGGGGCTTGGATGAATTACGAGGCAACTCCGGAGAGGATACTAGAGGATATTATGAACTTCGGCGATCCCAAGTATTGGGAAACAAAATTGTATCGCTAGGGCAAAATAACGATTTTACCGCTAAGAGCGAAATCTTAATAGCTGGGGCTAAAGATAAATTTAAAAAGAATTATGAGGCCTTAAAGCTTGTAAAAGAGCTAATACAGATTAAAAAAAAGGCAAAGGCCGAAGAAAAAAATTTTACTATTACCGAGGAAGAACAAAAAACCATCTCACAATTTAGCGGTTGGGGCGATGGCCGTTTAGCAAACGGGCTTTTCAACTCTAAAAATGAGGAATGGCAAAAAGAGCGCGAAGATATTAGCAATCTCCTTACCCATTATGAATATACTCTTGCGGCCGAATCATCCTTAAGCGCATACTATACTCCAAGATTTGTAATTGACGCCATGTATAAAGCGTTAGAAAATTTCGGATTGTATGAAGATGGCCGTAAAAAAGAGATTTTAGAACCATCTGCGGGAAACGGCGCTTTTCTTATGTTCGGCGACAAACAAAAAAATAATTATACTACCGTCGAGGTTGATAATTTAAGTTTCAACGCTCTTGAACTGCTTTACCCTTCGCAAGATCATTACAACATTAAATTTGAAAAATTTATTCCCATACAAAAATTTGATGCCGTAATCGGAAATCCTCCGTATGGAAACATACGGGCCTATAGTGATCCCTACAATTCAGACCTTACGGGCGCCAGTATCCATAATTTTTTTGCCGCGAAGTCTATTCGTTTACTGAAAAAAGACGGTATTACTGCATTTGTAATTTCAAGCAAATTTATGGACGCTAAGGACGCCTCAATCCGAGAAATTATAAGTAAAGAAGCAACCTTTCTCGGGGCCTTGCGCCTGCCCGATTCTACTTTCAAAAATGCGGGAACTAAAGTTACTGCGGATATAGTATTTTTTCAGGAGGGCAGACATCCTGAAATAGAAAAAAACTGGCTTTTATCGGAAGAAACCGCCTTTCAAAACATAGATAAAAAATTTAGTGTAAACCAGTATTTTAAGAATAACCCGCAGAATATTTTAGGAAAACTTACCCCCGTCGTAGGGCAGGGCGGAATTTTAGACATAGCCTGCTTGGAAGATCCTAGCTTAAATTTGGAACAGAAAATCGATGAGTTTATAGCAACCCTGCCTAAGCATATTTATAAATGGCACGAGCCCACCATAAACCAAGATTTTCTTGTTTTAAGCGAAAGCGACTCGGAGTATCGAAGCAATAAAAGGTATTTTGACGGCCTGCGCGAAGACAATCTATTAATTTATAGAGACCAAATTTTCATAAAGCGCCATGCTCAAAAGTCAGAAACTTTATATATAGAAAAGGTCAAGGCTCCTAAAACAGATCTTACGCGAGTAAAACTTTTTATACAGATGCGAGATACTCATAAGCTGCTTACCCGGCTTGAAAAACAAGACATTGCAGATGATGATCCACGTCTTATTGCCGTGCGAGCAAAGCTTAATGAGGCCTATGATAGTTTTCACAAAAAAAAGGGAGAGTTTTTAAATAATCCCGGTATAAATAAAACATTGAAAAAAGATGTGGAATTTTCAAAAATATCATCATTGGAAAAGGGATACCAAAGAGCCGTATCGATCGAGATAGCTTTGCGCGATGGAATACCGCCGAAAGATCACAGCGCACAAAAGGCCGATATTTTATTGGGTCGTATCAATAGACCGAATAAAATCATGAGCTTCAACAACGTAGAAGACGGGCTTTTGGCAAGCATGAATATATATGGAAAGCCAAATATAGGCTATATCGCATCTTTTTTGAAAAAAGATGAGGGCGAAGTGGCTAAGGAGCTTTTGGATCAAAATAAAATTTTTATAGATCCTGAGGAGCTTGAAAAAAGCGGAAAGTTGGAATACATTTTTGCATCCAAATATCTATCCGGCGACGTTAGAGAAAAATTCAAAGTAGCCGAGCGCGTTTCAAAAATATACCCCGGCATGGCACATAACTTATCAAATTTAAAAGCAGTTATCCCGCCGGATTTAAAAGCAAGTGAGATAGAAGCGCCTATGGGCTCTAGTTGGATACCTTTACGATACTATAATGACTTTTTTGAAAAAGAGTTGGGAATTCCTAGTTCATCCTGGAAATTAAATCGATCAGATATTAGCGGGGCTTGGACTTTTCAAGGCTCTAGCGTTGGAATGAGCCGGTTCAATCTTAGTCGAATGAGTTTTGATAAATTCTCTCCGTATGTGATTTGCAGACATGCGCTTGAAAACTCCACCATTACGATTAAAAAGGAAACCAACGAGCCGGTATTGAACCCTGATGGAACCGAAAGGGTGGATAAAAACGGCTATACTATCTACAAAAAGATAGTAGACAAAGAGAAAACACAACAGATCAATAGCATGATCGAAAAAATTAGAGATGATTTTTCGGATTGGCTTTGGAAAGATTATGATAGAAGGGCGGATTTAGTTCAAATTTATAACGATACGTTTAATTGCTATGCCAAAAAACGATACGACGGCTCTAAGCTTGAGCTAGAAAATTTCAGCTCCATATATACCTTAAGAAAACATCAGAAAGATGCCATTTTTAGAGCCATAAATGAAAACAACTGCCTATTCGATCACGAGGTGGGAGCCGGCAAAACCCTAACGGCAATCTGTTCGATAATGAAACAAAAACAGCTAGGTATTCTAAATAAGCCTATTTTTGCAGTTCCCAACCATTTGGTAACTCAATGGTCTGACGAATTTATGTCTGCGTACCCGGATGCAAATATTTTAGTGGCCGATGCAAATTCGATGGATAAGGAACATCGCAACGAATTTTATGGAAAAATCATCAACGAGAATTGGGACGCAATCATCATGGCTCATTCTCAAATTGAAAGGATCCCGGTACCAGCCGAAATCGAGCGCAAGGTCATTCAAAGAGAGATAGACGAATTGGAAGAAACAATCAGTTTCCTGGAAGAAGAGTCCGAAAATGGGCGCTCCTATTCGGTAAAAGAAGTTCAAAAGCGCGTTC
Organism: uncultured Campylobacter sp.; assembly: GCF_938030145.1. Classification (GTDB taxonomy): domain Bacteria; phylum Campylobacterota; class Campylobacteria; order Campylobacterales; family Campylobacteraceae; genus Campylobacter_B. Next base: position 28,176 of record NZ_CALHGM010000020.1, read on the forward strand.
AATCGCTTAGAGCTAAATTAGAAAGCGCTATCGATAAAAAATCTAAAACCAAAATGATAGATTTTTCGGACTTGGGCGTTGATTGTTTAATAGTAGACGAATCGCACCTATATAAAAATTTACCATTTTCTACGCATTTGAAAGTTAAGGGGCTGGGCAACAAGATAGGCTCCAAAAAAGCCCTTGCAATGCTCGGTTTTACTACCTATTTGAATGAGAATAATAAGAAAATACTATTTTTAACCGGAACACCCGTCTCCAACTCCTTAACGGAGCTCTACGGTATTAATAAATACCTTATGCCAAAGGAGCTTGAGCAAAAAGGTATCGGCTCTTTTGACGCCTGGGCAGCAAATTTTACCAAAATAGAGAAGACGCCCGAGCTTAATGCAAGTGCGAGAAATTACAAAATTGTAGATCGCCTCGCGGCGCTGAACAATTTACCCGAAGTTTGCGGCGCCTATAATAACGTTGCTGATATTGTTACGAATAGCGATATTAAGCAATATTATAAATATTACGTTCCTGGGGTCAATATTAAAAAGAGCATAGCACTGCCCAGCCGCGCAATACGCGAATATATAGGAGTGGAAGATGCAAACGGCTTTTACGATGAGCGCTCCATCATCGGTAGAATGGATAAACTTAGCAAAGGGGGCTTTGATCCCAGGATAGATAACTATCTAAAATGTACTTCCGATGCCAAAAAAGCCGGCATAGATTTTAGATTGATAGATCGCAACGCAAAAGACTATAAGGGCTCCAAAATTAACAAATGCGTGGAAAATACATTTGAAGAATACCAAAAATGGGGCGACGACAGAGGAACGCAGCTAATTTTCCTTGATATAGGCACGCCCAAGCGAAGCTCAAAGAGCATCGATATAGAAGCCGAAAAAGAGATAGAAGAAACCGATAAGGACGACATCCTTTATAACAACGATTATGAAGCTGACGAGCCGGGCTCATTTACTAATTTTAACGATGAGATCGAATCAAATAGAGATGAAGAAGAATACGACGGTACGGAAGAGGATAGAGATGCCGGAGAAAATTCTTTTGAGCTTTATGTAGATATTTATAAAAAGCTTGTAAAAAAGGGGGTTCCGCGCCAAGAAATAGCTTTTATTCATGATGCGGATACGCCAGAGAAAAAACGAGAATTATACCGAAAAGTGAACTCTGGCGAGGTTAGAATTTTACTTGGATCTACGAATAAAATGGGTGCAGGAACCAATGTTCAAGAGCGCGTCGTAGCAATACATCATATTGATGCACCCTGGCGTCCGGCTGATTTTATACAACGTGACGGTCGCGTTATTAGGCAGGGCAATATGTTATTCGAGCGCGATCCTGAAAATTTCAAAATCAATGAATACCGATATATAACCGAAAGAACCTATGATGCGGTTGCTTGGCAGATTATCGAAACAAAATCAAAGGCGCTACTGAATTTTAGAAAAGGCACGGTGGACAGCAGAAGTCTAAGCGGTTTTGAAGAAGAGGCCGCAAGCGCAGCAGAGATGAAAGCGGCCGCTACTGGCAATCCGCTATTTATGGATCAGGTTAGACTGAAAGCGGCGCTCGACAAAGAAGAGGCCGTTTATAAGAAATATCTTAACGATTACCAGGACGCAGAAGATACCATCAGGGCAAACTGGAATAAAATTCAAAATTTTAAGAAAGAAAAATATAACATTGAACAAGCCAAAACACATTTATTGGAATACGAGGAAAGATTTAATCCGGCCGCGGCCTTTAAATGCTCCATTATAAAAGACGGCAAAGCCGTTGAGTTTAATATACCGGCCAAAACAGACTCGGAAAATATAAGACTCGAGCAGGATAAAATGAAAGGTCTTTTTGAAAGAGCGATAAATTTAACAATTCGCAACCATGATCAAACGATCCCCATTTTAAACTATAAGGGTTTTCGCTTAGACGGCTACTACAGCTCCTCATATAAAGAGCTAAGTTTTACGATAAATATGCAAACAACCGACAACAATGAAATAGAAATGGAGCCGGAAAATCTTATTTATAAATTAGGTGATGGCCAACCTATAAGCTTTGCCGGTTTTATAAAGCGCACAAACAATTTTCTAAATGAAGAGCGTTTAAATTTGCTAATCAAAGGATGTGATGACAACATAGCTAAATTCCAACAAAATACTCAGGATTTAACTGCCTTCATTAAACAAAATCCTACGTACGAGCGCCAGGAGCTTTTGAATCTGTTAAAAAAGGAAAATAAAGTTATTATGAATGAACTTAACAAAATAGCTTCAAATAAAGATTATAAGAGTAATTTCAAATCCCAAGCGCTAGAAATGCTAGAAAGCCTTAGTAGAAATCGTAGCGATAAAGATGAAAATTGCATCACAATGTAACTTAATGTAATGTGATGCAACTTAACTTAATATACGTCTATAATTTATTAGATTGCATAAAGTTGTCTAATACTAAATTTAAAAAATACGCTCTACTTCGATTAAATCTACCGCAGCAATCATCAACATAAGAAATTTGTTCATCTGTTAGGTATATAGTGACTCTTATTTTGCTGGACTGCCTCGTAGCAGTCTTATTGGTAGGCTCGACAGACAAATATCCATTTTTCTTAATAAAGTCATCTAATATCATGCTAAAGAAATACGCCTTACTCCTATCAAATCGGCTGCAGTAATCGTTAACATAAGAAATTTGTTCGCGCGCCAAATAAACAGAAACTTGCGTTTTACTATTTTGTTTTTCCTTAGCATCGGCTTTTGCAAAAGTTTTTTGTGGTATACTCTTATTGATTTGGTTGATCGCATCTTGAATTTTAATCGGTTCTTTCATTTTGATTCTCCTATTTTGGATTTTTGATTGTTTTAAGCAGTTTAACATATTCTGCAATAAAATTAGAATAGCTGTTGCGCGAAAGCACGCTATCGTTATATAGCTCCATAAAGGACATTCCATACTTTATGGCGTTGTTCACAATTTTCGATTTTTTAAAGTAAAAAGTGGTAAATTTGTTGAATGGCTCCTCTCCCAGCTCTTTTTTCAGCGATTTTAACTCTCTATCATCTACGAAATCCGTAGCTAAAAGCACTATATTGCTATTAAAGTCCTGAATTTCGATAATCGTTTCGGCTGTTCTTAGTAGCGAATTATAAACTGGAGTGCAAGGAATAATTACATAATCGCACTGCGATATTATTTCTAAAACCCCTGGCGCCACGAAACCACCAAAATCAAAAACACAATTATCGATAGATTGTACCTTATCAACAACTTTTGCTTTATCCAGATAAATTTGCTCGATGCAGCTATTATCATTGCTTTGTAAAAACAAATTTAGATCTTTCGCTATGCTGAAAGCAAAAGGTGTTTTCCCAACCCCTCCCTTTTTGTTCATTATTGCGATTTTCATTGAAAAGTCCTCTTTTAAAGATAACGTATTTTACCACACTTTACTTTAAGTTACATTAAATTAATACAACTTAAGTTACTTTATGGTAAATTTTGTATATCCATATCCTTAAATTCTTTTTCGTAATCCTCTTTTGCTTTAATGTTTCTACCAACTTGCCCTTTGGGGTGCTTGAGCATAGTTTTAATATGTTTATTATCGGTGGACTCCGAAATCTCTTTAAAAGTTGTTCTACTCATCTGTATTGGTTTTAACGGTTTTTCTAAACGATTTTCTATTGAAACATCCCAAATCTTTTTATAAGTAGTTTTTTCGTAGTATTTTTTACTTTTTTTATCAAAAACATTAAATTTTAATTCTTTTTCTCCCACTATGACAAATCTGGCAAATTCATTCGGCATTACGTTATTTTCTTTTATAACCCTCTCAAGATCGTCAGACCATATATTTATATCCTTGCCCTTGTTGGTTCGATATCGAACATAATAACTCTCTTTTTCTCTTTCATCAAAATTAAAATGTGCTCTACCAAAACTTATAACTCTATAGTAATGAGCTTTGTGTTTTATTCCGTATTGTTTTAAAGCGTTACCCATATAAATATTTTTATTAATCTCTTTGCCGCTATTCACAGAATATTTGTGATAAATTTTAGTACTTGCTTCTACGCCCAATTTACGCAATTCTAAAGCAAAATTTCTACGTATATCATCCAAGTCAATTTTTCTTATATTGACTCTTTTTCCATAGTCGTCTACCGCCTTCAAACACAAATGACAATGTGGGTTATCCGTATCGGAATGCATAGCTACTACAAAGTAATTATTCGGATATTTTTCGGCAATAGCCTTCATAGATGCTTCCTTTATTTTTTCTAATGGAGCATTTGCATAATCTTTCATAGAAAAAACCATATTAAACGTTTCTCTTTTCTCTTTTTTATTCAATAAAAAAAGATCACGGGCTGTTGGAATTTCATACATGGAAGCATTAAAAGTAGCACATAGCTTATATAAATTTTCTTTACCTTTATATATCTCTCCATCGCTAGTAAAAACATTTAAAGTTCCGTTTCTAGAAATATATTTTATGTGTGCCTTTAATTTATCAAAATTACTTGATGAACTGGTAATTTTCATAACCACTTGCGGATTTGATTTTATAAAAAAATTTGATTTATTATAACTTGTAGAATATGTGGCTTTAAATTTTGTTGGACTATCAATATATGTTCGTTGTTTTTTATCTAAATTTGTGAAAACTCGTTTAGCTCTCCACTCATCATCATCCCAAAAATTTTTTAAACGCTTCATGAAAAAATCTTAAATCCTTGTCTTTAATACTTTAAAATATTTTTGTAATAATGAGGTTATAGAATATATTTTACCATCTAACATTTTTATCATCTTTTCAAAATTTGAAAAATTTATATTCACATTTTGATCTCTATTTCTGATAGCTGCAAGTAAAGCACTTAAATTTCGCCCAACTTTGTTTAGAGAATTTACAGCAAACGTTAAATCTTTCATCTCTATATTATTAAAGAAATTTTCTTGATACATAGAATTAAGCAATCTAAATCTAACCTCTTTCGCTACTGATTTAAATCCATGGCATTCGGCTTCTTTCTTTAACAAATTTACTTCACTATCTGTTAATTTTATTCTTATTATATGTGTTTCTTTTTCTATAGGGGAGGCGTCTATTCTATTAAAATTTATCTCTTTATCATCTCCATCAACAATGTATGATAAAATATCATTCAAGATACGATCTATACTTTTAACTTTCATTTTATCTTTATATCTTGATAAAAAATCATAATTAGATTTATCTAATCTAAATGAGCGTTTTATTTTTTCCATATATGTTCCTTATTGTGAGCCTCGCAGAGAATGCTTTTTTGTTATTTTTGGGTGGCAAAAAGATAACAAAAAAGCTATCCTGTAATTCATCAATTCTCTAGTTAGAATTATATCAACGTATCCTTTAAATTTTCTAAATAAATTTGCATCATTACTTATATTTATTTAAGATAAGTATGATATAATCCTCTCATCAAAATAAAGGAGAAAAAAATGACTGAATATGATGCCAAAATTAAGGAATATAGAAAAAAAATTTCCGAACTGCAACAAAAGAAAAAGGAAATTCTTGTAAAAAAGAATTCAAAATTTGCAGAGCTTTTATACAATTTAATGCAAAGTGATGAAAATTTCTATTCTGATTTTTTAAAACTGCTAGAAAAATATAAAGCAAAAGAGATTTTAGAAACTTTAGAAAAAACACAAATAGGAGATAAAAATGTATGATGAGAAATTTCCTGCCGCTATAGTAAAAGCACAGGTGGATATAATAAATGTTTTTTTGGTTTTTGCATCTATTGCATTTATAGTTGGAATATTATTATTAATTTTTAATAAAGAAAAAAGATGGCTTGGTATTCCCTTAATAATTCTGCCAAGTATAGGATTTTATATGGTAATAATAGGAAATGAAGACATTAAAAATAAACTCAGCGATCCCATAAAATCACTATTTGAATTTTTTTATAATAATGGTTCAACATTAGTTTTTATTTTATCTATCGCCTTGATAATATTTTTGTTTATAATATTGCCTTTTTTTAGTAAAGGTAAAAAGGGAAACGCAGGTTTTGGAAGCGGTTTATTTTTGGGATGGTTATTATTCGGTGGCGATAGCGATGATTAAAAGGAAATTGACGAAAGAAGAAGATAAAGCAAAGAGTGAATAATGGAAAATTATACAGAAATCAAAGATTTTTTACTAAGTAAAACATTTCAAGTTTATATAGCCATACTTAGCACTCTATGTTTTGTTCTACCTCTCAATATTTATTTTTTAAATCTGAATATCGTAAACGTAAATTTTGTATTTGCCGGCGCAATATTTGTAGCGATCGGCGCGGCCATTATTTTTAAAATTTTAAAGTGGTGTGAGTATGATAAAAAATGGTTAAGCATAGCAGCTCGTATTATCTCCGGCATTTGCCTAGGTTTTATCTTTTATGTAGTTTGGATCAGCGCATCTGTAAAATTCGCTGATCACATAGAAATCACAAATGGTAAAATGACGCGATATTATTATCGAGGCGAAGTGTATCATACTGATCATAATGAAGCCGGTGCCGTTTGGTATGGTGGCGATAAAAATAACTATAGGGTAACGTTTGTGTATACCGATGGTAAAAAGGTTACGTATGTTAACGGCAAAAAGATATAAATTTCAAATAAAGAGAGGAAAATGAAATACTTGCTATTAGACGAATATTTTACAATTGATGAAACAGGTGCTTTTAATAGGTATCCCGATAACTACCCGGAACAAATACAAATGCTGAGAAAAGTAGGTAAACCAACACTCGCTTTAATACATCAAGACCTTGAAGAACCCAACAAAAAAGCATACGTTGTAAGGAAACAAAGGCTTAAACACAATGAAAGAATAGTAAAGGTCATCGATACAAATGTGATGATAGGCCTAAAAAAAGAGTATGGTAGCTTTATTCTTAAGGGCAACTTAGCAGAATTTGAAAATATGAACTATATTATCACGGACGAACTATTTTCAAAAATTATTAGGAAACAAAGGATATTTAAAAAATAGCCAATGAAAATAATGGTTTTCAATAGATAAAGATCTACGATGCCTATTTTTGGGCTTTTCATAAAAAGCATTCTATTAAATTTAAGTTTTCAAAGCTTAAAATGTCGAATTTGGCTTAAGAATTCACTAGAATTTAGCAAAATTTTAGTGAATTCTTAAATTATCAAGCGCAGCAGCAAAAATCAAAAATATAAATTAGTATAGATAAAAGTATTCCAATTAGTATTGACTTTTATCCTACTTTACTGTATACTAGTTTTCGCGGATTTCAATAAGGAAAAGATGATGAAGAACAGTGTGTTGGGAACAAATACAGCAACTAATGCTGCAAAGATGAGTATTACACTAAATACTTATTTAAAGGAAGAGGTGGATAACATTTCACAAGAACTTGGGAAAAGTAGAAGTGGCATTATTGCCGATGCTTTGGAATATTATCTTGATTATATTGACTTGTGCTTAGCTGAAAAAAGGCTAAATGATGGGTCTAAATTTATCTCTGCTGAAGAGATAGAGAGGCTGGTAGATGAGATGGCGGACTGAATACAACGAGCAGGTTTTAAAAGAGCTTGCCCGCTTAGATAAAGTTGATGCAAAGATGATATTAAGTTCAATACAAGAATTCGCAAATCATTTTTCACCGGAGTATGAAAAATCGCTTATGGCTAGCGGTAAGATTAAAAAGCTAAAGTCCAAAAGAAACTTATACCGGCTTAGGCTTAGAGTATTCAGGGTCATCTATTGCAAGGAAAACGAGCAGTTAAAAATACTGGTCATCAGAATAGGGCATAGAAAAAACGTTTATGAAAATCTTTAGAAGCTGCGGCATTTGCACCACCATGAGGGTCGTAGAGAGTGCCAATATCTTTATAAGCGACTGATAGGAAATGAAATAATGGGCACGACTACTGAAGAATTTCTAATCAAAGAGATAAGGCAGTCAAAAAGACTTATAGTTGGTTTTGGTATACCTATAATTGTTAGTTTGATATACAACTGGGATAATAACGCAAGTCTGCTTGGTCTTATCTTTCCATGCATTATCGAAGCTATTCTAATAATCGCTTGGCGAGACAATGTTAAAGGGCTTGAACAATACAGAAAGCAACTCGAGAAAGAGTTAAAAAATCTATAATTTGTTACAAGCCTTTCGAAATAGAAGTTAAAAGAAATTACATTACTGCTTGATCATCTTTTTAAAAATCTGGATCCATATCCGGATCTATTTCATTCTCATTTTTTGGAAAAACTGAGGACAGCATATCCAGGTGCTCAAGCAATTCCTGCTTTACGTAACCGTTTTGCATAGGGTCTAATTGGACTATTATGCCTTCTTTTCTAGCTAGTTTAATTGCTGGAATAAAATCGCTATCTGCTGTGATTAGAATGATTTTTTCAACCTGCTTTTTATTGGCTAAAGTTGCCATATCTAAGCCGATTTTCATATCTACACCCTTTTGTTTTATGTCTAGAGTGAAATCCTCATCTTTTAAGTCCTCGAGCTTAATTTTTCCGCTTAAGAGATTTTTTAAGGTTGTATAGCTTTTAAATTTCCATTGTATAAAATTTGCATCAAAATATCCCAATCTAACAGAACAATAAGGTTGTTTTTTTAAGCACGATAAAAGTTCTTGTCTAAATTTAAAGGTTTGAGTATTTTTTAAATTTAATTGTTTTTTACTTACCGGTAAGGTTGTTTCGTTTTCTAGAGGTTCACAATCGTAAATAAATATTCTGTATATATAATCATTATTTTTTAAAACAGATTTATATACATAGTCTTTTAGACGTTTTGCCATATTTTGTGGATCAGAAATATCAAACATTGTTCTATAGCGTTTTAAGAAAAAAGATAGATCTACTAACACAGCGGTTTTCAATGGTTTAAAAATCGAGCTGTAAGGTGTTGTTTTTCTACCCAAAAGTTCTTGTTGCATAATATGCTCCTTATAATAAAAGTATTAATTTTGTGGTAAAAGTGTCAGGACGCTTCCTCAACAATAGTATGAGACGTCCTTAACACATAAATTTCGTAATTGATTATAGCTTTTTTCAGTTTTTTTGTCAATAATACTATTTTCTTTTACTTGTCTATTCTTGAAAGGTTGTTATAATGACCGGAAACTTTTTATGATAATTTTTATTAAAAATTTAAACTTGATTTTTCAATTTTTTTCGACAAAAAATTTCAGCGGCAGCGTTTAAATTTATTATATAAATTTATTATATTATTAGGGGGTGTGAATAACCTGAGCTATTCACATGTTCTTTATCCGATTTTATGGTAATTTTAGCCGTATATTCACGCAGAAAATTTTCGGGGGTTTTAGGTGAGCATTTCGGGGGTTTTGAGTGAGTTCGTCGGGGGTTTTAGGTGAGCATTTCGGGGGTTTTGAGTGAGTAGCTTTAATATATATTATCAATTTGTTATGCCGTCAAATTTGTATTTTGCTAAAAAAACATATCAAAAACCTTTAAATTTGAGTCTAGATACAAAAATTTTCTGCCTCCTGCTTCGATCCGGGTTCAAATTTATGGCCGAAAAATTTATGAATTTTAAAGAATTCCCATGTATTGGTATTTTGAGGCTTGTCGGGCTCACCTCTAACCCCCGAAAACATCCCCGAAACTCTAAAAATCAAGGGCATTTTTACCCTCTAGATACAAAAATTTTCTGCCTCCTGCTTCGATCCGGGTTCAAATTTATGGCC
>NZ_CALHGM010000021.1 GCF_938030145.1 uncultured Campylobacter sp.
GAGATTCGACACTCGCCCAATAGAGCAGATCGCTGCGGCGTTTTTTAAACTGCTGCCCGCCTGCGTGTTCGGTAAATTTAGACCGCTTAGCGGCGCAAGTATCGCCCGCGCGATGATAAATGCAGCTCGCAGCGACGCGTGCGGCGTGCAAATCTACGAGCCGCGGGAATTTCTATAAATCGCGGGCGGAATTTCGGCGCAAGAGCAGGATTAAATTTAAAACTAAAGTTTTAGGCAGTGTGGATAAAATTTTATAAATTGATCTACTTAAATTAAATTTTAAATTTAATATAATTTTATAGTAAAATTTCTCGCTTGAAATTTTAAGCGTGGAATCTTGCGTACTGTGTTGTTGCAAAATTTTTGTTATAAAACCCTATGCTAAAATTTTAGGACTAAATTTGCGGTTTATTTAGTTTAGCCGCGAATAAAGTTTCCTAGGGCTTCAAGCTCGCATGCGGTTATGGCAACTTCAAGCCCCGAAACGATCGTAAGTTTTGCAAGTTTTATAAATCCGCGATATTAAATCCTAAAAATTATGAGCTACTTAGGAGGCGAAAACGTCTATTTTTTCGCTTCTTTCGGCACAGTCGGCGGATCAAGCTGCATGATCTTATCGCCTAGGCGCTGAAAATTTGCAAGGCTTTTTAGATGGAAATACGCTAGCTCCAGATATCCGCGGCGCGCGAAATCCGCGAGTTTTTTATCGCTTAGTTTCAAAAGCTTCTCGCGATTTACGACCGAAAAGCCGTTCAGCAGAGACGATTCCTTGCCGCTAGAGTTGATGCCGAGCTCCTTGGCCTCTAAAATCCCCGCCTTTTGAAATTCCGCCGCCGCAACGCGCGTGCGCATATCTAAATCGGCGTAATTTTTCATCACCTCTTTTAAATTTTGTAAAAACGGCGTCGGCTTACCATCTTTAAAAAGTGCCTCGCCGTCGCCTTTGATCTGCTGCGCGTCCTTATCGAAGCAGATCACGGTCTGCTCGCCGATCTGGGCTAGGAAAAACGGATAATTCTGCACCGAGGAGGGCACCGTTCCTTTATAATCCTTATCGATTAGAACGTTTTTGGTGCGCCCTAGCAGCGCCACCATTTTGGGCTCTTTTTCGATAGTAAATACTATAACGAGGTTATCTGCGCAAAACGGGATCTCCGGTGCGATCACCGGCACGAAAGGCGCGGTAGGGAATGCATCCGCGTGATACTGTAAATCCGCGTGTTTAACGCTATCTAATACGACTGGGGTCATGTTGGTCCTTTAAAAAATTTTAGCAATTATATAAAAAAGAATATTAAAATTCTAAAGGGTTTTGGAATTTCGGCTGTTTTTGCTTGCATAAATTTAGACGTTTGGAATTTTAAATTTGATAGAATCACCGTTAAATTTAAGGAGCTAAAGTGGGTTTGGATGAGCTTTTGGCGCTTGCCGAGGATGCCGCAAAAAAGGCAAACGCCGCAATAATGCAAAACTACGATAAATTTGATATCTTTCTTAAAGCGGATAGATCGCCGCTTACGAATGCGGATCTCGCGGCAAATGATGTAATAATGAGCACCCTGGAGCCTAGCGGTATCGCGATCTGCTCGGAAGAGTGCGTGCTGGATAGCAAGCGGCGCATGAGCGAGGAGAGATTTTGGCTGATAGATCCGCTGGACGGCACGAAGGAGTTTATCGCGCGCAACGGCGAGTTTTGCGTCTGCATCGCGTTGATCGAGCATGGGCGCCCGATTTTAGCGATAATCGGCATCCCTATAAGCGGCGATATATATAGCTCAAACGGCGGCGGAGTTTATAAAAACGGCGTACTGCTCGCTCGCCCCACTAGTGCGCCGCAAATCTTCATGCAAGGACACTATAGCAGATCCGCAAAATACGTGCAATTTGCGCAGAAATTTGGAATGCAACTAATGTGCAAAGGCTCTGCGATAAAATTTTGCATCTTAGCCGAGGGGGGTGCGAGCGCGTATGCGAGATTTAGCGATTGTTCGCTTTGGGACATCGCGGCGGGGGATTTTTTGCTGCATCAAAGCGGCGGGGTGGTAGTGGATTTAAAGACGATGAAGGCGCCGCTTTACAACGGAAAAAGCCTGATAAATAATCATTATTTAGCGGTTGGCGCGAGTGCGGTAAAATTATTGCCTAAAATGTTGGAATTCGCAAAGAATTTTTAAGCTAAATTTATAGTAAACGCTCTATAATATAAGTCCAAAAATTTTTTATCAAAGGATAAAAACATGAAGGGCTTTACTATGATCGAATTAATTTTCGTGATCGTGATTTTAGGTGTTTTGGCGGCAATTGCCATTCCAAAACTAGCAGCTACACGCGATGATGCGGAGGTGGTGAGGACAGCGCATAACGTAGCTACGTCACTCAACGATTTAATGGGTTACTATACGGCACAAGGTGAATATAACCAGGATTTTTCACAAATGATGAATGTGCCAAATCCTATAAAGGTTAAAGGTCATATCTGCGCTACATACACATATGATAACAAGGAGCAAGTGACTTTAACCAAAAGCAGAGATGGCTTATGTGATCGGGTATGGAGTATGCCGGGACTTAAAAATATAGATAATATCTATAGCTCAAATGCTCTTATTATAGTCCAATGACCTATTTTGCGTGGGATTTAAAATCCCACGCCTTTTTATTCAAAAATCCAAGTAAAATTCCAATCATCCAAATAATTGCGAAAAATATAAAGATAAAACTCCAAAATTGCGCCAGATCCACGCTTTTACTTGCCGGGAATAGATACCAGCCTCCGCTATAAAACGCCGTTAGTTTGGCTTGCAGTCCGTCTAGCGTTGTATCGGTTGGCACCGCTGGTACGTCGAATGCGCAGCTGTTAAACGGCTTAAAAATTGGCACCGCGCTTAGATCAAAATTTAAAAATCTCACCGCTCCACCGCAGCCGCTCATCCCGCTCATATCTCCGCTCCCTCGCAGTATCGTGTGAATTTTAGCTAAATTTAATGACGATACGAAGCCCAGCGTCGCGCCGTAAAACCACACCGCATATCCGCAGATCGCGCCGTAAACGTCCTTGCCACAAACCGCTAAAATCACCGCTCCTAGCGCTATGGCGCAAAGCGCGAATCTCACGTGAATGCTAAAGCTTTCCGGATAGATAAAAAGGAATTTTTGCAAGAAAAAATATGAAAATGCTAGCCAACAAAGCGCCCAAATAGCGCAAAAGGCGAGAAATCTTTTAGAGTATCTGTTTTGAAATTTTAAAATCATAAAAATCCTTTCCGCGCATAATTTTATAATAAATTGCAGATATTTTTGCTAAAATCCCAGCTTTCATAGCAAAAATTTCAAGCAAAGGGTAAAATTTTGAGGAATTTTTTACGCAAATTAGAAAGGGCTTTTGATGTGTTCGCAAATATCTTAGGCGTATTAAGTATCGTATTTTTGGCGCTTTTAGTTATAGTTGTTTTTTACAATGTTGTGGCGCGTTATCTTTTTCCAGCCGCAAATTCCGTCGCTATGCAAGAACTTACGTGGTGGCTATATTCGGCGATGTTTTTATTCGGCGTGACCTATGCGCTCAAAGAAAATGCCCACGTTCGCGTGGATATTTTTTACGAAAATTTTAGTCCCACTGCAAAAGCGCTCATAAATATCTTAGGCACGATATTTTTCATTTTGCCTTTCGTAGCGCTCGTGGCATTCTTTTCGATCGATTACGTGAGCGAGGCTTATACGAGCCATGAGGCCAGCGCCAATCCCGGCGGCATGCAGCATCTTTGGATCATCAAGTCCGCGATCACACTTAGCTACGCGTTTTTATTTATCTACGCATTTGGATTTTTGATTAAAAATATTAACGCCCTGCTTGATGTTAGGGAAAACAAAGGCTCGGAATTTCTTAGTGGGAATTCTTCGGGCGCGCAGAGTGTGTGAAGGCAAAATGAGCTTAAATTTAAAATTCTATAAATTTTACGCTTTTCGCTCTTGGGCGGAATTTTGCCATGGCAAGATAAAAGGTGGCGAGCTATGATAGGCATAGTGATGTTTGCGGCAGCGCTTTTTATGCTGTTACTCGGTTTTCCCGTTGCGTTTACGTTCGGCGCCGTGGCTGTGATTTTCGGCTTTATCTACGGACTTAGTGAGGCGTGGGATTACGCGCAGGGCTTTGAAATTTTAACCGAAGCTTTCGAGGATATGAGCAGGCAGTTTTTTTCACTGATGCCTAATAGAATTTACTCGATTATGGAAAATCAGCTGCTAATTTCGGTGCCGCTTTTTATTTTGATGGGTATGATTTTGCAAAAGACCCGCCTTGCGGAGCGTTTATTAGAGTCGATGGCATTTTTATTCGGCGGCGTACGAGGCGGCGTGGCGATCAGCACTGTTTTGGTGGGCGCGCTACTTGCGGCTACGACGGGCATCGTGGGCGCGACTGTCATCGCTATGGGCGTCATCAGTCTGCCCGTGATGATGAAATACGGCTATGATAAGCCGCTGGCTACCGGCACCATCGCTGCTGCGGGCACGCTTGGGCAGATTATCCCGCCCTCGATCGTGCTGATTATTTTAGGCGATATACTTTCGGTTTCTGTGGGTGATCTTTTTTCTGCAGCAGTTATTCCTGGGCTCGTGCTAGTGGGTTTTTACGTGATTTATATCGCGATTATTTCATATATTTGCAAAGATTATGCTCCGCCTGTTCCGCCGATAGAGGGGCTTAGCAAATCAAAGCAAATTTTTATCGCGCTTAAAAACGTCGTGCCGGTGCTTGTGCTGATTTTGCTCGTCTTGGGATCTATTTTTGCGGGCATCGCTACGCCTACGGAGAGCTCGTCGGTAGGCTGCTTGGGTGCGATAGCGCTAGCCGTTTTATACCGCACGTTTTCGTTTAGGCTGATCTATGACGCGCTAAAAAATACCGCTAAAATTTCAGGTATGGTTTTTATGATTTTGATGGGCGCCACGGCATTTTCGATGATTTTTTCTTACACGGGCGGAGATGAGGTCGTAAAAAATTTTATGGAGAATCTGCCCGGTCAAGCATGGGGATTTATCGCACTTACGATGGTAGTTATCATAGTGCTTGGATTTTTTCTCGATTATGTCGAAATTTCATATATCATTTTGCCGATACTTTTGCCAATAGTAGAGTCTTTGCATATCAATCCCGTGTGGTTTGCGATCTTAATCGCTGTAAATTTACAAACGTCGTTTATGACGCCGCCGTTTGGATTTTCGATATTTTTCTTAAAGGGTGTGACGCCGCCGCAAATCCACACCACGGACATTTATAAGGGCGTACTCCCTTTTATTTTATTGCAAATTCTAGTGCTATTAACGCTCGCAATCTTTCCGGGAGTTTTTGGTTTAAAAGCTTTTTTAGGCTAGAAATATTAAAATTCACGCTAAATTTAACCTAGGAGCTAAAAATGGCTAAAAAGCTTATCGATGTTATGGATACGACCTTTCGCGACGGATTTCAATCAGTTTTTGGCGCGCGCGTGGCGATGGAGGACTTCCTGCCCGCCGTTAGCGCGGCCAAAGACGCGGGCATCACACACTTCGAGTTTGGCGGCGGCGCGCGGTTTCAGAGCCTATATTTTTACCTAAACGAAGACGCCTTTGAGATGATGGATAAATTTAGAAGCATCGTGGGGCCTGAGGCGAATCTGCAGACCCTTAGCCGCGGCGTAAATACCGTCACGCTCGATACCGGCAGCCGCGAGATCATCGATCTGCACGCCAAGCTTTTTGCCAAGCACGGCACGACGACGATTCGAAATTTCGACGCGTTAAACGACGTGGAAAATTTAAAATTTAGCGGCGAGTGCATACATCGTCATGGCCTTAAACACGAAGTCGTGGTTACGATGATGGATCTGCCGCCGGGATGCAGCGGCGCGCACGACGCGGCGTTTTATGAGAGAATTCTGCGTCAAATTTTAGAAGCGCAGATCCCGTTCGACAGCGTCTGCTTCAAAGACGCAAGCGGCACCAGCAGCCCGCAGAAGGTCTATGAGACGATCAAGCGCGCGCGTAAAATTTTAGGCGACGGCGTGCATATCCGCCTGCACACGCACGAGACGGCGGGCGTTAGCGTCGCATGCTATCAAGCTGCGCTCGTTGCGGGCGTAGACGGCATCGACCTTGCCGCGCATCCGGTTAGCGGCGGCACTAGCCAGCCGGACATTCTTACGCTGCTGCACGCGACGAAGGGGCAAAATTTCGACCTGGGGCTGGATGCAGAGAAAATTTTAAAATACGAAGAGGTTTTGGGCGAGTGCTTGAAGGATTACTTCATGCCGCCAGAGGCTACGCAGGTAAGCCCACTCATTCCGTTTAGCCCGATGCCCGGAGGCGCGCTTACCGCAAATACTCAGATGATGCGCGATAATAAAATTTTAGACAAATTCCCGGCCGTCATCAAGGCTATGCGCGAAGTCGTCGAAAAGGGCGGTTTCGGCACGAGCGTGACGCCGGTTAGTCAGTTTTATTTCCAGCAGGCGTTTAACAACGTAATGTTCGGCCCGTGGAAAAAGATCGCCGAGGGCTACGGCAAGATGGTGCTAGGCTATTTCGGTAAAACGCCCGTTAAGCCCGACGACGGCGTGATTAAGATGGCGGCGGAGCAGCTGGGACTACAGCCTACGACCAAACATGCCGTAGATATCGCCGATGCCGACGAGAGCAAGAGCGTCGCGTATGCGCAGAAGATTCTACGCGAGCAGGGCATCGAGCCTAGCGAGGAGAACATATTTATCGCGCTTGCGTGCAAAGAAAAGGGTATCGCGTTTTTAAAGGGCGAGGGCAAGGTGATGAGTCGTAAAAAAGAGGACGTAGCGCCCGCTGCAAGCCATCAAAACGGTATTTCTAAAAATGGCAAATTTGACGTTAAGATTAACGGCAAAATTTACAGCGTAGAATTCGCCGGGCAAAACGTGCTCGTAAACGGCGATCGATACGACGTCAGCTTCGATACCTCAGCGCCCGCAAAGCCGCAGCCGCAAGGCTCCGCCGGCGAGCAGCCCACTGCTGACGCGCGAGGTGGTACGGACGGCAACGAAGTAAAAGCGACGCTTCCTAGCAACGTATTTAAAATTTTAATAAAGGAAGGCGACGCTGTTAAGGCGGGACAGAATGTCATCGTTCTTGAAGCGATGAAGATGGAGATAAATATCGAAAGCCCGCGCAAAGGCATAATCGATAAAATTTTAGTCGCTCAAGGCGATACGGTCGATGCCGATCAAGTGCTTGCGATTTTAAGATAAGCTCTAAAATTTAGGCGGGCGCTTCCGCCTAAATTTCATGGCGACCATCCTCGGTGCTTAAGCGAGCTCACCTAAATTTTAAGCTATAATAGCGCAATCTTTTATCAAAATTTAATTTAAAAAGGATGCAAAATGACAACTCCGAACGATCTGGATAAACTAGGCCTTAAAGATATCAAAAAAATCAACCACAACCTAAGCTACGACGAGCTTTTCGAGCTTGAAAAGGCTATGGGCGAGGGACGCGTGTCAAGTAACGGCACCTTTATGGTCGATACGGGCATCTTTACGGGTCGTAGCCCAAAGGATAAGTACTTCGTAAAGCAGGACCCGAGCCAAAAATACATCGCCTGGGGCAAGATAAATCAGCCTATCTCAAAAGAGCTTTTCGATAAACTTTTAGCCAAAGCTAAAGCTCAGTTAAGCGGCAAGGAAATCTTTATCCAAGACGCCTATTGCGGCGCCAGCAAATCCAGCCGTAAAAACGTGCGCTTCGTAACTGAAGTCGCGTGGCAAGCGCATTTTGTTAAAAATATGTTCATCCGCCCAAGCGAGAGCGAGCTTGCGGAATTTCATCCCGATTTCGTCGTTTACAACGCGTGCAAATGCAAAAACGAAGATTACGCGAGCGACAGGCTGCACTCCGACGTTTTCGTTATATTTAATGTCGAGGAAAACGTCGCCGTTATCGGCGGTACGTGGTACGGCGGCGAGATGAAAAAAGGAATTTTTTCGATGATGAACTACTGGCTGCCGCTTGCGGGCAAGATGTCGATGCACTGCTCGGCAAACGTGGGCAAGGACGGTGATACGGCGCTATTTTTCGGTCTAAGCGGCACGGGCAAAACGACGCTATCAACCGATCCAAACCGCAAGCTAATCGGCGATGATGAGCACGGCTGGGACGATGAGGGGATATTTAACTTCGAGGGCGGCTGCTACGCGAAGTGCATAAATTTGGACCCGAGCAGCGAACCTGAAATTTACGCCGCGATCAAACGCGACGCGCTGCTTGAAAACGTGGTCGCCAACGAGGCTGGCATCGTGGACTACAAAGACGGCAGCAAGACCGAAAATACCCGCGTTAGCTACCCGATCTATCACATCGATAACTACGAGCCAAGCTCTGCGGGCGGCCATCCGAAAAACATCATCTTCCTAACAGCCGACGCATTCGGCGTTTTGCCGCCGGTCGCAAAGCTTACTAAAGAGCAGGCGATGTATTATTTCCTAAGCGGCTACACGGCCAAAGTCGCAGGCACCGAGCGCGGCATCACCGAGCCCGTGGCGACATTTAGCGCGTGCTTTGGTGAGCCGTTTATGCCGCTACACCCGACCGTTTACGCTAAGTTGCTGGGCGAAAAGATCGACAAGCACAACGTCAGCGTCTATCTCGTAAACACAGGCTGGAGCGGCGGCGCGTACGGCGTGGGCAAGCGAATGAGCATCAAAGCCACGCGTGCATGCATAAACGCGATCCTTGACGGCAGTATCAAAAAGTGCGAATTTGAAAATTTCGAGAAATTTAACTTCGCGATCCCAAAAGAGCTCGCAGGCGTCGAGACTAAGCTGCTAAATCCTATTAATACGTGGACGCACCCGGCGGAATATAAGATCACGCGCGATAAGCTTGCAAAGATGTTTGAAGAGAATTTTAAACGCTACGAGGACGTAAAAGAAGGGGTCGAGTTTGCTAAAGCGGGCCCTACGGCTTAGGCTCCTGGGCTTCGGGGCGATCTGTGCGCTTTTTGCCGCATGCGAAAATACCCCCTCAAATTTAAAACAGCCGCTCGTTGCGATGAGCGGCTTTTCCTTTTACGATGATCCGCTAAGCTACATCAACAATGTGCGCGCAAAATCGGGGCTAAATCAGCTTGCGCAGAATGAAATTTTAAATATCTCTGCGCTTAATCACGCAAAATATGTCGTCGCAAACGAGGCGATGTCGCACGACGAGAGCCCGGGCAAGCCGAATTTTACGGGTGAAAATCCGTCAAAGCGCGCTTTTTACGCAGGCTATAATGCCGTCGTGAGGGAAAATTTATCCTATAATTCAAGCGATCTAAAAAGCGCGATCGACGGGCTACTTAGCGCGATTTATCATAGATTTGCCTTTTTGGATTTTACCTCGGATGAGATCGGCATCGGCTATTTTGAACACGGCAAAAAAAGCAGCTACGTTTTTGAGATGGGGAATTCGCGCCTCAACGCCTTTTGCTCGCAAAATTTAAACGACGAAGGAAGCGGCAAATTTCTACTTGGGATGTGTAAAAACGAAACGCTACGGATGAGGGAGGATAAGTTCAAAGGCGCCACCGCACTGAACTCGCGCCCTTACGTCTACTACCCGAACGACGAGCCTGCGCTTGCGTTTTTCAGCAATGAAATTCCGGACCCCATGCCGGGGTGCAAAATCACCGCAAATCCTGTAAGCGTGGAATTTAATGCCGAGGGACCGCCCGTAGCGATGAAAAGTTTTAAAATTTACGAAGGCGGCAGGGAGCTTCAAAACGTTAAAATTTTAGACAAAAACTCCGATCCTAACGCCATTTTAAGCGATAGGCAGTTCGTGCTTTTCAGCAGAGAGGTTTTTAAATTTGACACCAAATACGGCGCGGAGTTTAATTACGAGCAGGGCGGCAAGCAAAAAACGCTACGGTGGGAGTTTATCACGCAAGCGCCTAAATTTAGATATTTCGTCGTGCAAGGTGGAGAAAATCTGAGCGTAAAAAACGGCGCATTTTACGATATATTCGTAGCCCCCAAAGACTGCAACGATTTGATGAAAAGCTACAAAACCAGCTACTCTTTTATGGATAAGCCCGAAATTTCAAGCCCCGCGGCGAATATGCTGCGCGTAAAGCTAAACGGCGCAAAGGGCGCGAAGCTTGAAATTTCGACAGACAACGGTGCGATAATAAATCTGTATTTAAGCGACGACTCCAAAAGCTACGGCGGCATGGGCAAAATTTACGCCGCAATCGCGGTGGTTTTGGCGGCGATCATTTTGTTTTATCTTTTGGCAAGAAGAAGAGGGCGATAGGCGAGACCTGTTTTCGCGACCTCTGCTTTTGTCTGCGCGCACAGGGGCTCATAATGCTTTCTGGCGTGAAATTTAATGCGGAACTTGGTTTTTAAATTTTTAAATTTCATCCCCGTTCATCTCATCCGCAAGTTTTAAAATTTTATCTCGCACGGCACCTGGCGCATAGATATCCACCCACTCTATCCCGCCCCCAGCACTAAAAAGCACGGCGATCCGCCCCTCGCTCATTGCGCGCTTAGCAAGCTTGGTCGCCGAGGGGCTGTTGCCCATATTTGGCGTTTCGTCTATACTTATCTCGGCACAGCAGCGTAAAATAGGCGCTAAATCAAACTCTCCCTCGAGCAAAATAATAACCGAGCCTCGCCTAAAACTGCAAGCGTTCCAAAAGATCTCGGCGCCGTTTACGCATTCGCGCGAAAGGTCGAGGCGAAATTTACCCCGCTCGCGCACGAGAAAACTAAACTCGCTTAAGTTTAGCGGGTGCTCCACGCTACCGAGACCCCCACGATGCTATCTTTGCGGCCGTTATAGACATAGGCGGTGAGCGCATTTTGCAGTAGCGGCGCGATGACCTGCTCGTGCGCGCTCGTGTGATCGTCATCTCTGGCGCGACCTGCGATCTTTACGAAAAACGGTTTGAAATACTCCATAAACGCTCCTTAAGCTTATAAAAATTTGCTCGCTTTTGCTTTTAAATTTAGCGCTCGCGGCGGTTAAATTTAACTCTGAGCCTGACGCATTTTCGGCTCGTTTTTCAGACGCCGCCGTTTTAAATTTTACTCTTGTATCTGCTATCGCAGCTTCTTGCGCTTATATATCGTTTTTACGCCTATCAAATACAACCTGGATGGCGGTTTTAGATTTTACACAAAATACTCGCGCGCAGCATCCTTGCTCTCAAATGGGCTTGCGCTCAGCTCGCTGCCCTCTATGAGCAGGGTGTAGCGGCGCGCGGCGTCCGTTTTGGCGTAGGTCAGCGCCAGCCTCGCCGCAAGCTCTCTATCCGCCTCGCTCGCGCCCCTGCTTAGCAGGCTAAGCGCGCCCACGACGTCATCTTTAAATTTTATCTCGCTAAATTTCGGATTTTGCACGGCGGCAAGCTTCTTGTTGTTGCTCTCGTCGCGTCCGATTATGAGCTTCGCGCCGCCCGGCAAGCGCAGATGGCGCCCGAATTTTAAAATTTCAGCGTCCGCGGGCGTTTCGATCTTTTCAAATTTTACCGCATCCTTGATCCGCTCGCTGAAGCTTTGCACGGTCAGCAGACAGCCTCCCGCGGGCGTTTCGTAATCCTCGAAGCCAAACTCTGCCGCCAGCTGCATCTGTCTAGTGCGCCCGCGCCCGCTGATGTCAAGTAGGGCGCCGCGATCTACCCAGCCCTTGATCTCGGGCGTCGTGGGCGGCAGCAGCTTCGCGCACAGAGGACGCAGGATCAGCCCCTCCTCATCGCCGCTAAGCCCGCCGACCTGAGCTAGAGCCTGCGCGCGCTGACTCATCGGGCGCTGTCCGAGCACCTCGCCCGTGATGATGAAGCTCGCCCCTTCACTTTGCAGTATCGCAAGCGCGGTCTTAAACATATATCCGTGGCAGTCGATGCAGGGGTTGAAGTGCTTGCCGTAGCCGTATTTGGGCTCGAAAAGCACCTGCCGCAGATATTCGCTTCTGATATCGACGATTTTAAAATCCGCCCCCGCAGCTGCGGCTCTGCGGCGCATGATCTCGCTCTTATCGTCCTTGCCGCCAAATCCGATATCCATATTCAGCGCGAGCACCTCGATGCCTTGCGAGACGATAAGTTTGACCGCGAGCATAGAGTCAAGCCCGCCGCTAAAGAGCGCCAATGCCTTCATTTCGTTCCTTTACTTGAGTTGATTGATCTTTTTTTGATACTCTAAGATCCGCTCGATCTTGTCGGGCGCGTCGGAGTTTTTGAGCTTTTGCATCAGATCTTGCAGGGCGTTGCGGCGTAAAATTTTGCACGCGTCGTTAAAAAGCGCCGCGCCGCCGATCGGCAAAATTTCATCATCCAGCGCGAGCGCGCGCAGATTTTCGCTGGCTTCGGTTTCAGCGTTTTGGACATTTTGGGCATTTTGAGTGCTTTGAACATTTTGAGCTACGGCTTCCCTCTCGCCTTGCTTTGCACCGCTGTTTGAGCTCCGTTTCTCGCCGTTATTTGTATCCTCTTGCTTCTCGCTGCCGTTTGCGCCCTGTTGCGCAGAACCTTTTAAATTTAAGGCGTCCGCAGAGCCCTGCCCGATAAAATTTTGCCCGCTAGAGCTCTCGCCGCCTTTTAAATTCACACCCTCGCTACGGATAAAATTTTCTCCCGCACCGCGCGCGGTAAAATTTTCGGAGGCGTTGTCTACATTGCCGCCCTCGCCCGCGATGAAATTTTTAAAATTCTCGCCGCTGCGAGCGAAAGCCAAAAACGCCTCGAAAATATCGCCGTGCATGCGAAAATCGCGCCGCTCCAAGCAGCCGAGCCCGAGCTGTGCCATCTCGCCATCGAGCAGCATCGATTTTATGATCTGAAGCTCCGCGATCTCCTTGCGGCGTAGTAGCGTCCGCCCGGACCTCGCCGAAGCCGCAGGCGGCGCAGAGCTTTCATAGCGCGCCGTGTTTTGCGTGCGAATAAAATTTCCGCCGTTTAAACCCCCGCTCGCACCGCCCCCGCCGTCTGCACCGCGCCCTCCGTAAGAGCCGAAATCGCGAGAGCCGAAGCTCCCGCCCTCGTTAAAATTTCGCCCCTCAAAGCCCGCGCCGAAATTTTTACCGCCAGCGGCGAGATTGAATGAGCCCGGCGAAACGTTTAAAATTTGCGCTACTAGGCTCTGATAGGACTCGGCGAGCACGGGGCCGAGCGCTGAGGTAAATTCTTTGATCTCATTTAGCGCCGCTTCTTTTTGCACGGGGCGGGCGAGGTCGTATTTTTTAGCGATTCTTCGGATCAGAAACTCCCCGCTCTCCATGCCGCTAGCATAAATTTGCTCTAGCTCGCGCACCTTGCCTGCGACTATCATATCCGCAGGATCGGCACCGCCGCCGATTATAGCGACGCTTGAGTCGATCTTATTCAGGCATAAAAGCCGCGCCGATTTTATCGCCGCATTGATGCCCGCGGCGTCGCCGTCGAAGCTAAGCACGACGTTAAGCTCCGCGCGCTTTATAAGCGGCAGATGAGCGGGCGTCAGCGCCGTGCCGAGTACCGCTACGGCGTTGTCGATGCCCGCTTGATGCAGCATGATGACGTCCATATAGCCCTCGGTGATGATGAGGGTTTTTTTGGCGATCGCGCTTTTTTTAGCAAGGTCGAATGCGTAGAAAATTTTAGATTTATCAAACAGCGCGCACTGCGGCGAATTGACGTATTTGGCGGGATTATCGCTTATCGTGCGACCGCCGAAGCCCACGAGCTTGCCTGCGTGGTTGTAGATTGGAAAGGTGATGCGCTCGATGAAGCTAGCGTAGAGCCCGCGCTCGTTTTGCTTCACCGCGCCCGCATTTAGCGCGTCTTGCGGCGGAATTTCTTCGTTTTGCAAAACCCTGATCGTCTGCGCGCTAGCTCCTGCGTAGCCAAGGCCAAATTTGCGAATAGTCGCATCGCTTAGGCCGCGCTCGTGCAGGTATTTTACGGCGGCGGGGTTTTGATAAAGGCAGCTTTGGTAATAGGCGTTTAAAATCCCGAGCACCTTTTTCTCTTCGCTGCGCTCCTGGACTTTGGCGCCGGTGTATTGCAGCGCGAAATTATACATCCCCGCAAGCTTTTCGACCGCTTCTGGAAAGCTTATCTTTTCATAATCTTGGATAAATTTAATCGCGTTGCCGCCTGCTTTGCACGAAAAGCAGTGAAAAATTCCAAGCTTTGAACTCACGCTCATGCTCGGGTGCGAATCGTCGTGAAATGGGCAGACGCCCACGAAATTTGCGCCGCTGCGCTTAAGCGGGACATATTTTTCTACGACGTCTACGATATCTACGGTGGCCAGCAGATTTTCTATGCTTTCGTTTTTAATCATAAGCGAAATTATACCCGCACTTTGCTATAATTGCCCTTTATTTTTGCGACGAGGTTTGATTTGGATAATTTTTTCTTAGACGATCGCGACCCGATTTTCGGGCTTATCATGCTGATAAGCATAATCTTGCTAGTGTCGATTCTAAGCTACATCTGGGGAGTTTTTTCTAAAAAAAACGAGAGGCAGAGTTTAGAGAATTTCATCAAAAAATTTGACACCCTAGACGCGCTTAGCACCGAGCATAGACAGCTTTTAGCAAGCCCGCAAATAGACATCCCGACGCTTGGAATTTTGGCTAGCTCTTTCGTCAAAAGCGGCGACTTCGAGCGCGCGATAGAAATTTATCTAATCGCGCTAGGCAAGGCTAGCGGCGGCGTGCAGAGGGAGTTTATCCTCACCAATCTCGGTATCGTATATTTCAAAGCGGGCTTTTTAGGGCGCGCCGAAGAGGTATTTTTGCAGGCGCTAAAGCTGCGCCCCAGAAACAAAGAGGCTCTTACGCATCTTACGGTGATTTATGAGCGGCTAAAGCGCTTTAATGAGGCGCTTGAGGTGCTTGACGCGCTGCGCGAACAGGACGCCGAAGTATATGCTCAAAGCCAGTTCGAGCGCGCTCAGATCATCGCAAACGACGCCAATACGCCGTTTAACAAGAAAATCGCTAAAATTTCAAAGCTAAACTTCAAAGGCGCGGGGCGGTTTTGCATGGAGCTTTTTATCAAAAACAAAGAGCCTATGGAGGGCTTTGACCGCTTCCCGCCGATCGAGCAGGCGATCGATCTGATCTATGATTTCCCTGCGGCGGTAAATACGCAGGATGCGGAGTACAATGCGCTTTTTTACGCGCTTGGAAAAAGCGATCAAAAGCCGCAGAGCGCGAGTAAAATTTTTGAGATCAACGCGCTTATGGCTATGAAAGACGCGGGCTTTGAGGACGCGGGGCTTAGCTTTAGCTACACCTGCGCGAAGTGCAAAAGCTCGGTGGGGCTTTTCTCGCACCGCTGTCCGGTCTGCTACGAGCTAGGTAGCATGGAGATCAGAGCGCAAATTTCGGAGAAAACCGGTGAAATCGGTCAAACTTTTTAGCGACGGCAGCTGCCTCGGAAACCCTGGAGCGGGCGGCTGGGCTTACATACTGCAATACGGCGACGCGATAAAAAAGGCAAGCGGCGCAGAAGCGATGACGACTAATAATCAAATGGAGTTAACAGCCGCTATAATGGGGCTTAGCGCGCTTAAGCAGCCCTGCCGCGTCGAGCTTTTTACCGATAGTGAATATGTCGTAAAGGCGATAAATTCCTGGCTCGCAAAGTGGGTCGTTACCGATTTTAAGGGCAAGAAAAACGCGGATCTGTGGCGCAGATACCTTGCGGCGGCGGCGCCTCACGAGATCAAGGCCTCGTGGGTCAAAGGGCATGCTGGTCATCCGCAAAACGAGGAGTGCGACGCTATGGCTCGCGCAGCTGCAGAAGCGATAAAGGGCTGAAATTCTGCGGCGAAGTTTGCGGTTACGCGGATTTAGCATAGATTACCCGCGTTTGCTTTGCACGCAGAGCCGCTTCGGCGTAAATTTTATCGCCCGAAGCCGGTTTTAGTGCGCTCGTTCACGCAATTGGGTTCTTATATTTGAAAGCAGGCGCGTTTTTGGCGAGAATTAAATTCGCGGCAGGCGAGCTTCGGCGCGGTTTGCATTAGAATTGGCGGGCACGTTTAAATTTTATTCGTCGCAGATTGGCACTAGCGCGTTTCATTCGGCGTTAATACAAATTTAGCGCAGGTCCTGCTCGCGTTCGTTTCGCTTGCGTAGGTTTTGTTTGCGCCAGATGTCGTTTGCGTGCGGACCGCCGCGGATTTCGTAGAATTTTATAAAAAGGTTGATAATGCAAAATTTAGAAAAATTACAAGAAAAACTGGGCTACAAATTTAAAAATTTAACCCACCTCAAGATCGCTCTTACGCACAAAAGCGCCAAAAACGGACACAACAACGAGAGACTGGAATTTTTAGGCGATGCGGTGATGGATCTGATCGTCGGCGAGTATCTTTTCAAAAAATTTAGCAGCGACGAGGGCGATCTGAGCAAGCTGCGCGCCGCGCTCGTGAACGAAAGCAGCTTTTCTAAATTTGCAAAATTTTTAGGCATCGGCGAGAACCTGAATATGTCGCTATCCGAGGAGCGCAACGGCGGACGCGAGAAGCCATCGCTGCTTTCGGACGCGTTTGAGGCGATAATGGGCGCCGTCTATCTTGAGAGCGGGCTGCAAAACACCGCCCGCATCGCGACTGCAATTTTAGAAATCCTCTATCCGCGCATAAGCTTTAACGAGCTCGTGCGAGACTACAAAACCGCGCTGCAAGAGCTCACGCAGGCAAAATTCGGCGTCACGCCCGAATATGTTCTTTTAGGCTCGAGCGGCCCCGATCACAAAAAAAGCTTCGAAATGGCGGCGCTTGTTGGCGGCAGGCGGCTCTCATCCGCCGTGGGAGCAAGCAAAAAGGAGGCCGAGCAAAAATGCGCGCAAATCGCGCTCGAGCTTTTACAAAACGGTGTCTCGCACGGCACTGGCGCAACAAATGGCGAGCAAACAGCATACCCTAGCGACGCACAAAACGGCGCGAACTGCGCTCAGAACGGCAAAAAAGGCTCACGAAGCGGCGAACGAGCGCGGGGCAGCACAAAGAGCGAGCATAATAATCGAGGCGGTAAAAGAAGCGGGCGCGATACGGACGGCGGCGATCAAGGAGGCGCGCTATGAATACCTTCGGTGAGAGATTGCGCCTTAGCACCTTCGGTGAGAGCCACGGCGCGGCGATCGGCGGCGTTTTGGACGGCTTTCCGGCAGGCGTGGCGATCGAGATTTCAAATATCCAAAGCGAGCTTGACCGCCGCAAGCCGGGCGGCAAATACGCTACGCCGCGCAAAGAAGCCGACGAGATCGAAATTTTAAGCGGGATTTTTGACGGTCGTAGCACCGGCGCGCCGATCGGATTTATCATCCGCAACGCAAACCAGCACTCGAAGGACTACGAAAATCTAAAGGATATTTTCCGCCCCGCACACGCCGATTTTTCATATTTTGCCAAATACGGACTGCGCGATTACCGAGGCGGCGGGCGAGCAAGCGCGCGCGAAACCGCCGTACGCGCGGCTGCGGGAGCGTTTGCGCAAATTTTGCTAAATCACTTTAAAATTTCCGTAAAAAGCGGGATTTACGGCGTGGGCGAAATTTACGCCGCAAATTTAGACTTCGACTTTGCGCAAAACAGCGAAATTTTCGCGCTCGATCCCGCTGTGGAGGGCGCGCAGAAGGAGTTAATTCTAAGCGTCAAAAATGCTGGCGATAGTATCGGCGGCTGCGTGCTAACGCGCGTCACGGGCGTGCCTGCGGGGCTCGGCGAGCCGCTGTACGGCAAGCTGGATGCGACGCTTGCGGGCGCGCTGATGGGCATAAACGGCGTAAAGGCCGTGCAGATCGGCGCCGGAGTGAAAGTAAGCGCGCTAAAAGGCAGTGAAAACAATGATTTTATGGGCGCTAGCAAGAATGCGATCCGCACCAACGGCGGCAAGATCGGCGCAAATTTCGCAAGCAACAACGCAGGCGGGATCTTAGGCGGTATAAGCAGCGGCGTGCCTATCGAGATTATGACCCATTTTAAGCCCACTCCGAGCATTTTCATGGCGCAGCGCAGCGTGGACGTGCGCGGCGCAGACGCGGTCTGCGAGCTGCGCGGGCGGCACGATCCGTGTATCGCCGTGCGCGGCAGCGTCGTAGCTACCGCGATGGCGCGACTGGTAATCGCCGATGCGCTGCTGCTAAACGCGAGCGCGACGCTGGGGAATTTAAAGCGAATTTACGGCGAGGATTAAATTTAGACGGGCACCCTTAAATTTTGTAAAATTTCATGAAATTGCAGGGCCGAGCTATGAAATCCCCGCGAGTTAGGCGGGCAAATTTTAAATTTACACGGTAGACCTATCGCGACAAGGAGGGCAAAATGAGACTTGAGCGTATCGGCGAGGACTCGGCGCTGATCGCGCGCATAGAGGCGATCAACGTCGCGGCGTTCCCCGAAATCGAGCGTATCAGCATAAAAAATTTCTTAAAAATGTCGCGCAAAGGACAGCTTGAAATCGCGGCGATTTTCGAGGATTTTAGCGCCCTGGGCGGTGGCGCGGCTGATAAACATCACGCGGCGAGCGAAAATTTAAACGCGTCGAAACAAGATTTTTGCGCGGTAAAGCGGGATTGCGGCGAAGCGAGCCAAGATCGCGATGCTGCGAGTAAAAATTCCGATGCGAGCGACTGCGGCGCGGCAGAATTCGCCTCTTTGAGTTCCGAAAATCGCGACGCGGCAGATAAAAAATCTAATACGACGTATGAAAAATCCAGCTTGAAAAGTAAAAATTCCAGCGCGGCGAGCGAAAATTTATGCGCGCTGCAAGATTACGGCGAAGCGAGTCAAAATTGCGGCTCTGCGGGTAATTGCGCCACGGCGGCGCAAAATTTAAGCGGCGAGGAGCTGGTGGGGTTTTGCGTCTATAGGACCGAGCAAACCTACAAGCGCGCGGTTTTGAACCACAAACAGCCACCGCTTCGCCTAAATGCGGATAAAATTTTAAGATCCAAAGCCCATAGCGGCGCGGAATTCGCTTGCGATGCGGGATCTTTCGGTACTGCGAGCGACGAAATTTCAAACTACGTTACGAGCAATGAAATTTCATATTTAAGCGTTAGCGACGGGGTTTTGGGCGCGGGCGCGGATCAAGGGCTAGCGAGCGAAAATATAAAACATGCGGACGACGATTTAAAGCAGGCGAGTGCGGAAGAAATTCTATATCGCGGTGTCGCGACAGATAAAATTTCAAATGTGAGCGCGCACGACGAAATTTTACCGAGCGCTACGGAGGGCGAAATTTCGTCCGATGCCGCAAAGGGAAAGATTTTGTGCTACGATGAAAGCGGGATTTCGTGCCGCGATGAAAGTAAAATTTCGAGTTGCGAGAAGAGCGAACCCTCAAGCGGCAAGCAGGGCGAGATTTTTTACGTGGCCTACCTCGGCATCGATGCGAAATTTCGCGGGCTGGGGGTTGGCTCAAGGCTACTCGCGCTCATCGCCGAGCAAAATCCGCGCGCGCAAATCGTCCTTGACGTCGAGCCGCCGCACGAGGACGCGCCCAATCTCGCGCAGCGCCTGCGCCGCATAGAATTCTACGGCAGGCACGGCTTTCGGTGCTGCGGTAAGTTTTTCAACTATGCAGGTCTAAGCTTCGAGATCCTTGCCAAGCCGCCGCTAAGCGCGCCGCAGCAGGGATTTGGCGTAGCGAGCTTCGTGAAATTTATCGGCGCGGGCAATAAATTTAGATTTAAAATCACCGACGCACCGCTATATAAAAACTGATGCAAAAGCCCGAATTCAGCCTCATCTGCGACGATACGTTTTATAGAATTTTCTCCGCCTCTATCCTTGCGTTTTTTTGCATTTTTATCTCTTTGGACATCGGCGGATCGGGGGAGCTATTTTACACGGACAGCCCGCTACGCTCGCAGCGAGCCAAGCCCAGCCTGACGATCGTTTTTTTGTTTTTGGCGTTACTTTATCTGCGAAGCGGTAGCAAAGAGACGGCGCGCGTGGAATTTGACGAGCTTAAAATATCCTTTCGCAGAGGGCTAGACAAATACGATCTTATGCTTGGATGCGTCGATCTGATAGAGCCGTCGTTCGGCTTCGTGCGGACGTTTCGCGTGCCGTTTCTAAGCTACGAACGGTTTTTGAAACTGCAAGAAATTTTAAAATTATTGCTTCTTTTTGCATACGCCGCGGGCGTGTTTTTGACGATCAAATTTGACTTTGCTGAGGCTGCAATCTATGCAGCGGCGGGCATTTTTGCGATTTTAATCGCTTCAAAGCTCGTAGTAGCGCGAAGGTTAGACGGACGAGCGGGGCTACGACTACGCGATTGCTTGCTACTGCGCGGGAGGGACGATACGGGTGCGGCGGTATTTTTTTGCATCCGTCCTAGCCGCGCCGAGCGCGAAGCTTTACGGATATATTTTTTGAGAAATTTCAGCTACGACATTAAGGCGTGAAATTTTTCGGTTTTCAGCGTAAAATTTAGACCCGCTAGATGTCCGGATAAAGCTAAACGTAAACGAAGCGCAAAGGCGGATGCCGCGCGAGTATTTCGCGGCGAGATTGGGGCTTGATTTCGAGCAAAATTCTGCCCGCGGCAATCGCAGATGAGATCACTCGGCACCCGAAGTAATCCTCGAAGTAGTCGCAGACAAGCTCGCTCTGTGTGTCTGAAAAGCCCCATAATTAGTTGCAAAGATTCACATTGTCCGTCCGCTTAACGAGGATGATCGCCGCTCGTCGCAACTCGCCTCGCCGCAAGCGCCTCGGCAAATACCCCGCATCTTTAAACGCACCGAAAGCTAGACGACGATAAAATACGAAAATCATACCGAAAAGGAATTTTATGCGAGACTATGACAAAGAGCCGATCAAAATCATAGATAGGGCGGTTTACTTTCAAAACAATATTGTTCTTTTTCTTTCACTCGGTTGCTTATATAAAATATTCAATTTAGAAGTTACTCCGTTAAACTTGAAATTTTACACGCATTTTAGTGCCGATTTAGTTATGTTTATCGTAGTGGTCTTTTTATTGTTGCCGGCTACATTACTTTGGCCTATTAAAAGAAAGGGCAGTCCCGCGTATTTTTTATTGGAAAATAATAAAATCAGCTATATAAATGCTTTCGACGATAAGCCCGGATCGCTAAATCAGGCGCTAAATGATTTTTATTTTGTCAAGAAAGAGGGAGTAATAAAAATTTGCGATGCCTGCGATATAGATAAGGTAAGTTTTTGCATTATATCAGAGCTATATGATAGCTACGGAAGATTTCATTATTTTTCGTCATACGAGCTGTATAAAAAGTCGTCCATAGGGGTACACATAGGAAAGGTTGTATTGTTTTTATATCATACGATAAATTTCATATTGTTCATCTTGCCGTTTAAAATTTATATGCTAATAGGAGCGAGAGAGTCTTTAGGTCTAATCCGCAAAAATATCGTGTTAAGGTTCAAAAATAGAAATTACTTCCTTATAAATATATATTCTAGGCGAGATCTGGATGAGATACTAGAGTATTTTAAGCAAAAGAATATCCAGATTGTAGACAAAGTAGTCTTTATGCCACAAGCACAAAATAAAGGTCTCTTTGCCGATAAGAACGAAATTTGGAGCGATGATTTTGGTGATACGCAAATTCCAAAAGATACGTTTAAGCGTAAGCTTAGGCGATTTTTTAGCTTGGATTAAAGAGCGATTCCGTCCGTTTCAGCGTAAAATTTAGACCCGCGGGGTAGAATTACAAAAATTTTTACATGGAGCAAACAATGAAAAATTTCTTTCTAGCCGCAATAGTTTGCGCGCTTTTTAGCGGTTGCGCATATGAAGCGCAGTTTAATCAAAACGCCGATGTGGCGCCGTTTGACGACACTATAAGCGCGACCAACGCCATGCAAAGTGCGCTCATTTATATCCCTAGCGAGCTAATGGGGACGAAAAGCTACGCCGCAAGCTCGAAGTTAGGCAGAGACGATGAGCTTAAAATCGATGTCGGCGAGTTCGTCGCAGGCGAGGCAAAGCGCTTCTTTGGCACCTACCTAAGGCGCGTGAGCGTCACCGACGACGAAAAAGCGTTGCAAGGCAAAGGGCTCGTCATCGCACCCGAGCTTAGCTCATTCGGCTTTGGCTTTTACAGCTCCGACGGCATCGACGTTTCGGCAAAGCCCTACGTGCGCTACAATCTACGTCTAAAAATGTTTAAAAACGGAAAGCCGATCTACAACCAAAATATCGCCGTAAACGAGCGCAACTTCGGCGAGGAGGAATTCTTCGGCGGCGGTCAGGGCTCGTATGCGCAGATCGGCGGGATCTTTCAAAAATCTATGGCGAATGATTACGCCGTACACGCCAGAGAGATTTTGGACGTAATCAACGATAATTAATCGCGCTTGCGCCTTTGTGCGTGGTAAGCGGCATCTGGTCGATTATTTTTGCCTGCCGTCTTGTGGTAAAATTTGTCGCGGCGATCTTACGACACGCACTTGCGGATCGTTGCGCCTAAAGCTCTGCGATATAATTAGCATGGCTTTAAAGCTCCCATAGACGCGCTTTCTTGCGGTATTTACTCATTTGGGGCATTGGATTTTGATATCGAGTTTGCCAGCGCTCCAGGCATCAAATTTAATCCCGCAAGCTGGGTAAATTCCGTAAAATGCACTATGAAATTTAACTCAGCAGTTTGTATTTAAGTGCGGCGAGCCGATAAATTCCTCACCTTGACATACCGCCTAATTCCGTTTTTTAGGGCTAATCTCCGCAAATAAACTTTTCGCGTTCGCTGCTGCACTTGCATAAAATTCCATATTTGCAGTACCAAAAATTCGATCTAAATTTAAAGCACCGATTAATATTAATTTTTATATCATTACTAAATTTTTTAAGGAGAGAATTATGAAAAAGTTTTTATTACTTCCGTTTGCTTTCGCGGCGCTTTTTGCGGCACCAAGCTGCGATAATGTCCAGCTCAAAGCGGCTGTGGAAGGTATCAATAAGAGTGCACCGCTGAGAGTCGATGAGATTACCACTTTAACGGGCGCCGAGTGCAAGGATGGTAGCTTCATCTATAACTACGAGCTAAATGACGGCATGGGGATGAAATTTGACAGTGTCGGAAATGATCAAAAAACCGTGATACAAAATGTCATAGATAGCCAAAATAAGCAAATTTTTTGCAATCAGATGAAGGTAATGCATCCGCTAATAAACAGCGCGATATGGAGCTATAAGATAAAAAGTGGCGAAGAATTTATAAGGGTAGAATTTAAGCCTAGCGACTGCAAGTAGGGCTTGCGCGAGATTTAAAATTTAGCGCGGCGTGAGTCTTTGCCTGCTTGCTCGCGCCGAATTCGTTTAAAATTTATCCGCTTCGCTTTTGATTTCGCCTGTGCAAAAGCAACATGCTAAAATCTCTGCTTAGCTTTTACAGCGCCGCCGCGTATAGCATGGCGCGGATCAGCGTGCATTTTGCCGTCACAAAGCGCTAAACGCGCCGAGTCTTTTTTAAGCCGCGATCTAATTTTGCGTCAGATTCTGCCAGTGGCGTTTTTCATTAAAATTTGACTATTTCACGCGGGATTATATCTGTGTAGCAGCGCAAACACCACGTAAAGCTTTAACGCGAAATTCTATAATTTGCGCGGAATTTTATTTGAAATAGCATCGTAGATTTTGAGTCAAAATTTTAGGATTTATTACTACGCTGCACCTGCTGCGATGAAATTTTGCTAAATTTCGTTCTCGACCTGCTCGCAATAAAATTCTGCGTCAAACCATGAGCTTGCTTGCGAGCTTACAGAGGTACCAGCCACCAACGCGCCGCCACACAAAACGCGGCTAATCAAATGCCTCGCTTGGGTTTTAAAATTCACCGCGCACAGCTATTTTTATCAAGCTTTAGCTGTATTGGCGGCAAACCCTCTATCTCGTAATTTAACACCATCGTTTTGCCTAGCTCCCGCAGGCGTTGCGAGAATTCCGTGCTGCAAAAGCTGGCCTTCGCCTTAGCAAACAGCATCTTTTTTAAAATTTCCGCATCGCCCGCATCCAGCGCGCTAAGGTCTAAATTTGACGAGCTATTTAACGCATAATCGTATATGAAGCTACCCTCTTCGCATGCGACGCCTTTTAAAATCGTAGCATCGTCGATCCTGCGCGGCGCGCCCTCGTTTATCCGCGCTAGCGCATCTCGCACCTGTTTGCTTTCGCAGAAATTTCGCTCTAGCTCGCCGCGTTTTTTCTCCGCATAAAATTCCATCGCCACATTTGCCAAAATTCCTATTCCAAAGAGCACTAGCAAAATTTTAATCGGCTTATTTAGCCGCGCGCTTAAACTTTGCGCGTCCATCAGCGCGCCCTTTCGCAGCACAGCAGCGTGTGTCCGACGCCCAGCCCGTCGTGAATTTGCGAAATTTTAAGTCCCGCGCGCTGAGCAAATTTAATCATATCGTCCGAGTGATAAATTTTGCTATTGCCGTTTGCCATCGCGGCGAAATACACGCTGATCTGCGTCATACTATACGCGGCGGTTTCGTAGCGCTGCCTATCCCAAAACGGCTCCAAAATATAAAGCCGCGCCTGCTCGCTCATCGACTCCGCCGCACGCGAGAGGATGCTTACGATCTGCTCCTCTGCAAAGCAGTCCAAAAACTGACTAAGCCAGATCGCGTCAAAGCCGCGCGGAAAGCGCGTAGCAGCATCTAGCAGATCGGCCGCAAGCCCCTCTATGCGCTCAGCGCCCTGCGCGCCTGCGACGGCGTCTTTCATCATCGAAATTTGCCCCGCAAGATCCATTATCGTGACGCGCACATTTTCATCGTAGCCTACGCACCGCTTAGCAAAGCGCCCCGTGTTGCCGCCTACGTCTAAAATTTTATCCGTCTTGCGCGAGAAAATGATCTCTAGCGCGGGCTCAAACGCCAAATCCGAATAAAAATGATCAAACGCGAGCCAGCTCTTGCGCACGTGCGGCGGCAGATGCGAAAGCGCCTCGTAGATCGTAGCCCACTGCCCAAAAACCTTTAACCCCTCTGGTTTGCCCGATTTTAGCGTCTCTTCGAGCCTAAATAGCCCCTCGTAGCACACGTCGTGGATGAAGTCCATATCCACGCCGACGAGCTCGTCGGTGAGCAGAAAATATCCCGCCTTGCTAAGCCGAAATTTCTCGCCGCACAGCAGCACCGTGCCGATGCTAAGCGAGCTTTCCAAAAGCAGCTTTACGGCGTATTCGCTAAGCGAGGTCTTCTTCGCGATCTCTTCTATACTTAGTCCGTCCCGCGCCTCATTAAGCGCGCTTAAAATTCCAAATTTTTTCATCAGCCGCGAGACTTGAAAGACCACCGGCGCAAAGGCGATCTCATTCGCCGTCCGCTGCGCCTCGCCCGCGCTTTGGCGCTCCGCGGCGTAACGGTCTAAAAGATGTTTAGGGAGTTTCATTTTCGATCCTGCTCGTGTAAATTTCGCAAAATTTTAGCAAAAAATTCTAACTTTTCTTGCGCCCGCTAAGAATTTGCGCGCATCTTAGAATTTTGCGATGAAATTTTAAAATTCCGTCTTAAAATTTATGGAATTTTAGTTAAAATCTTTTCATCAAAATTTCGCGTAAAAGCTCTGCGAAAATGTCAAATTTAGGAGAATCCTTGAAGCTTCAAATGTCCTTGATGTCGGTTGCTTGCGTCATAATCATCCTGGCTGGTCTTAAAGCCGCGCAGGCTATCGTCGTGCCATTTTTGCTAGCTATTTTCATCACGGTGCTCGTCTCGCCGCTGGTGCTTTATGTCCAAAAGATCCGCGTCGGGCGCGTTTTTAGCTTCCTCATCATCACTTTCGCTTTCGTGGCGATTATAGTGTTTTTCGGCGCAGTCATCTTCGATGCGATCAAGGAATTTTCAGCGCGCCTGCCCGAGCTTCAAGCGAAATTTGAAGAGGTGCTAGGAGGCGTGAGTGCGAAGCTCTCTCGATTCGGCATAGAGCTTAACGCCGCAAGCCTAGGCATCGATCCGAGCGAAGCCGCCGCGCAGCTATCGGCATTACTGCGTAAGACAGGCTCAATAGTTTCGACGGGATTTTTCATTTTTATAATGGTTTCATTTATGGTCTTTGAAAGCTCCGTGATCGACGAAAAAATCTGCTATTTTTCGCAAAGTAGCCGCGCTACGCACACTTTCGTGAAGAAATTTGCCTCCAGCCTCAAAAAATATCTGCTAATCAAAACTATCGCTTCAGCTTGCACCGGTGCGCTCATCGGGCTTGGGCTGTGGGCTCTTGGTGTTCCATATGCCGCGCTGTGGGGGATTTTAGCCTTCGTGCTAAATTTCATCCCCACCATTGGCTCGATCGTAGCGGTCTTTCCGA
Organism: uncultured Campylobacter sp.; assembly: GCF_938030145.1. Classification (GTDB taxonomy): domain Bacteria; phylum Campylobacterota; class Campylobacteria; order Campylobacterales; family Campylobacteraceae; genus Campylobacter_B. Next base: position 26,302 of record NZ_CALHGM010000021.1, read on the forward strand.
CGCTTTTCGTGACATTAGCTACGATGGATATAAGCTCTAGCATCTGGACTATCGCAATCTATTTAGTCGTAAACGTAGCGATCGGAAATATCATCGAGCCGCGATTTTTAGGACAAGGGCTCGGGCTTTCAACGATCAGCGTGCTTGCAGGGCTACTGTTGTGGGGCTTCGTGCTTGGTATCGGCGGGCTATTTTTGGCTGTACCGCTTACGATGAGCTTGCAAATCGCGCTTGCCTCAAACGACAAAACACGCTTCATCGCGACTCTATTAAGCAACAAGGTCGAAAGATAAAGCGAAATTCCGCGGAATTTTAAAATTCCATCAATTTTAGCTTGAGCGCGCTCAAGAGTATTTTTGTCTCTTTTAGATAAAATCCGCCCAAAGGATCAAATATGACTAGCGAAAAATTTATTTACGAAGTAAATACGGTGACGAAATTTATTCAAATTTACTGCGATGGTAAGCATGTGGATGCGCCTAAAAGAGATGGTGCCGTGCTTCATGACTACAAAGACGATAAGGGGCTAGTGCAGACGCACTTTCATCTCTGTAGCGACTGCGAGCGGATGTTGCGTTACGCCTACGCACGCCTGCGCGCCTGCCCGCATACCGAAAAGCCACGCTGTCACCACTGCCCGCATCCGTGCTACGAGCGCGAAATGTGGGTAAATATGGCTAAGATGATGAAATATAGCGGTATGAAGCTTGGGCTTACGAAGATCAAAAAACTTTTTTCGTTTAAAAAAAGCTAATTTGTGCGGGCAATTTAGCTAGAGTTTGCGGGTAAAATTTATCTTTGCAAGCTCGCTTCATCCTTATGCAAAAAAGTATAAAAAGCGGCGTGAGAACAAGCGCAAAAAAGATATAAAAATCAATCAAAATACTAAATCTTAGCGCGTAAAATTCTACCTCGCAAACACAAATCCTCCACAATCCTTGATAATAAATAATTAAATTTGAGTTTATAGTTTTAAGTTAGAATTGTGCCCAATCAAAGGAGAAAATATGAAGGTCATTACCATCGCGGTCGTTAACGGCAGGGTCGTAAACGAAAAGGAATTAATCGCGTCCATCGCCGATTATGACGATTTTACCGCGGTTGCCGAACAACTCCGCAAAGGGCTGAAATCGAGATATTTTACATCTAGAGAGCATGCGAGGATCTACAAAAAAATCAGCGTCGAGACGGGTTTTAGGCGCGTGCGATTCGACTACAAGCCATATAAAGATAAAATTTCAAACCTTATTGCCGAGGGCTATACCGTCAAGGCGATCTTAAAAAAGATCGGCGAGGAGGACGAAGCGTTCAAAAATGCCGTTACTGCGCCCGGGCTTACGCACTTTATCTCCGTGACGTTCAAAGATGAAAAAACAAGACTTCGCGCAATCGCAAAAAAAAGCGAAGATTTCTTATACGCATATCGCTTTGAGATCAAGAAAATGCACTTTCAAGGCGTTAGCAATAAAGAAATTTTAAAATATATGAAGGCTCATTACGAAAAGGATTTTGCCAAAGTAAGCGAGCGCGATCTAGCGGCTTTTATCGAGGCAAACGCGGTGCTGGATACCGACCGCAAACTCTCGCTGTATAAAAAGCCGAGCCTTTACGATCCGCATTTTAGCGAGATTATGAAGCTTTACGCAAGCGGCATGCGAGTCTATGATATCTGGAAGACGCTTAAAGCCAAATACCCCGAGTTAGCCAAGCTTCAGGCGCCGAGCCTTTATCAGTTCATCGCAAACAACGCCCTTGGCAAAGCTAAATATATGCAAAAAGACTGATATGTCCGCGCTTCTTTTCAAATTTTACTTTCAAATTTAAAATTTCGCCGCAATAAATCGATGAAAGCCGGTGAAATTTCGATGAAAACCTGCGTCATTCTCTGCGGCGGCAAAAGCTCGCGTTTCGGCAGCGACAAAACGCTGTTTCCATTTCGCGGGCATCCCAGCATGACGCACTTTCTTTTTTCGCGCTTAAGCTGTGAGTTTGAGCGGGTTTTCGCCTGCGCCAAAAGCTCTAAATTTAACCCGCCGCTTCCTATGATCTACGACGAATTTGAGGAATTTTCGCCGATGGGCGCGCTGTATTCGGCGTTGAAACCATTTAGCGGCGGGCGCTTTTTTATCACCCCCGCCGATATGCCATTTGTAGAAATTTCCACCATTCGCGCTCTTAGCGAGCAGGAGGGGCAAATTTGCGTGGCGGGCGACGAGACGCACAGACATAGCCTATGCGGATTTTTTGACGCAGCTCTCGCTCCGCACGCGCTTGAGCTCTACCGCGCAGGAGAGCATAAGATCGGCACGCTCATCGGATCTGCAAATTCCAAAGTGCTAAATTTCAAAAACAAAGAGCAGTTTTTAAATATAAATTATCAAAACGATTTAAAGGGCGCAGATGAAATTTAAAGCTTTAGCGCTCGCGCTTTGTGCCATGAGTCTAGCCGCGCAAGACCTGACCGAGCTGTACGCAAAGGCTAGCGAATACGAGGCCAAAGGCGATTACAAAAACGCGATGATCTATTACAAAAAGATCGCCGCGGCAAGCCTAGCGGATAAAGGCGATAAACCGCGCCGAAAAGTCGCAGAAAATTCTACCTCGTCCGCAGAAAACCGCGCTTCGCACGATGATGCCGCCGTTTTACACTCCGCCAAACCGCAAAATTCTTTAGCACAAAATTCCGCCATGGCAAAATCCAGCGCACTAAATTCCGCTGCATCAAATTTCGCAGACGCAGGCTCGGCTGCGTCGGGCTCCGCGTCAAATTTAGCATCGAATTCCGCCTCGCTCCCGCAAAATTCCGCTGCACTAAATTCCGCGCCGCAAGGCGAGCAAAATGGCCGAAATTTTGGATTTTTGGGGCTTAAATACTACGAGCCGATCTATATGCTTTTCACCCACGATTTCAGTAAAAAGCCCGATCGCAAGGCGGATGAGCTGCATTTTGAGTTTAGCTTCGAGCGCCCGATCACCTACGACGCGCTGGGGTTTGGAGAAAAAATTTCATTCGCTTACGCGCAAAATTCCTGGTGGCAGATCACGCAAGATAGCGCGCCTTTTCGCGAGAGTAACTACCGCCCCGAGCTCTACGTTAGCGCGCCGGTGCCGTTTGCGGATGAGCTAAAGATCGGCGCCATGCACGAATCAAACGGCAAGGGCGGCGAGGAATCGCGCTCGTGGAATAGGCTCTACGCGCAAAGCACCTGGAGCGCGGACGGATTTTCGATCACGCCTAGGGCGTGGTATGCGTTTTGGCTGGACCGCACGAACGAGGACATCGCGGATTATATGGGCTACGGCGATCTGCGCGCATCATACACCTTCGGCAAGCAGCGACTTAGCGCTCTGTGGCGAAACAACCTGCATTTTGACGGCAGTAACCGCGGCGCGATCGAGCTAAACTACAGCTTCCCGATCTTTAATAGCGGATTTTACGGCTATCTGCGCTACTTCAATGGCTACGGCGAAAGCCTAGCGGACTACAAACGCAGCGTCAATAAGATCGGCATCGGACTTTCTTTCGTGGAATTTTAATGCCATCTGCACAGAGTTGCGAGCTAAATTTGAACTCACGACTCGTTGTGCGTCTTAAAATAGCACCAAATTTCAACCGCTTTTAAATTTCTTAGAAATTAATATTGTTTTAGCTAAAATCGCAGATTAAATTTTAAACAAAAGGATCAAGAAATGGCACAAATTCAAGAGGCCGAGCTCATCTGGAAAGACGGCAAGCTAATCCCATGGGCAGAGGCCACTACCCACGTTTTGACGCACTCTTTGCACTACGGAAATGCCGTATTTGAGGGCGTACGCGCCTATAAAACCGACAAAGGTTATGCGATTTTTCGCTTGGACGAGCACACTCGCAGACTTGAAATTTCGGCAAAACTCTGCCTAATCAAGCTTCCGTTTAGCTTCGAGCAGCTTCGTCAGGCCCAGATCGACGTCGTCGCGAAAAACCTCTTCGATCAGACCGTTTATATCCGCCCGCTAGCGTACTTCGGCTACGGCTCGATGGGCGTTTCGTCCAAGGACTGCTCTGTAAATGTCGTCGTCGCAGCGTGGCAGTGGGGCGCGTATATGGGCGAAGAGGCGCTACGCAAGGGCATCAAGGCTAAAATTTCATCGTGGATAAAGCCGGCGCAATTTTCGATGATGGCAAAAGCCAAAGCGAGCGCGAATTATTTCAACTCGCAGATGGCAAATTTCGAAGCGGTCGATGCGGGATACGATGAGGCGATACTGCTCGATCCGCAGGGCTTCGTCGCGGAGGGGCCGGGCGAGTGCCTATTTATCGTAAAAGAGGGCGTCATCATCACTCCGCCTAACGACACCAGCCTAGAGAGCATCACTCAAAATTCAGTCATAGAAATCGCGCGCAGCCTAGGCTACGAAGTCCGCAGAGAGCGCATCGCTCGCGATCAGCTCTATGCCGCGGACGAAGCGTTTTTTACTGGCACCGCCGCGGAGGTCACGCCGATTAGCAATATCGACGGTAGGATCATCGGCAAGGGCGAGATGGGCGAGATCACGAGTCACTTGCAAAAGGCGTATTTCGCCGCCGTCACGGGCAAAGACCCTAAATTTGAGCATTGGCTCACATACGTTAAATAAGGACGCGCATGCCAGCGGATTTGAATGATTATTTTAATAAGAAAAACAGCGACAAAAAAGGCGGGAATTTAAATTTTAAAATTCCTAATTTCGGAGGGATAGGCAAGTTTAGCGGCGTGCTTTACGTGATAATCGCGCTAATCGCGCTGCTCGTGATTGCAAAGCCCTTCGTCACGATCCAATCGGGCGAAGTGGGGATCAAGTCAAATTTAGGTAAATACGATCCGACGCCTCTTGGCGCGGGACTTCACTTTTTCGTGCCGTTCATACAAAACATCTTCGTAGTCGATACCCGCATGCGTATCATCAACTACACCAGCAGCGAGGATTTGAGCTCGGATATGCCAGCTAAAAGCGGCGCAGGCGGCATTATCCGTAAAAATTCCCTCTCGGTTTTGGATTCGCGAAATTTGCCCGTCAGCATCGACATTACCGTGCAATACAGGCTCAACGAAGCTACGGCACCCAACACGATCGCCGAGTGGGGCTTTTTGTGGGAGGATAAGATCATCGACCCGCGCGTAAAGGACGTCGTGCGTAGCGTCATCGGCAACTACACCGCCGAAGAGCTGCCTACCAAACGCGACGAGATCGCTAAAGCGATCGACGACGGCATCCGCAAAACTATCGAATCGCTGGCGAATTCGCCCGTAGATCTGCTAGCCGTGCAGCTTCGCGAGATCATCCTGCCGGCGAAGGTAAAAGAGCAGATCGAGCGCGTGCAGATCGCCAAGCAGGAGGCTGAGCGCACTAAATACGAGGTCGAGCGCGCAAATCAAGAGGCACTTAAAAAGGCTGCTCTTGCCAAAGGTAACGCAGACGCCGTTAAAATTGAGGCTCAAGGTCGCGCCGATGCCGCCAAGATCGAAGCCGACGCGCAAGCTTACGCCAACAAAGAGATCGCAAAGAGTTTGGATGCAAATCTTTTAAGCCTCAAGCAGATCGAGACGCAGGCTAAATTTAACGAAGCGTTGCGCGAAAACAGCGACGCGAAAATTTTCCTAACTCCTGGCGGCGCGGTGCCTAATATCTGGGTCGATACGAAAGATAAGGCAAAGCAAAGCGCCATCGAGCGGGAAAATTAAAATTTCAGGCGGTTATACGCCCCGATTTCGCGAACTAAATTTAATAGCGAGTTGCTCCGGGCGCATAAGCTTAACTCGTAATTTTGCGAGCCAAGCTTAGTAGCGAGTGAAAGCTCGTGACGAGCAGAACTCGCGCCCGTTACGGTTTAAGTCTAGCGGTCGCTTAAAATTTAGCCGCTAGATTTGTCCTTTAAATTTACGAGGCATGCCGCTTCGTAAATTCACAACTCAAATTCCGCGTGCGGCGGCTAAATTCAGGGCGCGCGACTTCGCAAACTAAGGATCAAAGATGAAGGTAGATTGGCAAAAATTAGGCGGGCTGCTCCCCGCGATCGTGCAGGACGCGGGTGACGGCGCGGTTTTGATGCTCGCGTATATGAACGAAGAGGCGCTAAGCCTGACGTTGCAAACGGGCTACGCGCACTACTTCTCGCGCAGCAAGGGGCGCATCTGGAAAAAGGGTGAGAGCAGCGGGCACGTTCAACTCGTGCGAGAGGCGTTTTTAGACTGCGATAACGACGCGCTGCTACTTAAAGTCGAGCAGTGCGGCGGATCCGCTTGCCACACGGGCTCGCGAAGCTGTTTTTTTAAAGAGATTTCGCTACAAAAAGGCGGCGAAAATTTCGATAGTTCGAGCGCTTGCGGCGCGATAAATTTCGCAGAGCACGGCTCTGCAGCCTCTCTCGCGCAGAAAAATTCCGCGAATTCTCGCGCAAGGCAAAATTTCGCCGCCTGCGACGGCTTGCAGAATTTAACGCCCAAAAATTCTACTACCTCCTGCAGCAATCAGAGCTCCGCAATGCAAAGCCCCGCTGCGACGAATTCCGCGTTCACAAATTCCGCCGCAGAGCGCAGCACTCAAAATTTAGACGCCGTCTCGCAAAATTCTACGCTCAAAAACTCTACGGAAAAAAGCCCGTACGGCATTTTGGACGAAATTTATCACGTCTGCTTGGATCGCAAGCTAAACGGTGAGCCCGCGCTCTCCTACGTCGCCTCGCTCTACGCGAAGGGCGAAAACGCCTATCTCAAAAAGATCGCCGAGGAGGCGTGCGAATTCGCGCTGGCGTGCAAGGACCTCTCGCGCAGCGGACTTTACGCAGATGTCGCGCGCGAGGGCTTCGGCGAGCATAGAGTGGGCGAGCCGCGATACGACGTGATTTACGAGGGAGCGGATCTTTTATTTCACCTTCTGCTCGCACTTGCGGCGCACAATATCCACCCGGACGCCCTACTTGACGAGCTAGCGCGCAGGCAAGGACAAAGCGGCATCGAAGAGAAGCGCAGCCGAGAAAAAAGCTAATTCTGCCTTGCGGCGACCGCGAGTTTATTTAGAGCAAAGCACGCCTGAAGCGAGCCGTAAAGCTTGGGGGCGATTTTACGCTGCGAAGGCAAATTTAAGGGTTGATAATGAACGAAATTTTAGAGCGAATTTATGAGATAGAAAACCTCGCCGAACTAGAAATTTTTCTGCGCGCCCAGGATCAAATTTTAATCCGCGAGCGGCTGCTAGGCGAATTTGACCGCTGCGCCTTTTATAAAAACGCTAGCGAGTGGAACAGGGCCGTTAAAATTTGCGAATGCCTAGCGATCGTAGGCTGGGGCGAGCGCGAGAGCTTAGAGGCGCTGCGCGGGAAATTTTACAACGGTTATGCGATGACCTATTTTTTAAATGCGCACGGCGAGCCGCGCTTTGTAGAAGCTATGTGGTCGAAACGCAAAACCGGGCTAAGCATGCAAGACGGCGATACGTTTTTTCACGAAAGCCCGGATGCGGCGGACAAAACGCTCGCACGCCCCGTGAAAGAGGACATTTGTGACCTCAAGCTAAACAGCCAGCGCAACTGGATAGCCAAAAACCCCATCCGCATCACGCGCGCTATCAGCAACTGCTACGAAAACTCGCGCGCCGTGATAGAAAGCCTCTTTGCGGATCTACAACCGGCGCTAAATGCCAAAATGCGCCCTAAAATTTACGGCTGCGCGATCAACTACATCAAGCTATCGTGCGCATTTAGCTTCTCGGATGACGGCTGCAAAACAAACTACATCATCGCGCCCGATAAGCCGCGCCTAAGCTCGCAGCGCGCCTGGGAGCTGATACGCGAAATGATGAGCGAGGAGGAGCAGCGCGCGGACGGTTACTATATGCGGAACCGCTTTGAGTATTCGCCGTTTAGAAAAGACGCGGGCAAAACGGGCGCGCTGATACATTTTGAGCGCGAGTTTAGCGAGCTAGCGCCCATGGAGCAAAAGCGAAAGATGGGCGAATATTTTTTGACGGCGCTAAAGCAGATCGCGCAAAAGCAAAGCAAGCTTGAGTATGATTTCGCCGCGATGATAGAGGATTTTGGTAAAATTTTAGGCGAGTGGACGGCGTGAAATCTAGCGCGCGGCGGCGCGGCGCCTTAAAACACATCGACGGAGTGCAAATCCGCGCTATAAATTTCAGTGCCTTGCGTAAATCATAAAATTTCACTAAAATTTTAAAATCAAATTTAAAGGACAGATGATGAAGCAGATCACGATGCAGGAGGCTTTGGTCGCGGTTAGCGAGCGCTACTGCAAAGGCCATCACTACGAAAACGTAGCACTTACCGACGAGATGGTGTGCCGCATCTGCGAGGTAAAAAGCCTCGTAAATATGGGCTTTATAGCTACGACCATCACGGACGCGGCACTACAGCATCTAGCCACGCTACCGAAGCTTGCGTATCTGCTTTTGCAAGATAGCGATAAGATAAGCGGCGAGGGCTTTAGGCATTTTCGTAATCACGCCAAGCTCGAACACGTCGGCATCGAAAACGTCAGTATCACGGATGAGGGGCTAAAAGCGATCGTGCAAATCCCGAAGCTAAAATCGCTGCGCCTGGTCAATTCGCACGTGAGCTTTGCGGGGCTGCTAGCCGCGGCAGATACGAAAATCCAGTTTTATCTTAGCGGCGGGCAGTTTAGCAAGGAGCAAATCGCGGAATTTGAGCAGGCGCAAAGAGACGCCGCAAAGAGCAAAAAGAAGCTTGATCCAGATGACCTGGCGGCGGCGCAGAGTGCGCTTTTAGAATTTTTCGCGGCGATGAGCGAGTGGGAGAAATTTGCCACATCGCGAATCGATGACGCAGACGACGGCGAGGTGCAGCGCAGGTGCGAGGAGCTCTTTGCGCGCTACTGTACGCCCGTTAGGCGCAGCGGCTTCCGCCCCGAGGGCATCTCCTTTTCGATGATGGAGGGCGGCACCTACGGCGGGTACGAGCTAACGGACGCCGAATGCGAGAGCAAAAATAAAATTTACATCTACGCCAAGGACGAACACGGCTTCGCGCGCCGCTTCCTGCTCGTGCGCAAGAATGGGCGCTGGCTCGTAGATAAATACCAAGGCATGGACAGCAAAAACCGCGGGCTGTAAAATTTGAGCGCAAAACGGGGTTTAAATTTCATTCTCGGCGCGATCGCAGAGATAAAATTTAGCCTGCCGCGGGCACTGTGATAAAATTTCATCGGCGCTGCAAAAACAAAGATAAAGAGGGCAAATGAGCGGTAAAATTTCTGCGTACGACGCGCACGGCGATCAAAGAAAGGTGCGAATGAAAAGGCGAATTTTCTCCGAGCTGGGCGGCTTCGTGGTGTACGAGCCCGCGCTACTCGCGCGCTATCTGGATGAGCACGGGCTTGCGAGCGGGGACGCTCTTGCTTATTTTACGCAGACCGAGCACGGGGGCGCGGTCACAGAAGAGGGTATCGCGGTGCCGATATCGGGCGTCCGCAGCTTTAAAATTTCACAGCACTTATAATCCATATATAATGACGCTGGAATTTAGCGGCACTAATGTATTTTTTTAGAAGCCAATGTTTAATCAAAATTTTATAATTTTAGATGTGGAATTTGCGTTTAAATCAATTAAATTTAAGCCGCCAAAGACGGCTTAAATTTCATTTCTCAAAAACAAAAACTTTATTCGCTCCGTTTTCTCTAGATGCGACGTAAAATTTTCCATCCTTGACAGCTAGCGCATGCGCGTCGCTCGCGCCTTCAAAGCTATAAATCTCCACGATCTTTCTGCTGCGCGGATCAAGCTTTAGGATGCTTGAGTATTGCTTCGAGAGTAGATAAACAAACTCGCCTTGCGCATCCATACCCGTGATATAGTAGTCGTTTATGTCCCTGCCGTCTTTTACGCCGAGAGCCTCATCGAAGCTCGGCACGAACTCGCTCGAGAGTAGATTGTCGGCGTCGCTAAAGCTCGCCACGCTCCAGCTTTGCTTTATGTTATCTGGCACGCTAGCGACAAAAAACTCGCCGTAGAAATCCGAGTGATCCCACGAAAGGATGAACTGCTGTTTGGCGCGCACAGTGGAGTAGCGGTCCTTGAAATCGAGCGTGAAATTTTCGTATCCGTCGTGCAGATAGCGCCACGCTTTGTTTGCTTCCTCTTTGCTTTGGTTCGGTGCGGGCTTGAAAAACTCATAGGTTTTATTATAGCTCATGAGCCCTACCGAGCCTTTAAAAAAGCTCGCTGCGACGGTTTCTTCCATCTGCATTATCCAATCGGGCGTGCTTCGTAGATAGCTTTTTACGGTTTTTAGCTCGCCGTCCATTTCGTAGAGCTCGAATTTTAGCGTACCGAGCAAGAAGCTTCCGCTCGCCGCGTCGTAGTCAAGCCCCGTGACGGGATTATTGTTGTTTAAATTTAGCGTTATCTCGCCGCTTTTGCGTAGAGGCGTTAAATTTGTCACTGCGCCATCCGCAGGATTTAGATTAAACTCGCCGCCAAACGCCAGTGTGGCGCACAATAGGGTCAAATTTAGAAATCTTTTCATCTTCAGCCTCACTTCGGTAAATTCGGTAGTTTTGGATTCCAGCTTTCGCGGAAGTCAATTTCGGTTTCTTCCCAGTGATCAAGCTCCCAAAACCACTTTGACGGATCGATGCTCATGCGCGAAGGCGTCGCGGAGGCTAGATAGGGCGGCGGGCCTGCGGTGATAAAGGCCTGCACGCAGTTAAAAGCCATAATGATCGCAAAGACCGCAACTGCAACTTTGCCTAGCGCAAATTTGGGTAAAACCGCGCCGTATGCGCCCTCTTCGCTTTTTTGCATTATTTTACCTACGTTTTTGCCTAGCAGCAAAATCACGCCCAAAAATATAATGACGCAAAAATGCACCACTATGACCCAAAACTGCGTGTGTGCGCCTAAAATTTCAAGCCCGAAGCCCTGCTTGATGTCGAGGTAACCGCCGCCGGTGCCGTCAAGGCTGTAGTGCAAAAAGCCGTCGTATAGCCCAAGGCATCCTAAAAAGAGGATCGCGGCTAGGTATTTGACAGCAAATCCGTATCTAATGATCAGCAAAGCCACGAATGAGATCGCTACCATGCAAAATCTCTCGTGCCAGCACATGATGCAGGGACTATCGCCCATACCAAAGCCCAAAACAAGGCATGCGATACCTACGGGCAAAGCGATGAGGGCGAGTGCCGCGAGGGCGAAAAGATTGAAAAATCGCTTTTCATCTTCGCCCCAGCTCGGCAAATTTTCGGAGCCGTTCGCGAAATTTTGATTTTCCATTACTCGCTCCTAAAAATTTCCCATAGGCACGACGGCAAATTTATTCACCCATGCCATCATGATGACGAGTATCGCGACGCCTGCGATACCAAAGCCCATAACCGCGCGCTTTTTCTCGGGTCTAAACCACAACAAAAGGCCCGCGACGAAAAACATCAGAACCATCAAAAATTCCATGCTTTCTCCTTTCTCGTTGAAATTTAATATCGTAAAAATATTACTATTTTGCTTATTAGACATATATTAAAAATTGTGTTTTTATCAGTGTAAATAAATTTTTTATGAAATTTTATGATACTAAAATAGCTATTTTTAAGAAAATTTTTTCTATTTCAGCTTGATTTAAATTTATCTAAAGCATTTCGATTAGCCTGATTTTGCTTATGCGAGTCGCGTGATAAAACGTCACGCGATTGAAATTATAAAATTAGTAAGAAGATGAACAATGACTTTTAGCGCAGCGGCAAGCGAGTGGGGGCAATCATCGCTGGGGCGCATCCATTTTTCTTGCGGCGGAGCGGTCTCTTGCATTATGTCTATCTTCTTACGTTTAGGCTGTATTCTTGCACCGCGTTTTCCCCTACTGAGTGCTCGTTTCGGTAGCGGACGCCGCCTCGTTGATAGCAAGCAATACCTTGCGATCGGTTTATGTCGGTTGCGGATGCTGTTTTATTGTGCAGTTATTTCGGCTTGCATTGCGCAATGAAATTTTGAAATTTTACAAAGCTTGCACAAACCGATCACTTTAAATTTTTGCTCGTTCTTAGTCGCGAAATGTTTGCGCGTGGGCTTTAGGCGGCATGCAGACATCCTTGCGTACTCCCTGCTGAACTATGACGAGCTTTCGTATCCGACGTCAAAAGCCGCCTGCGACGCTTTCGTGCCGCCGTTTTGTAAGATATATCTAGTTTCCTACAACCTAATGTGCTTTTGAAAATCAATTGGGCTTAGCGCAGTATTGTAGGAATTTTTGCGTGTCGTAGCGATACTGCTTGCCGCTAAATTCCACCATTTTACCGCCACGCAGACACAAGCACACGCCAGGCTCATAGATCGTCGCGATGAAGTCTGGGGCTTTCTTTGATGGTAGAAGCTAAGCGCCTCTATAGGCTTCTGAGCGTGCCTCTAGGCGGGATATAGCTCGTCCGCGATCTTTGCGGCGTCTTTTAAAATTTTATCTACTTCGTTCATGCTCGCTCCTTTAAATTTATGCAGATTACACTTACATTTGCACGATTAGGCAAGGAATTTGGACTATCGTGCTACCGCAAAATTTTAAAAAAGGCTATAATTTAGCAACTTTATTTAAAGGAGAGAAGATGACAAATTTTAGTTTTTGCAACCCCGTGAGGATAGAATTCGGCAGGGATAAAGAAAAACATATCGGGCAGTACATGAAGGAAGCGGGCGCGAAAAAAGCTCTCGTACTATACGGCAGCGAGCGCGTGCGAAAGAGCGGGCTGATGGACGTGGTGGAGAGCAGCTTAAAGGCAAACGGTATAGAATTTGCGCAGCTTGGCGGCATAAAATCAAATCCCGTGCTAAGCAAGGTAAACGAAGCAATCAAGCTCGCCAAAGAATTTGGCGCCGATAGCGTGCTCGCTGTGGGCGGCGGAAGCGTGCTGGACTCGGCGAAAGCAGTAGCCGCAGGCGCCTGCTACGAAGGCGACGTGTGGGATTTTTTCACCGGCAAAAATCCTAGCGCCGCGCTTAAAATTTTTGACATCATTACCCTTGCCGCGACGGGCTCGGAGATGAACTGCGGCGGCGTGGTAACTAAAGAGCAGACTAAACAAAAATACGCGATCAGCGCGCCGTGTCTATACCCGAAGGTCTCGGTCATAAACCCGCAGCTACAAGTAACCGTCAGCCGCGAGTATCTCGTATATAGTGCGAGCGACATCATCGCGCACAGCATCGAGGGGTATTTTACCGCTAGCGTCCATCCGGAGATCGTACGAGCCTATATCGAAGCTAACATCAAAACCGTCATCCGCACGACTGAAGCTCTGCTTGCAGATCCGAGCGATTACGATGCACGCGCCGAGTTTGCGTGGGCTGCGACGATGGCACTAAACGGGCTAACTTACGTGGGCGTGGGCGGCTTCGGCTATCCGAATCATATGATCGAGCATGCGATGAGTGCGGTCGTGGACTGCGCGCACGGAGCCGGTCTTAGCGCGGTGATGCCTGCGTGGATGAGGTGGTATAAGGATAGGAATTTAAGCGCGTTTGAGCGTTTCGCTCGTGAAATTTTCGGCCTTAAAAGCGCGAATGAAGGCACCCTGGCGCTTAAGGCGTGGTTTGATAAGATCGGTACGCCGACTAGCCTCGCGCAGCTTGGCATCGAAGGTAAGGTGCTGGACGAGATCATAGACGTAGCCGCGACAAACGCTAAAGCGTGGAATATGGCGGAGCTCTACAGCCGCGAAAATATCGCTAAAATTTTAGATTTTGCAAAATAAGTCGCTAGCGCATAGATAAAATTTAAACCGAAGGGGCGAGCGATCGCCCTTTTCTGAAAAAGCAGGCAGTAGTATGGGCGCGCTAGAGATTACCCTTTTTAAAAAAACAAGCGGCTGCGCGGATAGCGAGATGATCGTCTTGTATCCCTTAAAAGTCCGCGAGGCTCGCTGTGAGAGGGTGGCGGCGACAAGCGGTGCGCCTAAATTTAAAGCTCAGACGACTGCGGATCGAGCGTGAAATTTAGCTATGTTTGGAAGAGTAAATTTTGCCACATAATACTTGTACCGAATTTGATACGCAAATCTTGCAATAAATTTTACTCCGGCGCGAAGTTTTATCGCGTTTAATGGCTTTGCTTAAACGCTCTTATCTCGCGCTATCTAAAAATTCGCTCGTTAAATTTGAATCTCGGCTTTATATTTGTGATTGCGAAATTTGCTTTTACGTGCCGCTGCGTATTTAAATTTATCCCTCGATGCTAAGCAGATCGCCGAAAATTTCTTTACAATACTGAATGAAACGTTTAGGAATTTTAACGCCGCGAATATCCACGGTGATGACGCTGTATTGGATCTCAAAAACAATAAGCTCGCTAGTGATTTTCGCCGCCTTGCAGCCGTTATAACATACGTCGCCATTGCACTCTGCGTATAAGCCGTTGTGCGGCGCGTCTGCGTCCTCGTACCGCTCGAGCTTGATCGGTCTTTGGAAAAGCAGATAGTTCTTATAGTCGTACTTGTCGTCCGCAAGACCTATCATATAATAATTATCGGCGCTGTTTTTGGAAGCGGTCGCAATACTTGCTTTAAAATTTAGTCTAAACATAAATTCTGCTTTGGCAAAAAGCGGCAAATTACCGCTTTAAATTTACGCAAGCTGCGCGCCCCCGCCTTTTACGACCTCGCCGATAACGTAGCCGTCGGTATTTGCCAGTACGAAGTCCGCGTTTTCTTTCGGAGCTATGACGATCATACCTACGCCCATATTAAACGTCCTCATCATCTCGGCGGGCTCCACCTTTTGCGCGATGATTTTAAAGATATCAGGAGTACGGATTGCGGCATGCGCGATCTTTGCGCCCAGCCCCTCCGGAAATACGCGCGGCAGGTTTTCCACTATGCCGCCGCCCGTGATGTGCGCGAGCGCGTGGATCTTGTCTTTTAAATTTAAAAAGTCGCCGACGTAAATCCTGG
>NZ_CALHGM010000022.1 GCF_938030145.1 uncultured Campylobacter sp.
CAGCTTCACTCTTATGCGATAACGATATTATTAAACGCGCCGTATCCGCCCGCGTAAAATTTACCGAAAGCGGCTAGCTGCGCTTATTTCTCTTCGTACTCGCTTGCTTTGGGTATGCAGACGCAGTTTGGATCAAGCTTTGAAGAGGCTGCGTTAAATTTTAATCTGGCCGCCAGGCATAAAATGCACGCCGTAATGATCCCTGCTACGGCAAAGGCATTTATACCGCTAATAGCCGCGGCTAGCCCCAAGGCGCCGCCTAGATACATGGCGCACAAAACAAGATCCTTATCGATCTTGCCGCGAAAGATGATGGCGAAAAATAGCGCCGTCGCCACGCCGCTTACGAAGATGTTGCTCGCTGCGAAGAGATAGTTTAAAATTTCGCCCCCGAAGCTTGCTAAAAGTAGCGCGATCGCGCCGAAACCTAGCGTAGCGATGCGGTAAATTTTTAGATCCTCGCTTCGCAAAATATCGTGCGCGAAGATGCTAGAAGCCGTGATCAAGCAGGTGTCCGCAGAGGATATGATCGCCGCCAATAGTCCCAGCATCAAAACCGAGCCCAACGACGCAGGCAGCGCATTAAAAAGGCTTACGTTAAGCAGATTTTCGCCGCTCGTGCCGGCGGTCGCAAGGCTCATCGCACCGAAACCTATAAAAGCGATCATTATGCTGCTGATTGCGATTCCAAAAGCACCGAAGATAGAGCCCAGGATCGCCGCGCGCTCGTCCTTTGCGCTTAAAATTCTAGAAAATAGCATCGGATCGATCACGTAGCTAGTACCGATAACCAGCAGATAATATCCGATCTTATCGTATCCGAAGGTGTCATTTTTGAGCGTAAAATTTACATTTTCAAATACCTGCGGCGAATTAAAATTTAGCCAGAGCAAAACTGCCAAAAACGCCGCGATTACGATAGCGTATTGATATACATCACTTCTAATGACCGCTCTTTGTCCGCCCAAAATCGTATAAACGGTGATGACCGCGCCTCCGATGAGTAACGAGGAGTTGAAATTTAGATCAAACGTCGAGAGTATGCGTGCGCTAGCGCTAAACTGCGCCGCTAAAATAGCGCACCACGCCACGCAAATGATAACCGCGCTAACGAGCCTGGCTCTTTTGTCGATAAAAATTTCTGCTATCTGCGCGAAAGTCAGCGCCTTGCTCGCGCGTAGAATTTTCGCAATAAAAATCGCTAAAATCATCAGTCCGATCGCGCCGCTTAAAAGCCACCAAACCGCGGCAAATCCATACTTTTGCATATTCGATACCACGCCGATCGTAGCTGCGCCGCCCACGCAGGTAGCGACTATCGAAAAAGCAATCTCAAAAGCGCTTGCCTTTCTGTCCGCGACCAAAAAGCCCTCAAGGGCGGTCTTTTTGCGAAATTCCAAGAAGCCTAGCAAAAGTAGAAATATGATAAATACGATTAAAATTTGCAATCTTATCCTTTATAAATTTTTAATTTTACCGCATCGCGGATCGCTTCGCAAAGCGCCTGCGTATCGCTTCTGGGCGTGATGAACGGCGGCATGAGATAGATGTTTTTGCCAAAGGGTCTGATCCAGACGCCCCTTTTTACGAAAAATTCCTGCAGCGCCTCTACGTCCACTGCCTCCTTCATCTCTACGACGCCGATAGCGCCCAAGGTGCGAACGTCTGCCACGCCGTCTAAGCTCCTGCACCCCCTCAGGCCCTCTTGCAGGTCTGAGTGGATTTGCGCGACCTTCTGCGCCGTGTCCTGCGCGCATAAAATTTCTAAATTTTTAAGCGAAACGGCACAAGCTAGAGGATTTGCCATGAAGGTCGGTCCGTGCATCAAAACGCCGCCGTTTCTGCTCACGCCGTGCGCGATCTTTTCGTTCGTCAAAACCGCCGCAAAGCTCATAAATCCGCCGCTTAGCGCCTTGCCTATGCAGATTATGTCGGGCGCCGCGCTACAGTATTCGTATGCAAATACCCTGCCCGTGCGCCAAAAGCCGGTGGCGATCTCGTCAAAGATAAGCACTGCGTTCGCTTCGTCGCACAGCTCGCGGAGACGGTCTAAAAATTTCGGATGGTAAAACCACATCCCGCCAGCTCCCTGGACGATAGGCTCGATTATGATGGCTGCGATCTCATCTTTGTTTTCTTTAAAAATTTTAGAAATTTTATCCGTGCTAGATGGGTCAAACGGCGCGTCGAAGCGACAGCTCGGGCGCGGCGCAAAAATTTGACGCGCCAAGATACCGCTAAATAGCGAATGCATGCCGGTGACCGGATCGCAAACGCTCATCGCGCCGAACGTATCGCCGTGGTACCCGCCTCTGACGGTTAAAATTTTATTCTTTTTAGGCGATACGTTTTGCTGATAGCAGATCGCCGCTTTCAATGCCACCTCGACCGCTACCGAGCCGCTGTCCGCGTAAAAGATGCGATCAAATTGCGGCAACATCGAGAGTAGCTTTTTGCCTAAATTTACCGCGGGCGCGTGGGTAAGCCCGCCGAACATCACATGAGAAAATTCCTTCATCTGCGCGGTCGCCGCGGCATTTAACGTCTCGCTGCCGTATCCTTGCACGGCGCACCACCAAGAGCTCATCCCGTCGATCAGCGCGCCCTGCGTCGTGTAGATTTTATTGCCTTCGGCGCGGAGCACGCCGTGCGCCTTAAGCGGATGCGTCGCGGAAGTGTAGGGGTGCCAAAGATGCTTCGCATCGAAGTTTAGATCAATGGGGCCCGTGTTTGAAGCACTCATGAGCGGCGGCGCGACGTGGCTGCTTTTAATTTCGCCGTCTTGTTCGCAGACCTGCGCTGTGTCCAAAGCAAAGCAAGCATCGCTATTTTTAGAATTTTCATCTAAATTTGCATCCTTCTGACCCCTTTGCGCCGCATCCAAGGCTATCGCAGCGGTTTCGTTTAAATTTGCCGCGCCCGCGTCCATCTGCGACGGATCGTTAAAATTTAGCGAGGCGATAAAATTTTCAAAAGAGCGTGCTGCCGCTGCAAAGTCGTCTTTTTGAAATTTGCGTAGCGATATGACGGGTATGCCTTTGAGTTTGCTTTTCAGATACGCTGCGTTCGATACGCAAATTTCGTCCTTTTCGTCGGTGAAATTCAGAACCAGTGCTGCGATTTTAAGCCCGTGCGAGCGCAGGACATAGACGCTGCAAAGTGCGCTGTTTATTGCGCCCAGCTCGTTTTTGCAGACCAGAACGATCGGCGCATCTACCGCTCTCATCACGTCTAAAAAGCTCTCGTGCGAATTTAGCGGCACGAAAATACCGCCTGCGCCTTCGATCAGCGTGATTTCGCGCTGCGCCGAATGAGCGTCGATAAATTTTAAAATTTCATCCGTCTTGATCTCTCGATGCTCTAAACTCGCGCTGTAATGCGGCGAAGCCGGAAATTTAAACGCATAAATCGGCGCAATGTCGCTATATGCGTTTACTTTAGCATATTCGCTCACATCCGGCGCGACAAGCCTGCCGCCGCTCATCTCACATCCCGTCTGCACGGGCTTTAGCGCGATTGCGGTGCGACCGCTTTGCAAAAACGCCCGCAGAAGCGAAGCCGTAACGAATGTCTTTCCTACCTCCGTATTCACGGCGGTTACAAAAAATTTCAATCTCGCTCCTTAAAAGCCTATCATAACTGAAATCAAATAGCGGCGTTGAAAAGAGGTACCGCACTAAACCCAAGCGAATGTCGATCGCAAGTAAAGTAGGGCGGTCGACAAAAAGGATAAAAACATATAAAAGAAGAGATTCCCGCAAAGTAAGGCATGGCGCAGGAAGCGCAAATTTGGACGCATTATAAAATTTTAGCCTTTGCGGTTACGGATTTTATTTTGAGTTCGTAAATTTTCGTGCGCTTTAATGATGCTCTGGAGGCGAACTCCACGCGCGACATGTAGTTTGGGGTGTATTTTTCGCACAGTATTCGCAGGGCATAAATTTTACGCTCGTCATCTTCTACTTCGCTTGCTTCGCAAACGGCGATCGCGCTACGGTACTCCGTCGTATAAACTCTAGAGCCTAAAGCGGCAGCATCGTTTGCGATAGATCGGTATTCTTCGTCGCTTGGGGTAGGAACGCGGTTGTAGCTAACAAAAACCGCCGTTACCGCGCGTCCGCTTTGAAAGAGTTTTGCTTTTGTGCCGGCAGGCGCACCGTGAATATAAATAATGTCTGCATCGCGCACCGGCGAGATAGGCACACTAAAAATTTCGCCGCTATCGTCTATGCAGCTAAGCGTAGCGTATTCGCTCTCGTCGATGATTTTTAACGCCTCATCTTCGCTTAGCTGCCTATCTCGTCTGCGCATTTAGTCCATCTGGTTTCGTAGGAATGCGGGCTCGTCGAGCTCGTCGTAAGTCTCGTCTCCGTTAAAATCGCCGCTACTTACCTTTTGTCTAGAAAAGATAGAATTTCGACCCATGCTCTCTAAAAGCGCCTTCCTACGATCCGCTACGTTATCGCTGGCGACCTGCTTTTTTTCCTCGATGCTCCTTTCAAAGCCGGTGGCGATGAGAGTAACTTCGACGCGGTTGTTTTCCATCTTAGGATCGGTGGTGGTGCCCCAAGTAACGTCGGCATCCTTATCCACTGTATCTTCGATGATATTCATCGCGGATTCGATCTCAAGCAAGGAGCAATCAGGCGACATCTTAAAATGCACTAGCACACCCATAGCGCCGTGGATGGAGGTGTTATCCAAAAGCGGAGATTGGATCGCACTTTTTAGCGCTTCTTCTGCTGCGCCATCACCTTCGCTAACGCCGATACCCATAAGCGCCAAACCGCGGTGCGTCATTACCTTTTTTACGTCGGCATAATCGACATTGATATCGCTATCGCCAGACTCTAAGATCACGGAGATCATACCGTTTACGGCTTGGAATAGGACATTATCTACGATTTTAAAGGCATCTTTTAGGCCGGTTTTTTTATCGATGATCTTCAATAAATTTTGATTTGGGATAACGATTATGGAATCGCACTCTTTTTTAAGCTCTTCAAGACCCTCTTGTGCTAATCGCATGCGCTTTTTGCCCTCAAAACCGAAAGGGGTGGTAACGACGCCGATAGTTAGCGCTTTTTTCTCTTTCGCAGCTTTTGCAACGATAGGTGCAGCGCCCGTACCAGTACCGCCACCTAGACCGGAGCCCACGAAAACGATGTCGGAGTAGTCCAAGCGGTCCTTAAGATCGTCGTAGTTCTCCTCCGCAGCCATCTTAGCAAGCGCTGGATCCATACCGCAGCCAAGGCCTTTGGTGGTGTTTTCGCCTAGTAAAATTCTAGTATTTGCGATCGACTTTTCTAACGCCTGTGCGTCGGTGTTAGCCACCATAAGCTCAACGTCGGTTTTGGTAAATCCTTCACGAATCATATGATTTATCATGTTGCATCCGCCGCCGCCGACGCCGATAACCTTCATCTTGGCACCGTAGATGCCCTTTCTTTCTTCCATACTATATCCTTTCACGAGTATCTCCTTAGCTTAAAATTTAAAACCAATTTTTCATAGACGACCAAATTTTATTGAAAAAATTCTGTCCGTCTTTTTTGGGAAGTTGGATATTTAGATCCTCCTTCTTAGCCACACCGTTATCCGCTCTGACGCCCTCTTTTTCTATTGCCTTACTGACCTCTTTTTCATAATATTCGTTCACGTTTCGCTTCGGAGCTTTATTTATAACTTCGTCCTTGTAGCGGAGTTTGCCGTTAGAGTCCATCTCGTAAGGGGTGAATTCGCCGAAACCATACATGCAAAGTCCTAGTGCGCAAGAATTTGAAATATCATCAGCAATCTCGTGTAGACCGCCCACGCTTTTTGCTCTTGCAACCCTAACGGAAGTATTATCAAAAACTATCGCCGCTAAATCACGCACATCGTCTAGCTTCGCCATACCGCCCGTGATTACAATACCTGCGCCTATGCGGTCTTTATAGCCGCTTCTTTCGATCTTATCGGCTATCATATCGAAGGTCTCTTTAACGCGAGCCAGGATGACTTGAGAGATGATCTCAAGGCTTATGATATGGTTTTCTGACTCGCTATCTCCTAAAGCAGGCAGCTCGACTTCGCTATTGCCTTGATTTATTAGATCGTTATAAGTAATTTTAATGTTTTCCGCATACGGAAGCGGCGTGTGTAGAGCGCGCGATAGATCGTTAGTAACGTTATTGGAGCCGAACATAACCACATCGTTATAACGCAAGGAATTTCCCAGGTGGATGACTATATCGCAAGTAGCACCGCCCATATCGATCAGTACGACACCTAGCTCTTTTTCGTCCTTGCTAAGCGTAGATATAGAAGATGCATAGCCAGAAAGGACGATGTTATCTACCTTTACGCCCGCCATCTCAACGGATTTTTTCAAATTTTTAATAGAGCTTTCCGGCGCGATGACGATATGTGTAGATACCTCTAGGCGAGTTCCGCTCATGCCGAGCGGATCTTCGATGTGTTCCTGCTCATCGACTCTAAAATCATACGGAAGCACATGCAAAATCACGCTATCGCTAGGCACATTTGCTTGCGCTTCAGCAACCTGCATGGCACGCTTGATTTCATCCAGCCCGATCTCATTTTCCATGGTTATGACACCGCGAGATTTAACGCTTTTAGCATATGAGCCAGAGATAGATATAATGGCTTTATCATAGCTTCTGCCAGCGCCTTTTACCGCTGCTTTCACTGCCTGTTTTATTGAGCCCGCGGCTTGCTCTATGTTTGTTATAACGCCCTTTTTGATACCTAAAGTATCGGCTCCGCCAACGCCTAAGACCGTAAAAATGCCATCATTTTTAGCGATTATCGCGCGAATTTTAGTCGAGCCTATATCTAGACCTAAAATATATTCACTCACTGTCTTTACCTTTAAAATATCTTTCGGTTTTATAGCGCTTTTCTAGCATTTTGGTTAGATCGTCTTGCAGATTGGAATTTAATAACGTGGTTATCCTATCAGCTACGATCGTTTTTTCTTTATCTATCTCTTCGCTGTCGCCTAGGCTCTGCTGTGAAATTTTATACACTACGGCTTTGTTATCAAACATCACTATACCTTCTTTCGCGGGCTTATTAAACATATCGATAAGAAATTTATAAAATTCGTCATCGCTTAGCTTGGTATTATTTTTACTATTAAGAGATAGCGTGCCGAAATCTTCGCCTTTGAAATTTTTAAGCGAATTTTGAGCTCTTTTTTCAAGTAGCTCTTTGCGTTTCTTCGTTTCAAATTCTTTAGAAGCCAAAGACTTAGCCTCTTCAAAGCTCATCTGCCTAGGCTGCTCTACACCGTTTAGTTTAGCAATCAAATATCCACCTTTGTACTCGAAAGGCTTGATGACATCTCCTGGCTTTGCCACCTCAATCTCAGATATTGGAAAATTGCTAGCCGTAGCAACTATGGTTTCATTAGTATCGATTTTGCCTTTTTTAATATCTGGAAAATCTTTTTTTGCGATTTTTTTAGCCTGATCCATTCGGTAATCTTTTAAGACATTAGGTTTGGCTTCTGCAAAATCCAATAATTTATCATCTAGGCTTCTATACTTGCCTCTGTGTTCTTCATAAAATTTACTTAGTTCGGTCTCATTCACATCGGCATTGCTAGGTGCCACAAAATATGTTCCTAGAGTATATTTTTTCTCGGTCATAAAGTGCGATTTCTCGCCTTCCCAAAATTTCTTTAGCTCGTCGTCGTTAAAAGTGACGTTAGCGTCTGCGTAGATTATCTCTGCAGAAACCTTATCCTGCATCAGCTGTGATGCTGCAAATGCTTCTACGATCTTAGGGCTAGGCGTTATTTTTAGTGCTTTGCCGAGCTTTTCTAAAGTTAGGACCCTTTGTAGATTGCGCTCAAATTCCTTTTTAGTAAGTCCTGAATTCCTTACGACATTATCGTAAAGTTCCTTACTAAATGCGCCATTTTCTTGGAAATTCGGCGAGTTTAGCACAAATTCCGCCACATCTTTATCACTAGCCTGAACGCCTAAGTCTTTAGCAAAATTTAGAAAATACGCTTCGCCGATTAGCTGATCTACTGCGATCTGATCTAGATGCATATTTTTGGCTTGTTCTTGAGTAAATTGCCCATCGCTCATAGCACTCAGCCTGTTGTATAGTTCGGAATATTTTGTGTTTAGTTCTTGATTTGTTATAGAGATCTGCCCTACTCTAGCGATTGAGCCTGCACGGTTAGCGTTCATATCATATGCGCCCCAGCCGACGAAGCCTGCGCCCACGAAAGCTATCGTGCTTATCCAAATAGTCGGTATAAGCGACTTCTTATGCTTTTGCATCCATTCTATCATCTAAATCCTTAAATAGCTAACTAAAGAAAATTTTTGTTAGTAATTATACAGATAAAACCTTATGTAAGGCTGAAAAATAGGCATTTTTAGCGAATTATAACGCGTTAGTAAATGATTTGGTATACATTAATCTTAGCTTAGCAAAAGTAGCTTTGAACTCATTTCTAAAATCGCTATTTTTTTCGCCATTTGCTGCGCGCTCCTTGCATGGGCAAAAACCCCATAGCCGCGAATCACCATTATATCGCTATTTTCATTTATCATATAGTTACAAATTTCATACGGCGCACGCTCGTGCCAGTCGTCGTAGTTCTTAGGATCGTAAATTTCAATGCGCCTAAATTTGCCCACCCCAAAGTAATCTCGCGGCAAAATAAAATCATGCTCCAGCGTATATGCGACGAGATATGGTGGTGTCGCGTAGGTTACAAATTTTGCCTCTTTTATATTTTTGTAGATATTTATATGTATGTCACTATCGATGCTAGCATCCTGCCAGCGGTAGTCTTTTTTTGAAAACAGCGTTATAAAATCATCCCTATTCAGGCTATCGAAAATCGCGTCTTTTTTGTTGATCAAGAACTGATTTTCTTTAATTTTTGCTGAAATCGAGCCGTGAAAGATCCCAAAAAGCCTATCTCTAAACATCGAAAGCGAAATTTTTCGTAAAATTTCATAATAATACTCGTCCATCTCTTGCCTTTATAAAAAATTTCGCTATTATATAGGATTAGAAATTTCAAAAGGATAAATTCAGGTGCAAGCTCCACATATTCCGGTACTTTTTTCGCAAACGATCGCCGCATTTTCGCAGCTTGAGGACGGCTACGTTATCGACTGCACACTAGGCTACGGAGGGCACAGCGAGGGCATTTTGACCGCTAATCCGCAGCTTAAGCTTATCGCTTGCGACAGAGATGCCGAAGCGATAGAATTTTCGCGCGAGCGGCTTAGTAAATTTAAAGATCGCATAGAAATTCACAAAGCAAAATTTAGCGAAATTTTAGAAATTCTGCCCGAGCAAAAGCTCCGCGCAGTTCGCGGGATATTAGCCGACATCGGCGTTTCATCTCTTCAGCTGGATAAAAACTGTCGCGGCTTTTCCACTAAAAGCGACGCGCTGGATATGCGAATGAACGAAAGCGCAACGCTAGATGCGGCGTATGTCGTAAACCGCTACTCGCAAGCGGATCTAGCGCGCATTTTCCGCGAATACGGCGAGCTAACAAATGCTAACGCAATCGCCTCCAAAATAGCTACTGCGCGGGCTAACGCACCACTAACAAGCGCCAAAGCTTTGGCAAATTTAATCGGAACGAAGCCCGTTAAAGGGCGTAGCATCAGCACGGCTACGCTAGCATTTCAGGCGATCCGCATCGAGGTAAACGACGAGCTTAGCGAACTAAAGCGCCTGCTGGCGCTCATTGAGCAAAAATCGCGTGATTCAATTCTAACTAATGCAACTGTCGCTATAATTTCATTCCATTCGCTTGAAGATCGCATAGTAAAGGAGCAATTTAGAGCGTGGGAGCGCGATTGCGTCTGTCCTAGCGAGTTTATGCGCTGCGAATGCGGCGGCGGGCATTCGTTAGGCAAAATCCTAACTAAAAGCCCTATAACGGCGGATGCGCAGGAACTCGCACAAAATTCTCGAGCAGCGAGCGCGAAGCTTAGAATTTTTCGGCTAAAATAACCGCCTTTGCTTGCTATGAATTTTAAATTTTGACGAAATTTTGTAAAATTTATAGATTTGCAGGCATTAAATTTTAAAATTTTACGGAATTTTGAAATTCAGCTTTCAAAGATTCGCTTTAGAATTTATGATATTTTCAGCGTTACTTCGAACGCGCAATGTCTAAATCATAAAATTTAACGTTGAATTTTACGCTAAATTTAATGTATAATTTTATGAGATTTAGCTGCTGCATATTTTAAAAGCTAAGTGACAGCGCAATACAGAACCGAGCGAGAGTTACAATTTGGCGCCTAAAGCAAGCGGCGTAATGCCAAATCTCGCCCTTTGCTTTAACGAAATTTTGTAAGCGAGCAGTAGTTTCATTGACATTTTAATGATAGAGCTTATCTTGCAAATAAATATCTACGCTTAACGTTTTAAGGCGCATCGAAGACGCAGTAAAAATTTTAAGCGGTTTTTCAGATGATTTGACAAAATTTTATAAATAGTCAATCTCGGTAAAGTGAGCTCGATTTTTACCTGTCAAAATGAATTTCCCAAGCAGGCGATGCAAAGGCGAGCAAAACTAACACGATGCTTCCTTTTGTAGCTTCCGCTGCTATACAGTATCATAATAAAGAGCGAGTAAAATTAACAAAAATAGCCGCTAAATTAAAATTTGCCTTTGCTGGCCGAGATAGAATTTGGCAAGTTAAGATAAAATTCCATTTACCGAGGTAAAATTGCAAATAAAAATTTTGCTCGTAGCTTTGCTTTTAAATTTTACCTTAACGGCTCATTGCTGGGCGCAGGCGAGCTGCGGGTTTCGAGCAGAATTTATCTTGACGCAAGCGCTTTGGCGGCGAGTAAAGATAAGACCGTGGTTTTAAATTTATGGAGATTTTAGATGAATAAATATGAATATTTTGCCGAAGACGATGACGGACACGACTTCGCAGGAACATCCGATCTAGCGGGCATAGAGCTTGCGAAAAGACGAGCTATGGAGGATCTGACGGATGAGGAGCTAGAGGATAAGCTTGCCGCGGATCTTTCCGTAAAACGAAACTACGCGAGCGCAGCGGGCGGTTACGACGATTTTACTAGCTTGGGATTCGAAAGTTCAGGCTTTACAAACACCCAAAACTACCTAAATTCAGAAAGCGGCGGAACAAAATTTAATAAAAGCAACAAAGCAAAATTTAAAGGACGCGACGACACAAATCTTTTAGCCAATCGAGGCAGCGAGAAATCCGCAACCGGAGCGAGCTACGGCGATTTCGCAGGCGCCAATTTTGTCGGCAAGGCGGATTACGCGGCGTTTGCGGGTGCGAACTTTACAGGCACGCAAAATCAAAATTACGCGGATATGGGCGCGCATGATTATGCAAGCCTTGCTGAAGGACGCGGTTACGGCAGTTTCGCGGGCGCACAAGACGAGCTACTACGCAACTACGATGCCGAGAAAAAAAAGGAGAAAAATCTCACGCTTTATCAGCTTTTAGTCGTTTATCTGCTGATCGGATTTGCGTTTTTGCTGACGGTGCCGGCGATTTACATCCGCAACGAAATTTATTACATCAGCCGCGACATCGCCGCTCTTCGCACTAAACACGAGGTTTTGCTTGAGGAAAATCGCGCGCTTAACAACGACATCGAATATCTACGCTATAAAAATGAAATTTTAGATCCACAAAGCGTGCAAGAAAATGGGCGCTGATGGGATTTTGCTCGCGGCGTTTGCATTTTTTGCTGCGCTAGTGCTTGCCCTGCTGATCGCGCTCGTGCTACAAAACCGCCGCATAAGCGATGCAAACTCCGCGCTTAGCGAGCTTTTAAGTGAAAGGCTCACGACTCAAAGTGCGAGAGCAAGTGCCGAGCTTTTTAAGCTAAATCAAAGCCTAAACGACGGCTTTAACGATAAGCTCTATTATCTTAATAGATCCCTAGGCGAGGGGTTGCAGCGCCAAAATAGCGCGCTTAGCGAGAATTTAAGCTCGCTAGATCGTGGCTTTAAGGACATAGCGGAAAATTTAGCGCGAATGAGCGAGCAAAATAAAACTTCACTGCAGGTGCGCGACGAAATCGCAAGGCTAAACTCGATTTTAGGCAACGTCAAGCTGCGTGGCAACTTCGGCGAGTACCGATTAGAGAGAATTTTATCGATGATCTATGGGCAAAACACCGCATTTTATGAGCTGCAAAAGCACCTACCAAACGGCAGGATCGCAGACTGCGCGCTGCATATCGCAAAAGGAAAAATCCTTTGCATCGACTCAAAATTCCCACTTCAAAGCTATGAAAAAATTATCGCCGCCTCCGCCTCAAACGACGCCGCAGCGCTTGCTAGTGCGGATAAGCAACTCGCCGCTGATATGAAAAAGCACGCCGCAGATATCGCGGAGAAATACATCATACCGCCTCTTAGCACGGAGTTTGCGGTGCTATTCGTGCCCAGCGAGGCGGTTTTCGTCTACGTCTGCGAGAAGCTGCCGCAGGTGCTTGAATACTGCGCGCAAATCGGCATTTTTGCGGCATCGCCCACGACGCTACTGGCGCTTTTAGGCACGATCCGCACCTTCGTAAAAGACGAGGCGCTCGCGCAAAATATAAAATCGGTAAAAGATGAAATTTACGCGCTAAAATCGGACTTTGAGGCGCATGCTAAGTATACGACGGCGCTTCAAACATACGCAGATAAGCTCGCCGTGCAAGCAGAGCTTTTAAACAAAAATACAAAATCTCTAAAAGCCCGCTTTGAGCGTTTTAGCGAACTGTGAGGCGGGCAAACGTAGCGTACAATGCAGCTTGGAGTGCTTTAGCAAGCTTATAACGCGGCGGAATTCCACAGGTGGGCGAGTGGCATTCAAATTAAATTTGCACCTCGCCTATTTTGCAAATAAAATTCCCATTTGGGGTAGATAGACGGAATTTAAAACTCAGCTTAATGGATTTGTTACGCGAGCAAGCAGAATTCAAAGGCTGTCTGACACGCATAAAATTTGATTAACTAAATTTCATGGGCGCGCGAGCTAATTCAATCCGCTTAAGCATTAAACGCCCTCGTCACGATGTGAGTAAGATCAATCGCTACGCTTTCCGCTCCAGAAATTCAGCGCTGCTATACCGAAACAAAATTTGACGCCACATATTGCATGCGTAAATTTGCGGTCGTGGGCAAATTCTACATTTCAGAGGTGAAATTCATGATTCATGAGCGAAATTTCGTATTTTGGCGAAACTTTAAAAAGCGGCTTATAGGCACTACGAATTTAAGACAATAGCGCTGCGAGCAGGATTAGCCGTTTGACGCTAAGAAATTTATGGGCGTTGCGCGGATATAATTTCAGATTTTGACAAAATTTCAAAAGCGATCTGCAAGCACGCAAAATTAATCTGCAATCCCAAAAGCTCGTAAATTTGCATTTTACGGCGACACAAAAACCTCGCGCATTAAAGCGTAGTCAAGATAAACATCGCACTAATACGCGGTGGTACTTTGGGCGGTTGGTGCAAGCGTAAAGCAAAAATCGCGGTTACTTGCAAGCTTAAACCCTCGCTCCGCATAAACAAGCCAAATAAAATTCTGCGCCGAATATTTCTGTCGCCATTCGTAAAATTTAAGCGCAATTTAACTTGCGAAATTTTACCAGCCACAGCAAGCGGCGTAAATTTTAAATTTAACTCGCGAAATTTTAAAGTCGTAGCATTCTGAGCGGCTAAATTATCGGCAAAGACCTTAAACTCTGCCTATCATAAAACTTTAGCTTTTGCATTGCAGGCTTGCACGGCTTTTTAAAATTATCCACCGGGCGACTTATTTTGTGAATCCAACGTTTATTCGGAGTAAAATTTCAAAAACGGGTACAAATCTCAAAACATACGCCGTATTTAAAAATACAAAAAGATTAGGCGCGCAATTTTACACGGCGGCAAGATGAAATTTTAAGTTCGACGCGACACCAAAACACACAAAATTCTCCTGCGAAATCATAAAATTCTAAAATTTCTCGACAAAAATCAAAGCCATGGCACTGCAAATTCGCCAAATACCTTCGCGCTAAAAATTCCAAAGCTCACCTTTGCAATCCAAAATAACTGAACGTCTAAATTCTGCGCGCAAATTAAAATTACCGAACGTAAAAACCGCATGCCAAGCGAAAAAATCGCACTGCACCTTAAAGCTATCCTAACGATCTCGTTTTACCGCCTTTATATGCCGCGAAAATCGCGCAGCAGGTCAAACCCGAGTAACAGGATTTTTGAGACCTGATTTTACGATCGATCCAAGCGCCTAGGCGCCAATTCAAATCTACTCGATGAAATTATTTATATTGAGGCTGCGAGGCTTTGACAGACGCATAAACGGGCATAACAGCCAACTCCACTCGACGGAATTTTTAGTGCGACTTTATACCGATCCGATTAATAAATCGTTCGTCGTCCGCCTCGCAGCTAAATTTTGGGGTATTGCTTTGCCACTTCAAGCCACTAATTCAAATCCGCGCGACGGAATTTTTGAGCGCGACTTCGCAACTTCAAGGCTTCGCGCCGATTCGATTAATAAATTGCGCGCTCCTTAGCCAATGCGCGCGTATGTGGCGCCGTTATATGATTACCGCAACTTGGCGCACCAAGCTAAATACGGGCATGAATAGACATCGTGCCCATGCTTCACGCCACGACTTTGTATCGCTAGATCCAAACGTACGTAATAAATTTTAGATATTTTTTTGCTTGACGCAAAATTTTCAATAGTTTTTAGAGATTTTATAAAATTTTAAGTGCTTTGCACCGCTGCGATACAGCCGTACAACCGCACCAAATCAGCGCTGCTACTTATCGGTCGCGCAATTTTCGTTGTAGTAGGCGATGGTGCGCTCGTACTCGTCGTAAGCCTGTATATAATCGTTCGCGACGCTTGGGTTTGCGTATCGATCCTCTACCGCCAAAAGCTTCGCCTCTAGCTCTTTGTAGCGCCCATAAACCTCCGCACAAGCACGATCATGGGCGTCACCCTGCAATATTATTGACTTATCAGGACCTGCACTCGCGCAGCCTCCGAGCCCTAAAACGACGGCGCAAAACGCACCACATAAAATTAAGCTTTTCAAAATTCTTTCCTTATTTCAAGTAAATAAATTCGGCGTAAAAAGAGGTGTGGTTATAAGCCGAGTTCCGTTACAGCGGTCATTTATCTAGACCGATTTTTGCAAATCGGTTCGAGCGAACGGTTCGAATATAAGACGAAACCACCCGTTCTTGCTGCAGGTTGGGTTTGCATTGCCGCTCGTGTCTCCACGCGCGCGGTGGGCTCTTACCCCGCCCTTTCACCCTTACCGCTTGCGCGGCGGTTTGCTTTCTGTTGTACTTTCCCTAGGGTTGCCCCCGGCGTCCGTTAGACGCAACCTTGTCTTATCGCAGCTCGGACTTTCCTCTCCTTGCGGAGCGACCGCACGCCACACCCGAGCGCAATTATAGCTTTTTTGGCTTAAATTTTGCGGCGCGCGGAATTTAAGGGGTGGAATTTTTGGCGTGAGCAAGTATAAACTCCCGGCCCTGCACCATTGCCGCTGGAGGATGACGACGATAAAGAAGCTAATAAATTAAATCACATCTTTAACAAAAAAGAGCATAAATTAGATGATTTTTTAAATAAATTTGAAAATAATCAACAACAAGCTTATAATGCTATAATTAAAAAACTTGAAAAAGATATGGCAAATAGTAAGTTGCCAAATAATTTTACTAATGGTCATAAAGTCAATATTAAAGGCTATGAAATTACTGTACGTGGAGTTATAAAAAATGGAAAACCAAAAATCGGAACGATGTTTATCCCTTGATAATTTTACGGATATTGCAAATATCGAAGCTGAAATTATTAAGCTAATAAGTGATGATTTAAGCGATTATGCGCTTTATGAGCAGTTTAAAAATTCAAAAATTACAAAAAGAGAGGTTTCGACAGCCGGATATTATTGCCATTTCAAGTGTAAAAAAATATTAGAAAAAAGCAAAAACAACGGTTTTATCGGCAATGTAAATTTAACGCTTTCTAATGAAAACATTGGAGGAGCAATGGTTCTTTTGGAAAATGGAATTTTAAAAATGTTAGAATGCTACTTTTGGGAAGAGAATAATTTTTTTGAAAATATGGTAAACGAGCGATAGTAGATAAAAGACTTAAGCGATTTTAAGCTTAATAATATTTTGCTGGTTATTGACGAAAATAAATTTGGACAACTATAAAAAGGTGAAATTTAGCAAATTTTACCTACGGCCGAGCAGAATAAAATTTTAAATTCTATGGCTTAGGCAAAACGGCGCGCTTCCTACGATGAAATTTCACGAAATTTCATAAAATTTTATCTACCGCGCAAATTTAAACCCACGTAGCTGGTTTTGAAATTCCGTAAAATTCCGCGCGATATGGCGTGATTTGACGTGGGCGTGACATGGGACGCGCGAGCCCTAATTCGCGACGCAGTGCGGCGCGTCGTAGCGCAAGTGCGGCGTGAGCCCTACTCCGCGGCCGCGATTTGACGTGGTGCGGCACGAGTCTTACCCTGCGGCGCGATGCAGCTCAATCCTCGTCCGTCGCGGCGCCTTCGAATACATTTCGGTGCAAAATTTCTTCCAAAACGACCGTCGCGTAAGAGCCTTTCGGCAGGTAAAAACTGAAGCTAAAATGCGCATTTTGCACATCGTAGGCGTGCTGCACGCGCTCCATAAAGCTCCACGCAAACCTGCGCGAGCCGTTCATTTGCGCCTCAAGCTCGCGAGCAGGCGCGAAAATCTCATCTTCAAATCTGCCGCCAAGCCCGCTAGCTCGCAGCTTCGCTCGCCCCGCGATAAGGCCTGCGCTCGTGATTTCTCGCCTCGCAAACCGCTCGCACTCCGCGCCCAGATCGTCGCAGCTAAAAAACACGCCGTGCGGAAAATGTCCTAAAATCTCGCCTCTTAGCAGCTTAAAAAACTGCGGCTGAGCCACGATCTCGCGCGCCTCCTCCTTGCTTAGCCCATAAATTTTAGCAAACTCTCCAAGGCTAAATTCCGCGGCAAATTTTGAAATTTCGACCCGCTCGCTAAGCCAGCGATTGAAAAGCTCGCTCTGATAGGCGCTGATTAGAAAGTCGCGCATTTTTGGGTTTTTAAGCCGCCTCTGTCCGCGCAGCACCTCCTCGCCCTGAGCTGCGTTGTCGCCGAACTTGCCGAAGCGCTGATAGCCGAAGTAGTTCGCAAAGCCCTCGCGCTCTAGCGTATCTAGCGCGGCTGTGAGCTTGACGGCGTCGGGTGGCAGGACCTTTTTTAGGCGGATGAAAAAGTCGTTGCCCTTTAGATGTCCGATTTTAAGCTTGTTTTTGTGCCTTTGCACGCTTAAAATTTTAAGGCTCTCGTGCGAAAATCCGCCCAGCGCAGGCTCAAATTTAGCAGGCATGCTAACGTGCTGCGTCGTAAGCCCCTGCTTGTCCTTAAGCCCCGCGTAGCCGAACTCGCGCATCTTTGCACCCGTGCACTCGCTTAAAATCCGCAACGCCTCGTGCGTGCTGATGCCCTTTTTTTGCAGCAGCAAAATGCAGTGCTCGCCTTCACCACTAGGCTCGTAAAGCGGCACTTCGCGCACGACGAAATCGCTGGAGTTTTTACTAAAATGCGCATTTATCGGCGCGTGATTTAGGGTGTATAAATTTTTCATAGCCGGCCTTTGCGTTAATCTAAGGCTCAATTTTATAAAATTGAGCCTAAAAAACTCATTATTAAGGCAAATTCTAGTATCATTCGCCATAAAAAAAGGATGAAAAATGCTAATCAGGCTCTTTCGCTTCGATCCTCGCTGCGACGTCACAAGCTACTTCAAACCCTATGTTTATGAAAGCGCGCCCTTTGCCGATCTTGCGGCGCTGCTTGACGACATCTACGCGCACGATCCCTATTTTAGCGCACAGGGGGTGGAATTTGTAAAAATCGGCGGCACCGCGGTAAGCGTAAAAGAGCCGCTAGATACGCTGATAGCGCACTTTGGAAGCGAGCTAATCATAGCCCCTCTTAGCGAAAAAGAGTCGATTAAAGATCTGCGCTGCGAGCCGAGGGCGTTTTTGGATAAATTTAAAGCTTTCGAGAGCATCGCGGACGCTGCTGATTTCGAGTTTTACAAAAGCCTCGCGCCTTATTTTTACTCGACGAAAATCCCCGCATGCTCGCAGGAGTTCTTGGGCAACAGCGCCTTTATCTTCGCGCACCGCCTGATGCAGACGCACCCGAGCGAGCGTATGAGGGTTTTAGAGATCATCGAGCCGCAGATGGCGTATTTTACGAAGTGCGACGCCGTGGGGATGGAGTTTGACGACCGCGCGGCATACAGGGCGTTTTGCGATATTTTAAAATACGAGCCCGCGCGCAGCAATAAAATTTTAAGCGCGCAGAGCATGGCGGAATTTGACGCAGCGGGCGCGAAGCACAATTTTAGCGGCTTTAACGTCGCCGTGTGGTACGACGAGGCTGCGGAGGAGCTGGCTAGCAGGCTGGGCGCGCAGATCGTGCACTTTGGCTGCGAAGGCGCGCCGCTTGGAGCGCAGATATATGAGCGCGAACGGGAGTGCGCGCTGCGGCTGGGGGGCGAAATTTTATTTGACGCGTTTGATAGCGGAAGCGATTTTTTGCTACTGAATTCCAAGCTTGCGCTTGATTTTTTAGACGGCAGAAGCGATGAAATCCAAAGGCTTTTCGGCAGAGGTCTCGCGGGCTTTTATCTAATCGCGACGGATGAGCTCATCGCTCTAGCTCGCGGCGAGAGGCCCGACTTTTCGGCACGCAAGTTAAAGCCGACGCTGATTTAAGCGGACGAGGTTTTAAAATTTATCCTATTACGACGGTAAAATTTTAAATCGACTGTATATTGATGATCGGCATAAAGCAAATAGTTTTCTTAATCGCAGGCGGTTTAATCATCTACTATTTCTTTAATTCGGTATTTGCTTGTTTTGCCTTGTGGCTCGTATTCTTACTTTGCTATAAATTGACTATTAAAGCTTACCTTTAATTTCTCTTTTAAAGTAAAATTTTCTAGTCCAACTCCGCCACCGCCATATATGTTTAAAATTTTTCTCAAAATATCTATAATTTCATCGCTGGTTGTATTCTCGGCATCTGTTTTTATATCGTGAAGCTCATAAATAATTCTATGCGGATCGCCAATCGTTTCATCATTAAAAATCCGCCTCAAGTCCAGCTCTATATCGTTACTTTTATAATGCAATAACCATATCGTTTTAGTTAAGGCATAATCTCCTATATCTCTTAAATGATCATGCAATATACGAATTAGCCAAGTGTTATTTTCTCGGTCTATACACCAATCTAATCTTTCTAGGAACCATAGACTAATTTCATCATCATCATATTTTTTGCGTATTTTGTTTATCGTTTCCAATAAACTATATTTTTCAATATCCTCTTTTGAAATACGCTCTGTAACAAACGCCACCTTATCTCCTTTTCTTTAAATTTTAGATCTGAAAATTACTTGAATATTCTCTTTAGGGATAAAATACGTTATAACGTCTCCTCCCTTAAACTCATTTAAAATTTCTTTTAAAATATCTACAATCTCCTGCTTTGTTATATCCCCAAGATCGCTTCTTATAGATTCCAGTTCATATATTAGTATAAACGGATTATCCGTATCTTTTTTACCGGTATATTCATTATGTATATTCCTCAGATCGATTTCTATATCTTTACCCTTGTAGTGCAAGATCCATATAACTTCGCCGCTATAATTCATATCTCTTGGATCCCCAATAATAATACTACGCACTACAAAAAGCCAAATACCCCTATCTCGATCTATGCACCAATCTCTCGAATTTAAATCTACCCAATCAAGCTCACCCTGATGATATTTTCCACATATCTCATTGCACGGTTTTAGCAAATCGTATTTCTCGATATCCTCTTTTGAAATTTCCTCTGTAACAAACGCCACTCTCTCCTCCTTAAGAATTTAAAATTTTAAGACTGCTTGCGGGTTGCCGCCGCCTTTGCTCTTGCGACAAATCGTTTAGCCATTTGCGCAAATGGCTAAATATACGCTAAATTTTATCTTGCCGCGCCGCGCAAATTTTAAAATTTCGCTTTTATACAGGCGCTGTTTTCTTGCGGGTCTCTCGCCGATAACTCGCCGCCTGCCGCTTAGATGAAATTTTAAAATTTAGCCGTTCGCCGCGCACGTACCGCGTATGAAAACTCCACAATCCGCCGCTAAATTCCATTTGCGGCCGCCAAAAATCGCGCGGGCTTGTGCGAGATAAAATTTTATAAATTCTGTCATCTACGCAAACGGACGAAATTTTAAAATTCCACGCCGCAAATCAAAGCGCAAATAAACGCGCCGTCGCGCAGAAATCGCGCGAACTAACAAAAGTCGCGTTTAAATTTCATCGATAAATTTATGAATTCTGCCTACGCTTCGGCGGTTTCGTTTTCGTCGATTACGGCTTGCATCGTGTCTCTGGCGTGCTGCAGCCAATCTTTATCGCTCGTGTCGAGCAGGTCTAGGTAGATGATTTTGATGTGTCCGCTGTGGACGGTGAAATCGTGAGAGTTTGCGATGTGCTGCGTGCCGATAAGCACCACGGGCTGGACGCGCAGACCAAGCTTGCTAACGATCGCTTTGGCGCCGCTTTGGAATTGCAAAAGCTGCGTGCCGCGATGTCTGGTACCCTCGGGAAACATCGTGATGACGCGCCCTTCGCTCACGCGCTGCTGCACTTCGTGCACGATCCGCACCAGATCGCGCGGATTTGAGCGATCGACTTGGATCATCTTCGGAAGAGTGATGATTTTGCCAATAATAGGGATGTCTGCGATCTCCTTTTTAGCGATCCAACAGATATCGGCAGGATGGGTTTCTTCGAGCACGACGATATCCATTATGCTTTGGTGGTTGGCGATTACTAGCTGCGCGCGCGGATCGGGGGTACCTATGATCTGGATATCGTATCCAATGCCGTAGCGCTGGAAGCGCCCCCAAATGCGGCGAAAGCGGCGATGAGAGGAGTTTTTCACCGCCATGGCGATCACGACGCAAACGACGGTAAAAATAAACCAAATCGCGTAAAATAGCGCTCTAATCCTTGCTAAGCTCATCTTTTTTAACCCAGCCGATCTTGTTGCCGCCCAGCATGATTTTATAAAATTCCTTATTAGTGCCTAAAATTTCAACCTTTTCGGGATTTTTAGTCACGTAAAACACGGTGGAGCTTTGCATAGGCAAAATTCTAACCGGGGAATTTTGCGCGATACTGCCCGTGCCGTAAGGCCTTTGCGCATAGAAATTTACCGCCAAAATCAGCACCGCAAAGATAAGCGGCGTGATATTTTTACTAAGCAGAAACATCACCAAAAGCACAGCAGCTAGCGTGTAGATCGCGATCTGCTTATAGGCTTCGAACTTGCTCTCTTTCGGATTTAGCCCGATCTGCGTGCTAAGATCCTCGGCGCGCGGATTAAGCTCAAGACCGAAATTTTCAAATTTTTTAGTATTAAGATTGAAATAGCTGAAGTCTAAATTTGTGATATTTTTATCCACGACGGCGAAATAATATCCACTCTGACTTGCGTATGTGCCGCGTACGGAATCCACACCCTGCTTGATAATGGCTGGATTATCGATACTAAAAGCGCTGATTGCGCCGTTTCGGATACCAAGATCAAGCGTGAGTAAATTTGAAGCGTCGTCAAATTTTGTAGTTTTGTAGTTTTTAAGTTTCAACTCGTCGGCTACGATATGCGAAAAATTAGGCTTCGTATCAAGCTTCATAAATTCCGGATTATCAGGTTTGATAGAGCTTTTTTCAAAAAATTCTCCGTTACGCTGCAGCGTCAAAACGAGCTCATTTATCTTATCGCTCTTATCGCTTGCCGCAAACCACAGCGTCGTCTCAAACATCTCGTCGCCCTCAATCCACGTAAGATTGTCGGCATTAAGCCACTTCATACCGTTGGTGCGGCTGATCTCTAGCTTTGGCTTAACGGTGATTTTCTGCCCCAAATATACGGCGAAATCAATCTTAAAAATTTGATTGCAATACACCTTCCTAGGCATCCCGCTGGCTTTTAGCGTAAGCTCCTTAGGCTTAATGTCCTGATAGACCTTATCGTCGGATACATCAAGATCGACTTCGTTAGTAGGCGCCAAAGCCTTAAGATCGTCGATGCTTAGATTATCCATCGACATAACCTCTTTTTTATTATACTTCAGCATCACCTTGGAATTATCGCGCGTCTGCGGCTCGTCGGGCTTATCCTCAGCTTTTTTCGGTGCGTATTTACTTAGATCATCAAGCGAATCGATCTCAATCTCCGGCGCAGCAAACGCAAGCGTGCAGACACCTAAAATAGTAAGAATTTTTTTTAGCAAATTAAGCCTTTTAGCATTTTCTCTCCGTCTGTGCCGCCTAAAATAGGCTCTATCGCGCGCTCAGGATGCGGCATCAGGCCGAAAATCTTTTTGTTTTTATCGCAAATCCCGGCGATTGCGTCCACTGAGCCGTTTGGATTTAGATCCGCGCCTTTTGCATCGCAGTATTTCAAAAGCACACAGTCCTCGTCGTATAGCGATTTCAGCGTATCCGCAGACGCATAATAGTTTCCCTCGCCATGCGCGATCGGGATATTTAAAATTTCGCCCTTATCGCAACAGTGCAGAAATTTATTATCGTTTGAAACGACGCGCAAATTGTGAAATTTTGAGATAAAGCTTAAATTTATATTTTTATTCATCGCGCCTGCGAGCAAGCCTAGCTCCAAAAGCATCTGAAAGCCATTACAGATGCCTAAGATATAGCCGCCGCGCGCAGCATGAGCGAGAACCGCCTTCATCACCGGGCTAAATTTGGCAATAGCAGCCGTCCGCAGATAATCTCCGTGGCTAAAGCCGCCGGGAAGCACGATCAGATCGGCATTTATGTCGATTTCTTTATGCCAGATTATCTGCGTTTCGCAACCAAGCTTATCAAAGGCGTATTTGCTGTCGCGCTCGCAGTTGGTGCCTGGGAAATTGACGATCGCTACCTTCATATCACGATCTCGTAGTCTTCGATGATGGTGTTTGCCAAAATTTCATCGCACATCCTAGCGACATCGGCATAAATTTTATCCCTATCCTCGCCATCTAGCTCAAGTACGATCTGTTTGGCTACGCGCACATCTCGCACGCCGCTAAATCCAAGCGCAGCAAGGGCGTGCAAAACCGCCTTGCCCTGCGGATCGAGCACGCCCTGCTTAAGCCTTACGTTTACGATTACCTTCATCGCTTATCCTAAAATTCTACGCAAGACCTCTTCGTAGGCCACTTTTACGCTACCGAGATCCTGTCTAAATACGTCCTTATCGAGCTTTTTGTCGGTCTGTTTATCCCAAAAGCGGCAGCTATCGGGGCTGATCTCGTCTGCAAGTAGAATATTGCCGTCCTTATCCCTGCCAAGCTCGATTTTGAAATCCACGAGCTTCAAATTTCGCTCGTCGAAAAATTTAATCAAGATTTCATTGATCTTGCGTGCGATCTTTTTGAGCTCGTCAAGCTCGCTTTGGCTCTTTACGGCGCCAAGCAGCAAGCAATGCTCGTCGTTTAGGATCGGATCGCCCAGCTCGTCGTCTTTGTAGCAAAACTCTACCAGAGCAAACGGAAGCTTCGTGCCCTCTTTGATGCCTAGGCGCTTTGTAAGCGAGCCGGTGGCAATATTGCGAGCGATGATCTCAAGAGGGAAAATCTTGCATTTTTTTACGAGCTGCTCGGTCGGACTGATCGTCTCAACAAGCGCGGTGGCGATGCCGTGCTTTTTAAGCAGATCAAAAATCAGCGTCGAAATTTTGCAATTCAGCGCGCCTTTGCCGCTCTCTTCGGCTTTTTTGACGCCGTTAAACGCCGTCAGCGAATCTTTAAATTCCGAGATTAAAAGGTCGTCACTTTCGTTAACCGACCACATCTTTTTGCCCTTGCCTTCGTAGATAAGCTCTTTTTTGGTAGCTTGCATCACACTCTCCTTACTTGATGTTTAGAATTTTTATCGCGTCTATTGCGGTTTTTAACTGGATATCATTATTAATCTGCTCTGCTGTTATGAAATTTTTCTCATCCTTTTTCTGCTCGTCTTTTTTCTCTTTTTTATCGGTCTCAACCTTAGCAAGCTCGCTTTTTAGGTGCTTTTTAAGATCAGCTTCTTTTAACGAGAATTCATCCTCGTCACGGCTCGGCACCTTGCCCGGCGCCACTATGAGATCAGGCGTCACGCCCACCGCTTGGATAGTGCGGCCGCTTGATAGATAGTAACGCGCTATGGTTAGTCGCAAGGCTTCTTTATCCTCGATCGGGAGGATCACCTGCACGCTTCCCTTGCCAAAAGTTTTTTCACCGACCAACACAGCGCGCTTTAGATCCTGAAGCGAGCCGCTTACGATCTCGCTTGCGCTTGCGCTGCCGCCATTAACCAAAACCACGAGCGGCAGATCGGTGATCTTCTTTTTAGGATCGGCGTTATGCGCTTCAGTTTCGTTTTTCGCGCGCCCTTTTTGAGAGACAATAAGACCTTTGCCGACGAATAAATTCACAAGTCCGATCGCTTGATCCAAAAGCCCGCCCGGGTTGTTTCGCAGATCCAAAATAATACCCTTGGCGTCTCTGTGCTCTTTTATAAATTTGCTCGCGTCTGAAACTACGTGCTGATCGAAATTCGTAACGCGCAGATATAAAATTTTATCATCCTCGATCATCTTGGCATAAACCGATTCCACTTTGATTATGTCGCGTATGATCTCGACGTCGAAAGGCTTGCTAACGCCTTTGCGTACAATCGTTAGAGTGATTTTGGTTTTCGGCTTGCCGCGCATCTTCGAGACCGCATCGTCGATCGTAATGCCGAAGGTCGCATTGCCGTCGATACGCAATATCACGTCGTTGGCCTGAATGCCTTTCTTGTCGGCAGGAGTGCCCTCGATAGGCGAGATGACGGTTAGAGCGCCGTCTTTCATACCCACTTGAATTCCAAGCCCACCGAACTCGCCCTCGGTCTGGACTTTCGTGTCGTTAAACGCCTTTTCGTCCATATAGCTTGAGTGCGCGTCGAGGTTATTCATAAGCCCCGAGATCGTCTTGTCCACAAGCTCCGAGAATGTCATCTCATCGACATAATTGTTTTCGACGATCGCAAGTGTTTTGGTAAGCTTAGCTAGCGCCTCCAGACGCGTTTTTTCGCTGTCTGGCTTTTTGGTCGCGTTGACCTCTCTGGCTTGTAAATTTCCGGTAAAAAAACTAACGCCTAAAAATAGAGAAAATATGAATCCCAAGCCGAAAAAGAGGTGTTTTTGTCGCAAAGTTTATCCTTGAAAGTAAAATGGAGTGAATTTTATAGAAAATTGGCTAAAAATAAGGTAAATTTCATACGAAATTTGCGCGTTTACAGATAAATTTAAAGCGAAAATTTTAAAATCTCACTAAAAAACCTTGACATAAAGACACTAAAGTTATATAATGCAATCAACTTCAACTTTAGGAGAAAATTTATGAATGAAACTATTGAAATTTTAACCGATAAAATGCGCTCTTTGCTCGAAAGCAGCGTTTCTTTGGCGATCCATTCCAAAAATAGCGAAGTGGGCGTATTGCACATGCTCTGGGCTTTGGTAGCCGACAGCGGCTCGGTGCTAAATCAAATTTTTAATAAATTTAGCATCGAAAAAACCGCGGTCGAGCTTGAGATCAAAAGCGAAATTTCAAATTTGCCTACGAGCTCAAATGTCACGAAGGAAAACGTGCGAATCTCGCGCGAGCTGATGAACTCCCTAGAGCTCGCAAAAGGGCTGATGACGAGCTCGGGCGATAAATTTATCGCCGTAGATACCTGGCTGATCGCAAATTTAAACGCTGATCCGCTAAAGAAAATTCTGTCTAAATTTGCAGATCTTAGCGAGATCAAAAAGGAGCTAGAGGCGCTTCGCGGCGGTAAAAGCATCGATTCGCAAACCGCCGACGAGACGCTTGAAGCGCTTAGTAAATTCGGCGTCGATCTCACCGCCAAGGCAATCGCGGGCGAGCTTGATCCGGTAATCGGTCGCGACGAGGTTATTTCGCGAATGATGCAAATTTTAATCCGCAAGACGAAAAACAACCCCATCCTACTCGGCGAGCCGGGCGTTGGAAAAACCGCGGTCGTCGAGGGTCTTGCACAACTGATCGCCAAAAAAGAGGTACCGCTCAGCCTGCAAAACAAACGCGTCATCGCGCTTGATATGAGTGCGCTGATCGCGGGCGCAAAGTACCGCGGCGAGTTTGAAGATAGACTCAAAGCCGTCATAAACGAGGTCGTAAAAGCCGCAAACGTCGTGCTTTTCATCGATGAAATTCACACCATCGTAGGCGCGGGCGCAAGCGAAGGCTCGATGGATGCCGCAAACATCCTAAAGCCCGCCCTTGCGCGCGGCGAGCTACATGCGATCGGCGCTACGACGCTGAAAGAGTACCGAAAGTATTTTGAAAAAGACGCTGCGCTTCAGCGCCGCTTCCAGCCCGTGACGGTCGCGGAGCCTAGCGTGAGCGAGGCTACGGCGATCTTGCGCGGCATAAAAGAGCGGCTAGAGGTGCATCACAACGTCACCATCACCGATAGCGCGCTTGTGGCGGCTGCAAGGCTAAGCGACCGCTACATCAGCGATAGATTTCTGCCGGATAAGGCGATCGATCTCATTGACGAAGCGGCGGCGGAGCTTAAAATGCAGATCGAAAGCGAGCCCAACGAGCTTGCCAAGGCTAAGCGCGACATCCTCACACTTCAGGTCGAAAAGGAAGCCCTTAAGATGGAGGATGACGGCAAAAACGACGAGCGGCTCGCGCAAATCGACAAAGAGATCGAAAATTTAACCGAGCAGAAAAACGCGCTTCAGGCTAAATTTGAAAACGAAAAGTCCGTATTCGGCGGCATCAGCGAGGCGAAAAAAGCAATCGATAGCCTTAAAAACGAAGCTAGCCTAGCAAGACGCAACGGCGATCTTAGCAAGGCTGCCGAGATCGAATACGGCAAGATCCCCGCCGCGCAGGCGAAGGTTAAGGAGCTTGAGGCGAAATGGGACGTGATGAAAGAAAACGGCGTGCTTTTGAGAAACCGCGTGGACGAGGAGAGCGTGGCCGAAATTTTAAGCAAATGGACGGGCATCTCGGTAAGTAAAATGCTCTCCTCCGAAAAGGAGAAATTCCTTCACATCGAGGAGCATCTAAAAGAGAGCGTCGTGGGGCAGGACGAGGCGCTACACGCCATCGCTCGCGCCGTCAAGCGCAACAAAGCGGGGCTCGTGAATGAAAACCGCCCGATCGGAAGCTTTTTGTTTTTGGGCCCTACCGGCGTCGGCAAGACCGAAAGCGCAAAGAGCTTAGCTAGATTTTTATTCGACGACGAGCGAGCGATGATCCGCTTTGATATGAGCGAATATATGGAAAAACACAGCGTCAGCCGCCTGCTCGGCGCGCCTCCAGGATATGTGGGCTACGACGAGGGCGGACAGCTTACCGAAGCGGTGCGCAGAAAGCCCTACTCCGTGCTGCTTTTTGATGAGATCGAAAAGGCACACAAGGACGTTTTTAACATCCTGCTTGGAATTTTAGACGACGGACGCGCGACCGATAATAAGGGCGTTACGGTCGATTTTAAAAACACGATCATCATCCTAACGAGCAATATCGGCTCGGCTAAGATTATGGAGCTTGACGCCAAAAATGCAGACAAGCCGCGCGAGGTCGCGCTTGCAGAGCGAGAGGAGGCAATAAAGGGCGAGCTGAAAAATTATTTCAAGCCCGAATTTATCAACCGCTTGGACGACATCGTGATCTTCAACGCCCTAAGCGAGGACGATCTTATAAAAATCGTGGGCATTATGTTTAAGAGCCTGCAAAAAACACTCGCAAACCGCGGCATTGGCGCAAGCTTGAGCGAAGATGCCAAAAAGCTCATCGCCTCGGCGGGCTTTGATATCGAATACGGCGCAAGGCCGCTGCGCAGGGCGCTTTACGATCTAGTGGAGGATAAGATCGCCGATATGATCCTAAGCGACGAGATCAAAACCGGCGATCGGATCGAAATCGGTGCGCGTGACGGCGAAATAGAGATAAAGAGAGTGAAGTAAAATTCGGCGGAATTTATCCTGCTGGGTAAATTCCGCGCTTTGGTGGAACAAATTTGGCGAGGTAAATCTAAAATACTTTATTAATATAAATTGGGCGAATAATCTATCTCCTTGGGAATTGAAACTTGGTATTTTGCGCCATGATAGGATCGGCGCATAGTAGAATTCCATCCCGTTGGGAATTGAAACCTCTTTTGGTGGGAATTTGTAACCTACCCTCTATTGTAGAATTCCATCCCGTTTGGAATTGAAACTTCTGCCACTGCATTTTATAGCGTCCCGCAGGAATGTGGAATAATTCTATCCTTTGGGAATTGAAACGCCTAAATGGGCTTATTGCACGATTTGCGTAGGCGGCAGAATTCATCTTATTTAAATCAAAACGGATCTACGCGATGCAACTTTTACGGCGGAAATGGATAGAATTCTCATCTCGCTATAAAATTTAAAAAGATTAGTTGTGGCTGGGATAGGATACAGCATGGGGCACTTATGCGAAATTTCATTCGGTTTCAATTTGCCACCAAATATATTAAATATAGGTTACGAATGAAATTTTGGAGTTACTCACAAATTAAAATTTTAACGAACTGTATATTTGCCGCAATATAAATAGATTTAAATACAACTCATTTAATAGCAATTCAAAATATTTATAAAAATGTACGCTATGGATCTTAAAAGCTAGGTTAAAGAAGGAATTCTGCATTAATTTTAATTAAATTTACGCTACAAATTTAAGATCATGTGCCAAAGTATAGAATTTAAAATTAAATTTAGATGATGCCAAAGAGGCAGAAAGATGGAAAAAATTTTATAAAGCAGAATTTGGTAGCATCCTCTGAAACTGCAAAACAAAGAATATCGGCGTGGTCGTCATAAAAAGGAAAAATCATCTAAATTTAATGGATACTACCACCTTTGCCACATAAAGTATAATAAATAAATGCCTCCACCAATTATTTTTTAAAATTTTTAAAAAATTTCTTCAAAACCGTCTTATAAAAAATCGCGAATTTCGACTCTTTTTTCTCATAAATCACGCGAAAGACACCCTGCAGATCCAGCTTTTCTTGCAAAGTAATGTTTTGCACTCTACTCTCCTATAAGTTTTTTTATCTTATGCAGCACAAACGCAGCGTCGTCGCTATCGAGCTCGCACAACATCTGGCATATCGCGGTCGCGGCTTGCGGCTTGGTCGTGCCCAAGCGCCAGTCCTGATACGTCCGCATCGACACGCCTAACCTCTGCGCCATCGCGGCATGCGAGATCTTTTTGCCGTTGTTTTTAGCTTCGACGGCATTGTGCAAAATGTTGAATATATCGCTCGTTTCTAACATATGAAAATTATACAATTTTATTCGTTAATTATACATAAAATCGTATAAAATTAATAAAAATCGTGTTATTCATAAGTAAAAATAGCAAAACACTTCGTTTATACGTGTGAATTATACAGAATACTGCAT
The DNA here is from genome assembly GCF_938030145.1 of uncultured Campylobacter sp. Classification (GTDB taxonomy): domain Bacteria; phylum Campylobacterota; class Campylobacteria; order Campylobacterales; family Campylobacteraceae; genus Campylobacter_B. The sequence continues at coordinate 29,632 of NZ_CALHGM010000022.1, forward strand.
AAAATAAACATAAAATTTTATAAAATTTTGCATATTATGCCGTAAAGATGAACCGGCTTGCACAAACAGGCATCTTATAGAACGGCACATTAAATTTTAAACCGGGATAGAATGAAATTTTACATATCGAAGCTTTCGGGATTTGATTTTTTTGATCGGTTCTGGTAGCAATTACAAACAAGATGTAATTTTACCCTATGCCGAGCCATATCTGCCGGCACAAAGAGCGTTTCAATTCCCAACGGGATGGAATTCTACGTCTCGCAGTTCTTCACAATCTCTTCCGCTTGAGCGTTTCAATTCCCAACGGGATGGAATTCTACCCTTCGGCGAGATCGGCTACCGCCTCACAAAAAGCAGTTTCAATTCCCAGCGGGATGGAATCCCGCTAAAGATCTTAAATGAAAAGCTGTAAAATCCAATGCATTTCTATATATTAGGAAATAAATTCCTAATGAGGCAATTCCTGGCAAGTAAAGTCTCCCTAGCAATTCTTAGCGAGTAATCTCCATTGGCAAGATTCAACCCTTTTTCTTATCCTTCTTGTTCTTGCGGGAGGGGCTTTCCAGCTTGCGCCAAGCCTCGCTTTTTTGGCTGTCCTCCATTAGCACTATCTCCCTGGCGCCGTTTCGCACGAGGTTCGGATCCACTGCAAGCTCCTTTGCATCGATCTTTTCAGGATAGTCTATGCGTGAGAGGATGCAGCGGAAGGCGTTTAGCCGCGCGATCTTTTTGTCGTTGCTATCTAGGATCGTCCACGGCGCAAACTCGGTATTTGAAGCGAGCAGCATCGAGTATTTTGCGAGCGTGTATTGATTCCACAGCTCCTGCGATCTCGCATCCACCGGCGAGAGTTTATATTGCTTCAGCGGATCGGTACGGCGCGATTCAAAGCGCCTTTTTTGCTCCTCTTTGGAGACTGAGAAGTAAAATTTAAACAAAATTATCCCCGCACTTACCAAAAGCTCCTCAAATTTAGGCACTTGGCGCAGGAAATCTTTGTGCTCGGCGTGCGTGCAAAAGCCCATCACCGGCTCAACCATCGCGCGGTTGTACCAGCTGCGGTCAAATATCGTGATCTCGCCGCCGCTGGGTAGGTGCGCGACGTATCGCTGGAAGTACCACTGCGTCTTTTCGACGTTGCTCGGCTTTTCGAGCGCTACGATGCGGCATCCGCGTGGATTTAGATGCTCGGTTAAACGCTTGATCGTGCCGCCTTTGCCCGCCGCGTCGCGCCCCTCCATCAAAATCAAAATTTTTAAGCCTTTTTCTTTTACGAATTTTTGCAGCTTCAAAAGCTCGATCTGATATCTTTCAAGCAGCGTTTCGTAGTCTTTGAACGAGATTTTTTCGTACTTTGAGCTTTTAAATTCTATCTCTTTCAGTGCTATTTCGCCTGTTTCGGTTTTGATCTCTTTGCTCATATCGCCTCCTAAAAATTTTGAGGAATTTTACAAAAAAGTTCTTTATATTACACTATAAATTCATACTTATTACGTTAGAATGTAGGAAAAAATTTCAAAGGATAAAATTTGATCAGATCACTTATTTTGGCAGCGCTTTTTCTTTTAGGTTTAGGCGCCGAGCCCCTGAAACCCTCCGATGCGTTCAAGCTTAACGCGACGGCGCAAAGCGATAGCGTAACGCTAAGCTTTGATATCGCGGACGGGGTCTATCTCTATCAAAACGAGATAAAAATTTTCATTGGCGGCGCGGAGGTGACGAATTTAATAAATCTGCCCGCCGCGACCGAATACAAGGATTATAAAATTTACGAGGGCAAATTTAGCATCGCCGTGCCTTTGGGCCTCGTGCTTGCAAATGCTGCAGACAGCGATGATTTCGTGCTTAGCGGTGATTTCCTGGGCTGCACGAAATCGGGCTTTTGCTACCAGCCGCAGCAGTTCGGCTTTAGCTTCAAGCGCGTGGTGGAGGGCTATCAGATCAGTAAAATTTCAAACTCCGAGCTGAAAAAATACCGAAGCGGCGTAAATTCCGCGCAGATTTCTACCGCATACAGCGCACAAAGCGGGACTGTAAATTTTAAAAGCAATGCCGCAGCTTCGGGCGCCGCGGCAAATTCTGAGGCAAACTCGCACGCGACGGGAAATTCCGCGGCAAGCTCGGCAGAAAGCGCTGCGGTAAATTCCAACGAAACCTCCGCGCAAAAAACTTCTCGCGGCGCAAATCCCATCTCCGAACAGGATAAAATTTTAAACGTTCTTAGCGGCAAGAGCTTCATCGCGGCGATCTCGCTGTTTTTCGGCTATGGCGTGCTGCTCTCGCTAAGCCCTTGCGTCTATCCGCTCATCCCGATCCTCTCGTCGATCATAGTGGCAAAAACCTCCTCGAAGCCGAGCGCGAAAAAAAGCCTCGCCGTAAGCCTCGCGTATATTTTCGGGATGGCGAACTCGTATGCGATTTTAGGGGCTTTCGTGGCGGTTTTCGGGCAAAATTTACAGGGCCTGCTGCAAACTCCTCCCGCGCTGATCCTAACCTCGCTCATATTCGCCGCGCTCGCGTTTTCGATGTTTGGATTTTACGAGATCCGCTTGCCTGCGCGCTTTCAAAGCTTCTTAAATAGCAAAAGCGAAAATGCTGGCGGCTTGATCGGAGTTTTTTCGATGGGGCTTATCTCGGCGCTCGTCGTATCGCCGTGCATCTCCGCTCCGCTTGCGGGCGCGCTCGTTTACATCGCGAGCAGCGGCGACGTTCTGCTGGGCGCGGCGGCTCTTTTTGCGCTGGGGCTCGGAAGCGGCGCGCTACTGCTTGTGGTGGGGCTCGGCGGCGCACTGCCTAGACCCGGAGCTTGGATGGAGGCGGTACCTAAAATTTTCGGCTTTTTGCTGCTTTTTACAGCGGTGTGGATTTCGCGCACGCTCATCGGCGAAAATTTAAGCCTGCTGATTTACGCGGTTTTAGGCGCGATTTTCGCAGGATTTTTGGGGCTGTTTGACGGCGGCGCGAGCGGGATCAAGCGCGCTTTGGCCCTTGTAATCGCGCTATATTCGGCGCTGCTGCTTGCGGGCTTTGCCAGCGGTGCGAAAGATTTTTCCAGGCCGCTTGGTAATCTAATCCCGCAAAGCACGAGATATTCCAGCGGTGGCCCCGGCGGCGAGAGTTTGCAAGCAGGCGAAATTTCTCGCGCTAAAAATTTAAGCGGCGCGCATTTTTCGTTTGTGCGCGATCTGGCGCAGCTGCGTGGCGAAATAGAAAATTCCAAAAAGCCCGTGATAGTCGATTTTTGGGCTAGCTGGTGTAAAAATTGCGAGCAGAGCGAGCGAGCGTTCGCAGATCCCGCTCTTACGGGCGCTCTTGATAAATTTAGCCTTTTAAAGATCGATCTTAGCGAAGATAGCGAGCAAAATAGAGCGATAAAAGCGCATTTCAACGTATTCGGTCCGCCTACGATTCTGTTTTTTAAAGAGGGCGCCGAGATTGCGAACCTGCGCCAGATCGGCAGCGTAAATTCCGAAAAGCTGGCCGAAATTTTAACCGAAATTTAGTGAAATTTAGATAGATTTCAAACAAAATTTAGTTTTAAGGATTGCGCGATGATAAGCAAAAATAGGGCTACGAAAGAGACCAAAATCGAGCTTGAGCTTGAGCTTTACGGGCGCGGCGCGGCGCAGATACAAACGGGCATCGGTTTTTTTGATCATATGCTTAGCGCGTTTGCCAAGCACGCGTGGATCGATCTGAACCTGCGCTGCGAGGGCGATTTGCAGGTCGATTTTCACCACAGCGTCGAGGACTGCGGCATCGTGCTCGGAAGCGCGATCAAAGAGGCGATCTATCCCGCGCAAAACATCGAGCGCTTCGGCGATAGCGTCGTCGTGATGGACGAAGCCGCCGTAAACGCCGCGCTTGATTTTTCCAACCGCGCGTTTTTGGTATTTGATTGCCCGAGCCTAAAGCGCGGTAAGATCGGCGAATTCGACGCTGAGCTCGTGGAGGAGTTTTTCCGCGCTCTGGCTTTCAATGCAAATTTAACGCTGCATCTATGCCAGATCCGCGGCGAAAATCTGCACCACGTTGCAGAGGCCGCGTTTAAGGCGTTTGCCGTCGCATTCCGTCGCGCGATAAGTATCAACGAGCGTGCTGGCGTGCCTAGCACTAAGGGCGTTTTATAGCGGTAAATGCGCGCTAAATTTAGCAAAATTAGCAATTCGCGGTTTTGAAATTTTATCGGCGTTTGAAATTTTACTCTCGCGCTCGCTTAAAATCCGCGAAATTCCGTCTTTGCTCGGGCGAGGATCGCCGCTTTATTAAGAGTTTGCTCTAGGCGCATTTGCGCTTGCGCTCTTGCTTGACGGGCGTGTAAATTTAATCGGCGCGCTAAAATGCCGCTTTGTACATTAAAAATTTAAAGGTAAAAATGAATATTTTCGGATCGCTTATGGAGATTTTAAATGTGCTGTTTTTGATCTGCTTTGTTTGGCTCATCGCGTGTTTGATTAAATTTATCAGATCAAAAAACGAGTCGGAGCGCCATAAAAGAGATAAAAAATTTCTAATTATTTCGGTGGTTGCGTTTTTGTGTACTTTCGCTCCGCTGGTATATTTTGAGTGGCTGCCGGATCTGTTCATCTCGATCTCGGTTTTGATCGCGCTGCCGATAATTTCGTTTATTTTCCTCATCGTGTATTTAATAAAATTTATTAAATCCGCTAAAAGCGCGCCCGAGCAGCGCAGAAAGATTAGAAATCTCCTGATTCTCTCTGCGTTTTTATTCATAATCTTTTCAGCCGCCTTAATGGGCTTTTTATGGCTGCTTAACAGCGCTCTTTCGCATATGTGAGGCACAAAATGAGCGATGAAATTTTTCAAAAAACGATCGCCGTAATATTTACGGCTTGGGCGATTAGCGTTTGTGCGCTAGTCGCAGCGGCGCTGTATCTGCAGAGCAAATGCTCGATCATCTCATATATCGCAAACGGAAACTAAGATGAAGCGTGCAATTATCGCCATTTTTCTGGTGTTTATCTTAGCGGCTTTCGATTTTGCGTTTTACCGCCTCGTCGTGAAGCGATACGTAAATCAAAGCAGCGCCGAGATGCAGGCCAAATCGATCGAGCTGCATAAATTTCTGCCGTTTGAGCAGGGCTCGCAGATCGTGCGGGTTAGCTCTAGCTTAAAACTTAGCGGCGATCTGCCGATAATCGACGGAGCAGCGGCTTTGTATCCCGTCTTTTCGGCATTCGTCGCGGCGAGCTATCCTAAGGAAAGCGTGGAATTTGACGGGCAAAATTTCACGAGTGCTAGCAGGCTTAAATTTAGCAATACCCGCGGCGCGTACAAGGCCATAAGCGACGGCGAGGCGGATCTTATTTTCGTCGCAGCCCCTTCGAAGCAGCAGCTTGATTATGCGCGCGAAAAGGGGGCAAACTTGCGCTTCGTGCCGATCGGGCTGGAGGCGTTCGTCTTTATCGTAAATTCGAATAACAAAGTATCTAATTTAACCGTGGATCAGGTGCGGGGGATCTATTCTGGGGAGTTTGACGATTGGTCGCAGCTCGGCGGCGAGCGCATGCGAATAGATGCCGTGCAGCGAAACGCAGGTAGCGGCAGCCAGAGCGCGTTTTTGAAATTTATGGGCAAGACGCAGCCTAAGCGCAAGATCACAGGCTTTTTCGGCAGCGCAATCGGCTTTTCGTTTCGCTATTATGTCGAGGGGATCGTGCAAAACGACGGCGTGAAGATGCTTAGCCTAAACGGCGCGTATCCGAACAAAGAAAATATCGCTAGCCGCAAATACCTGCTCGTAGCCGAAATTTACGCGGTTTACGATGAAAATAACAAAAACGAAAATATTCGCATCTTGATAGATTGGATCCTTTCGCCGCAGGGGCAAAGCATCATCGAAAATAGCGGCTACGTGCCGATTAAGGGCTAAGATCGCAGCTTAAATTTATACGGCGTTTGCCAAAAATTCAGCCAAATTTCGTTAAAATCACAAAATTTCAAAAAACGGAAAACGAAGTGATAAAGATCATATTTTTAGACGTAGACGGCTGCCTTAGCGACGGCGGGCTGTACCATTCAAACGGCGGCGAAGAGATGAAGAAATTTAACGTAAAAGACGGGTTTGGCATCCAGGAGTGGCAGCGGCTGGGGTTAAAGGTCGCGATCATCACCGGCAAAAGCTCGCAAATCGTCGCGAACCGCGCGCGAGAGCTAAAGATCGATACGCTCTTTCAAGGCGAAAAAGACAAACGCGCAAGGGCGGAGCAAATTTTAAAAAATTTTAACATAAGCTTTGAGGAAGCTGCCGCGATCGGCGATGATATAAACGACGCGAAGCTTTTAAATGCGGTCGCTATCAGCTTCAAGCCCGCCGATGCGCTAAGCACGCTAAAAGCGGACGTCGCGCTAAGCAAAAACGGCGGCTGCGGCGCAGTGCGCGAGATGATCGAAATACTCGTCGATAAAAACGGTATGCGCGAAGAGTGGAATAGCAAATGGCTGTAGTTTCGCAAGCGCGCGCGAGGGGCAAAATTCTGCGCAGATCAAAAGGAGCCGAGCGATGGTGATAAAAATTTTCTACGTCGCGATTGCGATCTTTTGCGTCGCGATGGTGTTTCTAAGCGTGCAGACGCCGTATTTTAGCGATATGTTTAGGCAGGATCTAAGCATTGCGAATATGGAGATGAAAAAGATCGTAGATTATCAGATCGGCGAGCGCGTGGATGCTAAATTTACCGCAGATAGCGGCACGCGCTATAAGGATCGCGACGAGTTTGTAAATTTTAAAGCCGAGGAGATTAGCGCGGATCTAAATCACACTTTGGTTTCAAAGACTGCGACGCGTGCCGGCGAGCTGATAAAATTTACCGGCGACGCGCATTATATCAACACGGACGGCTTTGATTACACGGCGCAGGAGATCATCTACGATACGAGCAGCAAGATCGTCCGCTCCGACGTGCCGTACGTGCTGCGCCAAGGCGGCGATCGCATCACGGGTGCAAGCATCAGCTACGATACTAAAACCAAACAAACAAACTCAAAAGGAATCCACGCATGGTATTTAATAAAAGATCAAAACTCCACGAACTAATACTTTCAGCCGCGCTAATTGCGGGCTTTGGCGCGACTACTCTTAGCGCCGCGCAGGAGCAGGTCGAAGTCACGGCGGATAATTTTTTTGCCGACGAGATCAAGCAGATCAGCGTGCTGACGGGCAACGTCCGCATCAAAAAGGGCGCTTACGATACGCTAAATTCCGACAAAGTGACGATCTACTTCGACGCCAAGCGCCAGCCTACCAAATACGTCGCGACGGGAAACGCAAATTTTAAAATTTTACTTAATCAAAAGCATTACGATGGCAAAGGCGGCGTGCTGACCTATGATCCGACTATCGAGGCTTACACGCTTGAAAACAACGCCTATCTGCACGAAGCCGAGACCAAAAAGGAGGTTTACGGCGATAAGATCATCGTAAATCGCCAAAAGGGCACCTACGAAGTAAAGAGCGGCGGCGGCGAGAAAAAGCCCGTGCGTCTGATATTTCAGGTCGAAGATCAAAACAAATGATCTATCCTAGCAGCGCGCAGTTTATCACCTCCGCCGCAAATATCGCGGGCGCGCCCGAATTTGCGATGAGCGAAGTGGCGTTTTTGGGGCGTTCCAACGTCGGTAAAAGCAGCCTAATAAACGCGCTTACCGGGCGCAAAAATCTAGCCAAATCAAGCTCGACGCCGGGCAAAACGCAGCTGATAAATTTTTTCGAGGTTAAATTTAAACAAAAGCTTGCCGCAGACTCGGACGGCTCGCAAAATGAAACATCGCCTGATCTAGCAAGCAAAGAGGCTTTAAGCTCGGGTGCGAATTGCGCGCGGGATCACGCGAATGTTATGGTGTCTGAGCTAAATTTAAAGCAGGATGCTATTTTAAATTTAAAAAGCGTTTCGGCGGATTTTGGATCGGATCGCGAGGTGGATCTTGCGGCAGGTCTCGCGTCAAATTCCGTGCAAAGCTCTGAATTAAATTTTACAGGCAGATCCGCGCTAAGCTTAGCGGGCAACCCCGCTTTTTCCGATCTTGCGAGCTTGGGGGAAAATATCTCTTTGATCTTCGTGGATCTGCCGGGGTTTGGATACGCTAAGGTTTCTAAAAAACTGCATTATATCTGGCAAAAAAATCTCGACGAATTTATCAAAGAGCGCCTAAATATCAAGCTTTTCGTCCATCTCATCGACGCGAGGCAGTTTGATCTTGCGATAGATAAAAATTTGCAAAACTATCTCGCTAGTTTTCTGCGCGGCGATCAAAAGGTCGTGAGGCTCTACACCAAAGCCGACAAGCTCAACCAAAGCGAGCGTGCAAAGCTTTTAAGGTACGATCCGCAGGCGGTTTTGGTCTCTACGCTAAAGGGCAGCGGGCTGCAAAAAGCACGCGAAATCATCGTGCGCAGGGCGTTTGGATTATGAAATTTCTAAATTTAAATACGTTAAATTTTGCGGCGCAGAATTTCAAAATAATTAAATTTAGAGGATATAAAATGCGCCGCCAAGATCGCGCAAAGATTAGGGAAAATTTTAGATGATACGGCTAAAAAAGGCGCGCCTTTGCGACATTTCGCGTATGCAGGAGCTCGTAAAAGAGGAGGTGCAAAACGGCGTGATCTTGCCGCTTGAAAGCGATGAGATCGCATCAAATATCCGCTCATACGTGCTGGCGTTCGGCTGCGATTCTAAGGCGGATACGAGTTTTGATTCCAAGGAAAATTTGAGTTTTGATTCTAAAGAAAATTCCGATTTAAATTTAGCCAGGAATTCCAATTCAAATTTAGCGCGCAATTCGGATTTAAATTTAATCCAAAGCTCCGCAGAAAATTTTGCCGAAATTACTTCTGAAAATTCCGCCGAAAATGCCGCGAGTAATTTTGCGCCGCAACGAGCTACGCCGCAAAGCGAAGCGCAAGCTGGTAAAGAGCAAATTTTACGGAGCGAATATTCACAAAGCGCGGGCGTTTCTCAGACCGAACGTTCGCAGCCCCACGAATCGCAGTGCTTAAAAGAAGCCGAAATTTTAGCGGGCTTTGCTTCGCTTAAAATTTTTAACGCAGATCTTGCCGAGGTGCGCTCGCTCATCGTCGCTCCGCAGTTTCGCAGGCGCGGCATTGCCAGAGCTATCGTAAATGAGCTGCTCGGTGAAGCGAAATTTTACGGGCTAAGAAGCGTATTTACGCTCACCTATCAAAAGGAATTTTTCGAGCGGCTGGGGTTTACCGAAATCCCAAAGGACGAGCTGCCCGCGCAAAAAATTTGGGCCGATTGTATTAAATGCAAAAAGTTTCCGGTATGCAACGAAATCGCACTTATCTATACGTTATAGCGGATACGCTTTTTAGCGCGGGAGTTCTTTTTTACCTGCTTCTAAGTGCGGTGTATAGGGGACTGCCGCCGCTGATCGGATTTTTTTTCACGGCGATGGTGGTGCAAAAATATGAAAACGACGTTAAATTTAAAAAGTTCGGCTTTACCTGGTTTTTCTCTATTTTTTATCTATTTTGCGCCGAGCAGATCCACGGATTTAACCTATTTAGCGTGGCTATCGCGTATTGTATATTTTATTTCGTGGTCTATGAAAACTCATTTAAATATATTAAATTTAGAAATTTTTTGATCTGCTTTTACGTGATGATTAGCTATGTTTTGGTCTTTGTGGTGAGCAACGCGATCTCGGCGATCAAAAAGAGCGAGTATCTGCCCCTAAGCGGCGAGTATTTAAATTACATCGTGATTGAAATTTTGCTTGCTCTGCTCTTTTTTAAGGGGCGGTTGGTATGAGGCTGAAGTTCGTATTTGCTTTCGTGATACTATTTTTTAGCATGCTTTTGGTTAGAATTTATTATCTTTCGATCAAATCGAACGAATTCTACGAGCAGGTCGCTAAAAATAACGTCATCTCTACCGAATATATCCCGCCGGTGCGCGGTCAAATTTTAGACGCCAAAGGCCGCCCGCTCGCGATAAACAATCTCGGCTTTTCGCTATCCATCGCGCCGCATCTAAAAGACGCCGCGCTGCAAAGCGAGCTAAATAATATCTCGCGCTACTTCAAAGATCTCAATGTCACCGCGATGAGCAAGAGCTACAAGGACGCGAATTCCGCTTATAATCAAGACTTTATCGAAGTCGTGCCGTTTTTGGACTACAACGCCACGATACAGCATTTCGCGAGCTTGAGCCTGCACGAAAATATTAAAATTTCGCCCGCTTCGCAGCGCTTCTATCCTTACGGCGCGCTTGCTTCGCACATCATCGGCTACGTCGGCCGCGCCAATAAAAAAGATATTCAAAACAACCCCCTAAGCGCGCTTACCGGATACAACGGCAGAAGCGGCGTCGAGGGGTATTATAACGAGCTTTTGCAGGGCAGCAAGGGCGAGCGCAAGACGAAGGTTACGGCGCTAAATCAGGTCGTAGAGGAGATTTCGATGCAAGAGCCCAGCAGCAGTGAAATTTCGCTTACCATTGATCTTGAGTTGCAAAAATACCTCGAGGAAATTTTTAAAGATAAAGACGGCGTAGCGATCGTGATGGATCTGCGCGACGGCGCTATCATCGCGGCGGGCAGCTTCCCCGAGTACGATCTAAACACCTTCGTGGGCGGAATTTCACAGGCGCAGTGGGACGAGCTGATAAAAGATCCGCGCCATCCTTTTACGAATAAGCTCGTAAACGGCCTCTATCCGCCGGGCTCTGTAATCAAGATGGCAGTGGGGATGAGCTTTTTAAACAGCGGCAAGATCAACGAAAACTGGAGCGTGTTTTGCAGCGGCGCGATAGAGCTTGGAGGGCGAAAATTTCGCTGCTGGAAGAGCTGGGGTCATGGCCGCGTGAGCCTAGTAGAGGCGATTAAAGGCAGCTGCGACGTGTATTTTTACGAAGGCTCGCTGCTAGTGGGGATCGACTACATGTCCGCGTATCTGCAGCGTCTGGGGTTTGGTAGTAAAACAGGCGTCGATCTACCCAATGAGTTTGTAGGCACGATGCCTAATAAGGCCTGGAAAATGCAGAAATTTAAGCGCGCGTGGTATCAGGGCGAGACGGTCAATGCCTCGATCGGCCAGGGCGACGTGCTCGTCACCCCTATGCAGGTGGCGAAAAACACCGCGCAGATCGCCTCGGGCAAGGCTATCACGCCGCATTTTTTAAAAAGCATCGACGGCAAGCCGGTGGAATTTACCCCCACCGAGCTTTTCACTCCGAAAGAAAAGGCGCAGCTGCCCCTCGTGAGGCGCGGGATGTATGAGGTCGGCAACAACCCAGACGGAGGCACCGCCTACAAGCTCATCCATACCGCAGTAGTGCCTCTAGCGGTCAAGACGGGCACCGCGCAGGTCGTGGGCATCTCTCAGACCGCCAAAAAGCGAATGAAAGAGGCCGATATGGACTACTTCCACCGCTCGCACGCCTGGATGACGAGCTTTGGTCCTTACGACAAGCCGCAATACGCCGTAACAGTGCTCGTAGAACACGGCGGCGGCGGCGGAAGCGCGGCGGGTCCCGTAATAATGCAAATCTACGAAAAGCTCGTCCAGATGGGCTACATCGACGCCAACGCAACGACTATCAAAGACAGCGCAAAGAAAACGAAATAGGCGGAATTTAAAATTATAAAATTTTAGAATTCTGCTCGTCCTTTGCTTGCTTTAAATTTTAAAATTTTATGCAGCCCGGAGGAGATAGAATTTTATTTAGCCTTTGCCTGCTTTAAATTTTAAAATTTAGCGTAGCACAGAGGCTTTGAAATTTAGAATTTTACCCGTCCTTTGCAGACTTTAAATTTTAAAATTTAGAGTAGCAAAAGACCTTGAAATTGGGTAGGGCAAAGCGATTTTAAATTTTAAATACATTATATATTAGCGCATAGGCAGATATAAATATATCGTAGTATAATCCGAGAATTAAATTTTAAGGAGGAGAGAATGGCGTTTGTAGCAGAATATATTTCTAAAGAGGATATTAAGAAATATGATATTATAAATC
>NZ_CALHGM010000023.1 GCF_938030145.1 uncultured Campylobacter sp.
CTAAGCTTCGCGCGCGGATCATTGATTTTGAGGGTATCTCGGATATCGTGCCGCATAAATTTGACGAATTTTTTTGCGCGCTGGGCACGACGATGAAGCAGGCGGGCTCGCGCGAGGCGTTTTTACGCGTGGATGTGGACTACGTCTATGCAGCGGCGAAGTGGGGCAAAGCAGCGGGCGTACGGCGCTTCGTGCTCGTATCAGCTCCGGGTGCGAGCGAAGGTTCGCTAAGCTTTTATCTGCGCGCTAAAGGGCAGATCGAGCGGAACGTGAGCGAGCTTGGCTTTGACAGCCTTCAGATCGTCCGTCCGCCGCTAATCCTCGGCGAGAGATTCGACACTCGCCCAATAGAGCAGATCGCGGCAGCGGTTTTTAAACTGCTGCCCGCCTGTGCGTTCGGTAAATTTAGACCGCTTAGCGGCGCAAGTAGTGTCCGCTACGAGCGTGATTTTTGGCTCAAAATCCTATAAAAATTCGCTCATTTTTTCTCTTTATTTTGTTTGATCTCCTCAAGACTTAGACCGCTTTTACCGATGCTGTCCATACCGAGCGTTTCGATCATTATGAGTATTGCGGCTGGGTCTTTGCCTAATACGCGTGCTAGCGTGTCCGTAATCTCGGCGATAATTTGCTTTTTTTGCTCTTTTGTAGGCTCTGGAGCGGCTACTTTTATATTTACGAATGGCATTTTCTCTCCTTAAATTTGATAAAGTAGAGCTAATTATATCAAATTTTAGACTGTTACCCGTCTCGCTTGCGTTCTAAAATTTAAGTAGATATATTAGAATTTAACTTTAAATTTGATTTAAAGCTAGTATGATTATTATGTGATTCGGTAGTAGTAAAATTAGTTAAATTTACCCAAAAGGAGCGAATATGCGTAAGAATTTTTTCGGTTCTATCGTTTTGGCTGCGGCCTTGGTGGGCGGCGCGTTTATAGTGGTGCCGCAGACGGCGAGTGCGGGCGTTTTGGCGCATCAGGTAAAAACCCAGGGCGAGCTTGGCTCGGTGTTTATCAACCCCTACGACGTGGCGCCTCTAACCGCCGTCATCGATCGCGCGGGCAAGGATATTAAGGATGTCCACGTGCGGGTGCTGGGTAAGCCAAACGGCGGCATTGACATCGCCTATAACGTCTCCGAGCATGCGCTGCTAAATCACGACGGCGTGCCGATCTGGGGGCTGTATCCGGACTATCTAAACGAGGTTGAGGTGAGCTACGTTTTTAACGGCGAAAAGAAGCTCGAAAAGTATAAAATTTACGCTCAGCCGATCGTGACGTATAGCCGCGATTATAGATTTAGCCACATGCAAAAGATGAAGGTTAAAAAGGTCGATCCCGCGTTTAAAAACAGGCTCTACCTCATCAATAATACGATCACGAGCGTCTATAAGCCGCTTGATTGGAAAAACGGCGGTGCGGCTAGCTGGAATGATTTCACCGAAAATTTCGTCGTCGATACGCAGGGCGAGGTCAGATGGTATCTGGACTATCAGAAATTTTACGATCGCAGCGAGCGTAGGGTGATGGACGGGGGCATGATGATGGGCTTTCATCAGCTGCCAAACGGCGATCTGAGCTGGGGTATGGCGCAGCGATATATGCGCTACGATATGATGGGCAAGGAGGTGTATAATCGCGAGCTACCGCGCGGCTACATCGATCTTAGCCACGAAGTTATGCCGCTAAAAAATGATCACTTGCTGCTTCGCGTCGGTAAATACAACTACCACCACGCAGACGGCAGACTCTCGCACACGATCAGAGATCACATCATCGAAGTGGACGGTAGCGGCAAGGTCGTGGACGAGTGGGATCTGAATGAAATTTTTGGCAAAAACGTCTACCGCAGCAACCTCATCAAAGCTCTTGACGCTCGTGCCGTGTGCCTAAATATAGACATGGACGCCAAAGAGATCAAAATCAGCGACGATCTGCCTTTCGGCGACGTGACCTCGACCGGCACGGGACGCAACTGGGCGCACGTAAATTCCATCTCATATGACCCTAGCGACGACGGCATCATCCTCTCGCTTCGCCACCAAGGTATCGTTAAGATCGGCCGCGACAAAAAGGTAAAATGGATCCTCGCATCGCCTGAGGGCTGGAGCGCGGACTTTAAAGAAAAAGTGCTAGTGCCCGTGGATAAAAACGGCAACAAGATCAAATGCGAAAACTCAAAATGCGAGGGCGATTTCGACTGGTCGTGGACGCAGCACACCGCGTGGCTCACTCCGCGCTACGATAACAAGGGCCCAATCAAGCACATCAGCGTATTTGACAACGGCGACGGCCGCGGTATGGAGCAGCCTGCGCTAAAAGAGCAAAAATACTCACGCGCGGTCGAGTATAAGATCGACGAGCAAAAGGGCACGGTCGAGCAGACGTGGGAGTTTGGCAAGGAGCGCGGATTTGATTTTTACAGCGCGGTTACTAGCGTCGTGGAGTGGCAAAAGGATAAAAGCACGTACTTCATCTCAAGCTCGAATGTCTATCTGCTAAAGCCCGATAAAACGATCAAAATGGTACTTGTGGAGATCGATCCAAAAACTAACGACATTAAATTTGAAATGGACGTGGAGTCTGCATCGAGAGACGACGTAGCCTACCGTGCGATGGTGATCGATCCGAATATATTTGATTATTAAAATTTCGCGATAGGTTGGAATTTGGCTTTTAAATTCCAACCTGTCGCTTTGGTGCGGATAGAATTTTGCAAATTAAGCGCGAAATTTTAAATTTTTATATAAGATGAATTTTTTAGCAAAGGAGCTAAAATGGAATTTGTAAGCTTAAACGATGGCAATAAGATGCCTATTTTGGGATTTGGCGTATTTCAGGTAGATCCGAAAGAGACGCAAAGATGCGTTGAGGATGCGATCTCGGTCGGCTACCGCAGCATTGATACGGCAAAGGCGTATTTTAATGAAGAAAGCGTGGGCGCAGCAATTAAGACGGCTCTTGCAGGTGGGTTAAAGCGCGAGGAGCTGTTTATCACTACTAAGCTTTGGATCAGCGACGCAGGTGAGGAGCGCGCGCTAAAGGCCTTCGATGCGTCGATGAAAAAGCTAGGGCTTGACTACCTCGACCTTTATCTCATTCATCAGCCATATGGCGATATTTACGGCTCGTGGCGAGCGATGAAACGTTTGCGCGATGAGGGCCTTGTTCGTTCTATCGGCGTTAGCAACTTCTACGCTGATCGGATCGTCGATCTGTGCGAAAACAGCGGCGTCATCCCTGCGGTAAATCAGCTTGAGTGTCATCCATTTTTTCAGCGTGAAGCGTTAAAGCGCACGCTTGAGGATTACGGCATAGCATTTGAATCGTGGGCTAGCTTTGCCGAGGGTAAAAACGATATATTTAAAAACGCCGTGCTAAGCGGTATCGGTGAAAAATACGGCAAAAGCTCAGCTCAGGTTATTTTGCGCTGGTTAATTCAGCGCGGCATTATCGTCATTCCAAAAAGCGTTAAAATCGAGCGAATGAAGCAAAATTTCGACATTTTTGATTTTACGCTTGCGCCTGATGATATGGCTGCTATCGCTGCGCTTGATACAGGCAAGACGCTATTTTTCGACCACGCAGATCCTGAGCGCGTAAAGTGGATAATCCATGCCTTTGACAAGTAAAATTTATTAAATTAAAGCGGATTGCATGCTTTAAAATTAAGCCGCGAGCGTGCAATCCTTGCTATTAAATTTGAGCTTGAGCGAGATCAGAGATAGAGCTTGTGGCGATAAATTAGCCTGCTCGCTCAAGCGGCGTGATGGCGTAGCCTGCTATTTTATATATTTTCTGTGGGAAGCCGCCTTGCCTTTGTCCGCTTTAATCTCAAATTTACCCTTTATTTTATACAATCTTTAAAATTTACCGCGAAGGAATTTTATGAAAATACTTTCTAAATTTATACGAATTTTGGCTACCATTTGTCTGCTTGGCATTGGCGCAAACGCGCTAGAGGAGGGCGTTAATTATCAAGTGCTGCAAAAGCCGCTAAACGTGCCTAAAAATAGCGTCGTTAAAATTTTTAACTACGAGTGTCCGCACTGCTATGCGTTTGATAGGACGGTCACGCCGCAGCTGATGAAGAAGCTTGAGGGGACGGAGTTTTTGCCGTGGCATCTAAAGACCAAAGGCGTATTCGGACAGACCGCAAGCGGCGTATTCGCAGCCCTCATCGTGCTTGACGAAAAGGACGACGTGAGCCTGCTAAGCGATGAGTCAAAATTTAAAAAGGCGAAATTTGCGATTTACAAAGCGATCCACGACAAAAAGGACGATTTTGGCGGCGGCAGTGATAAACAAAGGTTCATCAAAACCGCGCTGGATGCCGCGGGCGTGAGCATGAGCGAATATGAAGCGACGCTTGCCAGCAAAAAGGCGCAGGCTCTGCTCGCGCAGTGGGACGCGGGCTACGAGGTCGCGGTGATTTCAGGCGTGCCAGCGTTCGTCGTGAGCGGCAAGTATCTCTTAAACACGGCTTCGTTCGGCTCCGTCGATGAAATGGCCGTCGCGGTAAAAGAGCTGCTGGCGAAATAGGTCTTGTCGCATTAAATTTGGTCGCGTCAAAGTAAACTTTGTTTTATGCGCCGCGTTAAATTTGGCTGCGAGGCTTATAGTAAATTTTATCGCTAAGCCGCGCGACACGATAGCGACTAAATTTTATGTTTTAAAGGAGTGGATCTCGGCGAGTAAAATTTGAGCTAAAATTTAAAAATTTGACTTTAAATTTGAACATAAAAAATTAAGGTGAAGTATTTTTACGTCAGACGAGGCAGCGGCGAACGAGGCGAGGGAGCGGGTTCGGTCGTCCGTGACCGAAGCCGAGCGAGCCGCTTTCTGCTTGCAGTTGCGAATGTAACGAAGCAAAGCGAAGTATGGTGGAAAAAGACGAGCCACAAAATAAAATTTAACGCCAAATTTGAACGTAGAAATTTCAAAGCGAAGTATTTTTGTCATAGACAAGGCGGATAAGCAAGGGCAAAGGAGCGTATATATAATACGTGACTGCAGCCCGCAGCGAAATCCAACGAAGTATAGGGCAAAAAGACAAGCCGCAAAGTTAAATTTACTCGCCGTTTAGTAAGATGTATCCGCTCTCGCTAATATTTTTAAACCTCACCCCCAGCTCCCGCTTCAGCCTCAGCACGACGTTTTGTATCGCGCCCTTACTCGTTTGCTCGCCCTCATAGACGAACTCCTCGATCATCTCGTAGCTCACGAGTTTGTTTAGATTGTACGCAAAGAGCCAAAAGAGCTTGTTTTGCAAAAATGATAGATAAATTTCCTCGCCGTTTTTGTAGATCTTTTCTTTGGCGAGATTTATGCTCGTTTGCGGGCCCAGGCGCACGAGCTTTTCGCCCTTTTCGTAGGTTAGAGCCACGAGCAGGCGGCAAAGCGCGGCGATATCGACGGGCTTTTTTAGAAATGACGCCGCGCCGTGCTCGATGCTTTTGATGAGGTTGTCGTCGGTGTCGTAGGAGGTAAAAACGATAAATTTTTGCGCGGGTTTGATGCGCATCATCTCCTTCATCATCTCAAAGCCGTTCATCGCGGGCATGTGGATGTCGGTGATGACGATGGCGGGGGCTAGCTTTTTAAAGCGCTCCAGCCCCTCCAGCCCGTCGCCTGCGCCCCAGACGCTTAGGCAGTAGGGCTTTAGCCCGCCTATTAGCAGCTCTTTTGCGATCTCGTCGTCCTCTACGATGAGGACGGTCAGGTCTTTAAGCAGCTTCAAATGCTCTTGCATCTCACTCCTTTAAATTTATCTCAAAGCTTAGCTCAAACGTCGTCGGATCGCCCGCGCTTAGCAGCCTGATATCGCCTGAAAGCTTTTCGTTTGCGAGCTTTTTGCCAAAATACAGCCCGATACCGCTTCCTTGCTTTTTGGTGGTTTTTGGCTGGGTTAAAATTTTATCCCGAAGCTCCTTGTTCACGCCGCTGCCGTAGTCTGTGACGGCTATCTTGCACGTGCCGTTTTCAAATTTAACATCGATAAAAACTTGCCGCTTGGCGATTTCGTCTTTGTATCGCTCCACGACCGCGTCCTTGGCGTTGTGAATGAGGATGAGTAAAATTTGCTGCACGATGCCCATTCGCTGCGTAGCCTCTTCGTCTTTAAACTCGCGCAAACTCACCGCGACGTTTGCCTTGCTAAGCTCGGTGTGCATGAGCTTTAGTAGGTCTTTGATGCAGCGCTGCACGCTAAATTTTTGCGGAGCGTCGCTGCTTTTATAAAAATTTCTAAAAATTTCGATCGTATCGCTTAAAAGCATGGTCGCAGCCTGCCCCTTTTGCAGCATATTTTCTAGCGTCGCGGCGTCTAGCTTGCCGTCTTTTTGCAGCATGAGTAGGCTTGAGATCATCAAATTTAGCGAATTAACCGGCTGAATAAACTGATGATTTATGCCGCTGATTAGCTCGCCCGCCTCGCTCATACGGGCTTTGTGCTTGAGCAGGGCTTCGTAGTCGTCTTGCAGATTTTTGATTTTTGAGTACATAAAGTTATGGAGGAAATTTGCCACCAGTGCTAGCGCCGCGAACGCAAAAAGCAAGATGAGGGCGTTTTTTAGCACGGAGTTAAGCAGCGTTGCAAGCTCCTTTTCGTTATCCGTACCCGCGCCTATAAACCAGTTTAGCGTGGGGATCTCGGCGACGGAGATGAAATTTGAGCCGATATTTAGGCTCGTGATATCCTCGCCCCGCAGGAAAATCTCTTTAAATTTATCCTCGATCTGCTTTTTTAGCGCCGCATCCTTCATCGGCGTTAAAATTTCGCCGCCGTGCGTAACGATGAAGGCGTAAGAATCTGGCGCTAGCTTAAATTTTTCCATATTTTTTAGTATATTTTGCAGCTTCACTACGCCGCAAAGTACCCCCGCAAACGAACTGCCGTCCAGCACGGGCACGCATAAATTTAGCGTCGGCTCGCCCAAGGTTTTATGGCGCTGCATAAAATTTACCGTGGGCGCGAGCGTGCTTTTGGTCTCCTCAAACCATACAAGCCCCGTGCGCAGGCTCTTTGGCATCGCTTCATCGTCGCCCAGCTCCTTGCCGTCCACGAAAATTTCTCCATCCTCGCGCAAAAACTGCAAGGCGTCAAATTCTGCGGAGTTTTCTTTAAAAAGCCGTATGAAGCCGCCGAGCTTTTCGTCGTCTTGCGAGATGCCCGCGTTTTGTATAAATTTAGCCGCGCGCACCAGTGAGTGCAGTCGCTCATCCAGCCAAAACGAGAAATTTCCGACGATATTTTCACTAGCGGCGATCTTGTTTTTATCCGCAAGCGCCGTGATCTGCGCCTTGGCGTCCTCGTAGTTTTTCACGCCCAAAAGCACCACGAAAAGGCTTGCGAAAATGATGATGAAGTAGATTTTAAAATTATGCTCGCGTAAGGCTCTCATACGGCGAGTATAGCAAAATCGGTCTGAATTTAGACCGATTTAAGCTTTTTTGAGGGTTAAAATTTTGCAAATAAACATCGCGGCGAGCACGACGAAGCAGACTCCAAAGCCGATGAGCGTGCAGTCGGCCATCGACATAAATTTGCTTGATGGGATCAGGTACCAGCCGTCCCCATAAAGATCGACTAAATACTTCTGAAAGCCGCTTAGCGTGACGCCCTCGGGCACCAGCGGACTGTCGTAGCCGCAGTCGCCCGTAGGCAAGAACCAATCGGGCGCCCACCGCTCAAGCGGCAGGCCGAACGGATAGTGCGGCTCGGTCGAGCAGCCCTGCACGCCGAACGGATCGTCTCCATGCACGGCGTCGTGGATCTTGGCGAGCTTTACGCTATACATTATGCCCTGGATCGCGCCCCAAAAGGCTAGCAGGTAGCCTACCGCGGCGAGGAGCAAATTTTTAGGATTTATGATCGCGACCAGGCCTCCTAGCGCCATGCACAAAAATGCAAAGCGGATATAGACGCACTGCTCGCAAGGCGGCATATAGACGTAGTTTTGAAACAGCGAGTGCGCGAGGATAACAAGCCCCACGCTCACCGCTATGAGGATCGCCCACGGCAGGCGGCTGTCTGCGAATTTCGCTATTTTTTCCGCAAATTTCATGCTCGCGCCCTATTTTTTAAGCAGCTCTTCTACTAGCTGCGTCATGCCGTCTAGGGAGGTGATGGACTTCGTCATGATGAGGTATTTGCCGTTTACGACAAAGGCCGGCACGCCTTGGATCTTGGCTACGTCGTAGCTCTCGTCCCATTTTTTAAGTAGTTCGGCGACTTTGGGATCCTCTAGCTTTTTTTGATAGTCCGCCTCGCTGATGCCCGCCGCATCAAGCCCTGTCTTTAAAAACGCAGCCTCGTCCTTGCCGTCGCTCCAGCGCTGCTTTTGATCGTGATAGGCCTTGTAGTAGGCAAATTTCGCCTTTTTAAACAGCGAGTTTTCATCTAGCAGGCTCACGCCCTTTTCCTCGTCCATCACGGCTAAAACGGCAAAAATTTTACTTCCGAGCTCGCCGTATTCGCCCTTAGTTTTTAGATGAAACGGTACGTATTTTAGCCCCGCGACCTTTTCTACAACCTTCGGCGTGACGGTTTTGTCGTATTTGTAGCAAAACGGGCATGCGTAGCTAAAGACCTTAACTAGCGTGTTTTGCTCCACGGATAGCGGTTTTTCGAGTTTTACGTAGTCCTCGCCCTCGGTAAACGCAGACGCGCTAAGGGCGCCGAACATCGCTACGGCTAAAAAGCCTTTGCTAAATTTAGAAAGTAGGTTCATGGAGTGCTCCTTAAAATGATTTTGTTTGCGTTAATTTTATATCCTCTCGCCGCCGCAGAACTCACGCTAAGATA
The DNA here is from genome assembly GCF_938030145.1 of uncultured Campylobacter sp. GTDB lineage: Bacteria > Campylobacterota > Campylobacteria > Campylobacterales > Campylobacteraceae > Campylobacter_B. The sequence continues at coordinate 8,808 of NZ_CALHGM010000023.1, forward strand.
AATTTTAGATTAAATTTATAAAATTTCGACTAAATTTTGGCACAAAAGCCAAAATTTGAAATTATTTTTTACAATTAAGCAAGTTTTAATAAACGCGTGATTTTTATGTTAGCGAGGTTGATTAAAATTACGGTATCAAACCAATTCAAAGGAGAATAAGATGAAGCGAACTCTTTCCTCATTTGCGCTAGCTGTGGCGCTTTTAGGCGGTCTAAGCACGGCCGCGCTGGCTATCGGCGGACCTAGCGGCGCACACATCGACTACGGCATCCCGGGCAAGATCGGCGAAGTAGTCGTAAACCCATACGACATCGCGCCTCTAACGGCGGTGATCAAAAACGGCGGCTACACGCTAGCAAACGCCAAAGTTACTATCGTACCAAAGCCGGGCGGTCAGGTTATCAGCTATAAAGTCGCCGACAAACACCTTCGCACGCACGGCGGAATCCCTATTTTTGGACTTTACCCTGACTATCAAAACACCGTCGAGGTCGAGTACGATAAAATTTACAAGGGACAAACCGAGCACATAAAAGAAACCTATAAAATTTATGCTCCAGCGATCTATCTAGAGAGCTCGGGCATGCCGTCTCAAAAGGGCGCGCTGTTTGATAAAATCGAGGTCGTAAAGGCTCCGAGCGCGAAATTTGCCAACCGCCTCTACTACGTAAATAACTTCGTAAATAAAACCGGCAAAGGCACCAAAGTCGTGTGGAACAACCCCGCAGGCGGCGCGATCGAGTGGAACTACAGCCCAAATAACTTCGTGCTAGACACCAAAGGCGAAGTGCGCTGGTATCTAGAACCTAGTAAAATTTACGACCTCAAGCAGCCCTTTAGCGCGGGCGTCATGATGGGCTTTAAGCAAAACGACGACGGCGCGATGACGTGGGGATATGGCCAAAGATACGCCAAATACGACATAATGGGCCGCGAAATCTTTAACCGCGAGCTACCTGCAGGCTACAACGACTTCTCGCACTCTATGGACGTAGCGCAAAACGGGCACTATTTCCTACGCGCGGCAAACGCCAACTATAAACGCGCCGACGGCAAAAACGTCCGCACCGTGCGCGACGTCATCGTCGAGGTCGATCGCGACGGCAACGTCGTGGATGATTTTAGGCTGTATGAAATTTTAGATCCATACCGCGACATCGTGCTAAAAACGCTCGATCAGGGCGCGGTGTGCTTAAACATCGATGCTAAAAAAGCGGGCCACACTGCGAGCTCGGACGAGCTAGCCGCGATGGATACGAACGAAAAATGGGGCGACATCGTGGGCTCGGGCCCTGGACGCAACTGGGCGCACGTAAATAGCGTGGATTATGATCCAAGCGACGATAGCATCATCATCTCCAGCCGCCACCAAGACGCCGTCATCAAGATCGGCCGCGACAAAAAGATCAAATGGATAATGGGCGCGCATAAGGGCTGGAAGGATCAGTTTAAGGGCTACTTGCTCCAGCCGGTAGATAAAGACGGCAAAAAGATCGTCTGCGAGGACGAATACTCAAAATGCCCTGGCTACGAGAGCGAGAAGGGTGGATTTGACTGGCAGTGGACGCAGCACACGGCATTTCGCATCGATAGCAAGTCTAAAAAAGGGCTCGTCTATCTAACCGTCTTTGACAACGGCGACACCCGCGGTATGGAGCAGCCTGCGATGGCGGGTATGAAATACTCCCGCGCGGTCGTTTATAAAATCGATGAGAACGCCAAGACCGTCGAGCAGGTCTGGGAGTACGGCAAACAGCGCGGCAGCGAGTGGTATAGCTCTGTTACTTCGCTAGCGCAGTATCAAGACGACCTAGATAGCGTGATGGTTTACTCCGCGGTCGCGGGCATGCAGTTTGACATCGCCAAAGGTCGCCCCGTCGGCGTGCCTAGCCCTCACATCAACGAGTTTGAATGGGGCGCAAAAGAGCCGTCAATCGAGATAAAAATGACCAATGCGATGGGCTATCAGGCGTTTCCGTTTAGCCTAGAAAAGGCGTTTGAGAAGTAAAATTTAGCGGCCGTATTTCGAGCGCGGCCGCTTTTGTTTTAGATTATGGTCAAATTCTACACATCTACTCGATAGAATTTCATCCCTCGGTACGGCAAAATTTAGCCGAAAACATAGCTCTTTATTCTAGATAAAATTTAATCATCGGATTTGCGATTTCGCACTCTGCTTTTGCTATAATTTCGCTCTGCTAAAATTAATAAGCGTTATTTCGGTATAGACGAGGTAGCGCACGGTTTGGATGAAATTTGCATTCCGCTTGAGGGCGGGGGACGACGGGTATGAGGTTAATGCGCCCAAAGGATATTCGTGCGGCAAGGCGGCGCAGCAAAGGAGAAAGAGTGGAAAAATCTAGAAAAAAGGAACTCAAAAAGCTTGCGGCGTAGCGGCAGCGAGATGCATTTGAAAAGAGCCTGTCTATGAATAGGGCGGAGTTTGAGGGGCTATTTGAGTTCTTGGGCTAGAGCTTGGCGCATCGCGACTGCGACGGCACGCATAGGCTCATACTGGATTTTGCGAGCTCGCCGCGTGCCGAATGAGGCGGCGGTTTTGGACTTTTGCGAGCAAAACGGCGGATATTGCGACCGCGAAGTTCTAAACAACGTGCAAAATTGCTTCGAATTTTAAGGGGCTATGTGCAGAAAGACATGGTTTTGCAAGCATCGTTTCAAAAAGGCGGTGCGTAAAATTTAGTAAAATTTTAGCGGCGCGAGGGCTCAAAAGTAGGGCTAAAACAGCGTTTGCGGTGCGAACTGCCGCCGTGCAATAAGCACAAAGCCCACCGCGCCAAACACGCGGGTCTTTTGTAGAATTAATGCTCTAGTTTTTAAATTTGACGCAAAGGCGGGCAACTCGCCGTCAAAACGGCAATTAAAGCGTAGTGTGACGGGGCTTGTATGGACTTAAGAGCGGTATTGCTCGCTTAATTTAACGATACAAGACGGCGCGGAGACCTGGAGTTTGCCCCCTTAAATTTTATTGCGGTAGCCATCAGGCGGACAGAGATATGTTATGGACGTTTTCATTGAGCGAGCTTGCCGCAGACGCTTTGCTGTGCGACAAGCAGGTTGATTGCAAGATTAGGGGAACTCGTACAAAGCGCTTTTGCGCGAGAGGACTTTGCTGCGGTGCCGACGTAAATTTTATCCGCGCGGCGTTTAAATTTAGCCTAAAATCTCCCCGACGAAAAACAGCGCCGACATCGCAAACGTGCAGAGCGCGACGACCTTTAGCTGTCCGTCGAAGTCGCGACACTCCCGCACCCGCGAAACGAAAAATAGGTGCCTAATAAGCGGCGCAAAGCTAGCTATGTAGAGTAGTTTTACGCCTGAATCTCCGCGCAAAAGCGAGTAGCAAAGCATCAGGCTCGCCCCGCCCGCGATCAGCGCATAGTGGTAGCACTTGGCCGCGCGCAGTCCGATACGCACGGGGATCGTGCGCTTGCCTTTGAGCGCATCGTTTTGTACGTCGCGCATATTATTTAAATTTAGCACGGCGGTGCTTAGCATCCCGCACGCGCACGCAGGCAGCAGCAGCGCCGCATCGAGCGAACGCGCGTATAAAAAGTACGAGCCCAGCACGCTAAGTAGCCCAAAAAACAAAAACACGAAAACGTCACCAAGTCCCTTATATCCGTATGCGCCGGCGCCCACGGTGTAGCGGATCGCCGCGTATATCGACGCGCCGCCTAGCGCTAAAAACAGTAGCACGAGATAAAATCGCTCGCCAAACGCCAAAACGCTCAGCGTGAAGCTGCAAAGCGCTGAAAGCAGCGCCGTAGCGACGATGATGCGCTTCATCTGCTCGGCGCTCATCTGTCCCGTTTGGATCGCGCGGCGCGGCCCCAGCCTACCATCGTCGTCGGTGCCCTTTACCGCGTCGCCGTAGTCGTTGGCGTAGTCGCTTAGCACCTGAAACAGCAGCGTCGTAAGCAGCGCCAGCGCGAAAATATCCGCTCTAAATACGCCCGCGCCGTATGCTGCGCCGCTGCCGAGCAGTACGCCCGAGACGCTAAGCGGCAGCGATCTAAGGCGAGCTGATGCGTAAAAAGCCTTTGCGGTTATCATTTTTTACCTTTTGTTGATTTTTAGAGCTGAATTTACGGCGAACCCGAGATAAAATTTAGCGGAAAAACGCCAAAAATATTATAAATTTAGACTATTCGTAGAGTAAATTTTATTTAAATTCGCCTTTTTAATATAAATAGCGGTAAAATAGAGCCAAAAATTTTAGGAATTGTGATGAAAAAAGTTCTTACCGTTCAAGATATATCCTGCGTGGGCAAGGTTTCGCTGACCGTCGCCTTGCCGATACTAAGCGCGATGGGGATGAGCACGAGCGTGATCCCTACGGCTGTTTTATCGATGCATACGGGCTTTTCGGGCTATACCTTTTGCGATCTAAGCTCTCAAATACGCGCGATTATGGCGCATTGGAAAGACCGCGGAGTGGTATTTGACGGCATCTACACGGGCTTTTTGGGCTCGGCGGCACAGATCGAGATTATGAGCGAGCTATTTGCGAGCTTCGGCGGCGCGGGTAAGACCATTTTGGTCGATCCTTGTATGGGAGATAACGGCGTATTTTATCCTGGCTTTAACGAGGATTTTGCCCGTATGATGGCGCTTCTGTGCGCTCAAGCCGACGTCATTACGCCCAATATCACCGAGGCCTGCGCGATTACAGGCGTGCCGTACCGAGAGGACGCGGATAGGGATTTCATCATGGATCTGCTTGCAAGGCTTCGAGAGCTGGGCGCCAGACAGGTTATTTTAAAGGGCATCGGCTACATCGCCGATCAGTGCGGGGTTTTCAGCTACGATGCGCGCACGGGCAGGACGAACGAGTATTTTCACGAGCTGCTGCCGGTTAAATTTAACGGCACCGGCGATATTTTCGCCGCCGTAGCCTTCGGCGCAATAATGCGCGGCAAGTCGCTGGAAACGGCAGTTCGCATCGCTGCGGACTTCGTCGTCAGCACTATCAAAGAAACGATGAGCGACGAGGAGCGCAACGGATACGAAGGGGTCGATTTTGAGGCAATAATTCCTGAGCTGGTGAGGAAAATCTAAGTTCTAGACGGATTTGGAACTCGCCGCGCGGACAGAGGATTTGTGGCAGAGCTTTAAAATTTTACCGCAAAAGGAAATTTCTAAATTTTATCTGCGGCGTGAAATTTTAAAATTTCAAAATTTATGTGTCGTGTGGGGCATGGAATTTTAGAATTCATGCATTGCGCGGGCTTATAATTTTATCTCCTGCATAGAATTTTAAAATTTGCACCGAAGTAAAGATGTAAAATTTATCACTAGCGCTGAATTCTAAACACAAGGCTACAGCGAATTTATCTGCTTGCGAGCTTGAGTTGCATTTTGAAGTTTTGCGCAAAATATGCTTAAAATTTTATTCCTGCGAGTCGTGCGCCATGCACTTATAAAATAATCTAAAAATTTATGAGTAAAATTTTATATTAAAATCCGTATTTAAATTCCGATTAAAAATCCTGTGAAAATACTATATTTATTTAAAATTTTAATGGCACTAAATTGCAATATCTGATAGCGAAAAATGAGATGATACGGAAAATTTTATGAGATACCAAGCATCAAGACGGTTACACTATAGCGGTTACTATGAGCGGCAGTGATACGGATAAGATAAATACTTACACAGAAAAAGAAGGATTGTAATAGCAAAGACGATTGGAATTTGAATGTGTAAAAAAAGCACTTAATTAAATTTTTCGAAGCATTTGGCGATATTATATGATTTTAAAATTTAAATTAAGAAGGACGACATAGTCGTGAAATTTAAATATGAGCGTCGGGCGCAAAATAGCCGCGGAGTGGATCGGCTAGCTCCGCTAAAAGCGCTATATAAAGGGTAAATTTAAAACGGAGCTTTGCCGAATTAAATTTACCCGATTTGCCTCTCTATGAAATTTATTCGCCCAGGAAGTATTTCAGATCCGCCTGCGCGTCGCCGCTGATTAGGCGAAGGCCGAAATTTTGCACCAAAAAGCCCAAAATTTCGTCGTTGAAAAACTCAGGCACTGTAGGGCCCACGTTGATATTCTTAACGCCCAGGCTAAACAGCGCAAGCAGGATGATGACCGCCTTTTGCTCCATCCACATCAGCACGATCGAGACCGGCAGATCGTTTACCGCGATGCCCGTAGCCTCGCTAAGCGCCAAGGCGATCTTGACCGCGCCGTTGCTGTCGTTGCACTGACCTAGATCGATATAACGCGGAAGCTCGGTGCCGGGCACGGTTCCGAAATCCACGTCGTTGAAGCGGAATTTGCCGCAGCTGGAGGTCAAAATCACGCAGTCTTTCGGCAGGCTAAGCGCCAGCTCGCGGTAATACTCGCGTCCCTTGCCGGGCGCGTCGCAGCCTGCGATGACGAAAAAGCGGCGGATTTTGCCAGATTTGATCGCATCTAAAATTTGCGGCGCGAGGCTCAAAATCGTCTTGTAGTGTCCGCCCGTTACCAAGCTCTCGTCGCTGTCCATACTCACGTCGCCGCATGCGAGCGCGCACTCGATGAGCGGCGTAAAATCGTCGTTTTGGATATGTTTGATCCCGTCTGTGCCCGCGATAGAGTAGCCAAAGAGCCTGTCTGCGTAGCTACAGGACGAGCGAAGCGGCACGATGCAGTTTGTGGTCATCAAAATCGCGCCTTTAAATTCGTTAAAAAGCTTGGTCTGATCGAACCACGCCTTGCCGACGTTGCCTTTTAGATGCGGATACTTGCGAAGCTCCGGGTAACCGTGCGCAGGAAGCATCTCGGAGTGAGTGTAGATATTGATGCCTTTGCCCTCGGTCGCTTTTAACAGCGCCTCAAGAGCGTGAAGGTTGTGTCCGCTGACCAAAATCGCCTTGCCCTCGACCTTGTTTTGGCTAACCTTAACCGGGGTCGGTACGCCGAATTTTGCGGTATGCGCCTCGCTTAAGATATCCATCATCTGCACGCCCGCGCTTCCGACAGCCATCAGCTGCGCGATATGCTCGTCAAAGTTAAAATTTGAGTTTGTCAGCGTGAAATACAGCGTATCCGCCATAACGGTATCGACCGCGCTAGTATCGGCGCCGAGCTCGTGCGCATGATGGCGGTAGGCGCTAAGACCCTTAAGTCCGAAAACCATAGTGTCTTGAAGCAGGCTTAATGTGGAATTTTTGCCACAGGTACCGCGGTCTTGGCCCTTGGCGCCGCAGCCCTCGGGCGCGCTCATTTGGCACTGATGACAGAACATCTCTAGATTGTCGCTCATAGAAATCCTTTATAAAAAATTTAGTTGGTAATTTTAAGATTTTATTTAGGCAAAAAAATTGATTATAATCAAGAAATGGCTAAATTTTATCAAATTTATTTACAAAATGAGAATTTTAAATTTTATAATAAGGTATTCTAGATTGCTTAGAAAGCATAACGAGAAATTAGAATATTAAAAAATTTCTGAAACAAATTTTTATAAAGCCAAGAAAACTTAAAGCTCTTTAAACATCGATAAAATCAGGGGTCTAAAGGAATTTTTGAGTATATATGGCTCCGGATGCTGGATTCGAACCAGCGACCAAGCGGTTAACAGCCGCCTACTCTACCGCTGAGCTAATCCGGAA
>NZ_CALHGM010000024.1 GCF_938030145.1 uncultured Campylobacter sp.
TGCGGCACGATATCCGAGATACCCTCAAAATCAATGATCCGCGCGCGAAGCTTAGGACGGCAAAAGCCTATCTCGCGGCGCGTCCACGCCTCTACCTCATCGTAACCCGGACTCTCGCAAAGCTCGCGCACCAGTTCCCTGCCCACGACGCCCGTAGCGCCCAATACCAAAGCCGTTTTTCCCATTTTCGCTCCTTAAATTTCTTTAAATTTTATCGCGCTTTGGGGTCAAATTTAGCTCAGGCGCTACGATACGCGAAATTTTATACAGCGTATTGTGCGGCACGGCTCGTCGCGCGATCTATAAATGCGTAAAATTCAAAGGCGCCTGCCTGCGCAGCTTGTCGCTACGAAGCTAATCAAGTCCTGCTCGCACGTAAAGAAGCAACTTAACAGCGCAAGCTATAAGTGAGCTTGCGCCTCACCCGATCCGCTATTTGGCGGCTGCTATATAATTAAATTTCGGTTCGCTAAGTTTAAATTCGAAGCTAGCCAAATCCACCTCTCCGATGCATGCATCGCTATCGTAAAGCGTGAGCAAAAATTCTGCCGTTTGTTCGCTGCTGTGGTATTGCGAAAACGCCGCATCGTAATCAAATCCGCGCTTTCCCGAAGCTACGTCGCAAAACTCGCTTTTAGTCGCGGCGGGAGCTAGAACTTTAGCCTGCATTTTGGCCTCTTTATCCTGCGCCAGCTCGTGGCTCAAACCCTCGGTGAAAGCGCTTACGAAAAATTTTGTAGCGCAATACGGCACGACGCCGGGCGCCAGAAAATAGCCGCCCACGGAGGAGATGTTTATAAGCTGAGTTTGTTTGCGTTTGTAATCTCGCGTAAATAAGCTCGAAAGTATCGCGAGCGCGGTTACGTTTAGGTCTATCATTCTTACCGTTTTTTGTAAATCCTGCTCTCCCACTAAGCCAAAATCCCCAAAGCCAGCGCTATTAATTAGCGCCTTTAGCTCGTAGCTTTTTAGCTCGTCCCAAAGCGCTAGGACATTCTCGCTATTCGCAAGGTCGCAAATTTTAATGAGTACGTCTGGTTTGGGCGAAATTTTAGCGATCTCGTCCTTTAAGTTTTGCAGAAGCTCCGCTCTGCGCGCGATTAGGATCAAATTTTCTCCGCGCCTCGCAAACGCCTTTGCCGTAGCCGCTCCGATACCCGAACTTGCGCCGGTGATGACGATATATTTTTTCATTTTCTATCCCTTCTTGAGTTCTTCAGTTTGAAATTTTACTAAAACCCGCCGCGTATTCACGCGTGCACTCGTCTTAAATTTGCAAATTCACCCGCGTTTTGCGAGGCGGTTATTCGTCGCTTATGGGCGTGCGCTTGGTATCTACCGCTTTGCCGTCCAGATAATACCGACCGCCGGCGACATAGTGAAGCGTCTTTAGCTCGTCAGGGATCTTTTCAAATAGCCAGCGTCCGCCGTCAAAGATCCGCTCGTCCGCATACGCCGCGACGACCTCGCCGATGAAAAGATCATAGCTTTGCTCGTTATGAGGCTCGGGGGTACGCTTGCAAACGAGCCATGCGGCGCAGCCCGCGATCAGCGGAACATCGAAATCATCTTGATAAAAAATTTTCACGTTTTTCATCTTATCCGCGTTATCAAAGCGCGAGTTGTTCTCGGCGCCAAGCTCGCTAACCAGCTCCGCCTGCGCAGCCGTGGGGATTTGCACGGCGAAATACCCGCTCTTTTCGATGAGCGTCCTCGTGTACGAGCCGTTATGCGGCACTATGGTAACTTTGTCGTAGTCAAGCGCCTGCGCCCACGTTATCGCCATCGCGTTAACGTCGCCATCGTATTTGGCCGATACGAGCGTGGTCGCGCCCGGATTTAGGATACGGTATGATTTTTGTAGATTGACTTTGATGATAGCCATTTTTGCTCCTTTGATTAAATTTTATCGGCGGCAGATGCCGCAAATAACCGAATGCTTGGTATTAACTTACCCTAAATTTAAGCTTTAGACTCTACTAGACCAGCCCGAGCTTTGGCGAGCTTGGATTAAATTTCTCCGCGGCGCGCGAAATTTGGCTGACTTAAAATTTCACCCGCTATTTTCTGCGGATCTTATAGCCATTGCCGCTTTTTAGCAGCGAAATTTTGCCGTCCTTCGAGACATAATCGCTTCCCTTCGCGCGCAATATCACGCTCTCAGGCAGGCTCGACCAAAAGATTTCAACCCTGCTTTTATCCGCGGAAAATATCCCGTAGATCGCAAGCGTAGCGTTATCAGGGTCGTCTAGCCTCACATCCGCGACGTCAAAGACCTGCACGCAGCCATTCTTGATCTTTGAAAAGCTCTGCCCTGCGGCGACCAAGCAGCCGTGCTCATCCGTGCCGCCGCCTATCATCGGCCCCTGCACCGCGGGCACCTTGCAGACGCCCTCACTAGCGCCGCAGTCCGCAGCCGCGCTTTCGCCCCTATTATCCATTGCGCTTGCCTCCTTGCCTAGCTTTGCGTCGTGCGCCGTGCAGCCGCACAAAAACGCCGCCGCAAAGGTCGCGGTTAAAATTTTGCCTCTCATATTTACTCCTTTAAATAAATTTTATCTGCACTCAAAGCTGCTCGCGCTATTTTCGTCGCCGCCTACGTAGGTAGCCACTTTTGGATACGCGCAGATAGGGATCTGCTTGCCGGCGCGGCTCGTGCTTTTACCTAGCAGGCTAGATGGAGCCGTTCCCTGCTCGCGCCACGCTTCAAGCGCGCTTAGCGGATCGACGTCATCGATGCCGTTACCGCCGCCGCAGTGATTCATCCCAGGCAAGGCAAAAAATCGCGCAAACTCATCCGCGTCCGCGTTCGTTTCCACTAGCTTTTTAAACCAATCGCGCTGATCCATCGCCGAAAACACGGGATCGGAAACGCCCGTTACGATGATGAGTTTACCGCCGTTAGCGTGGAAGCTATCAAGCTTGGTCGAAATCGCATCGTTTATCGCCGCGGTCTCGAACGTTCGCTCTACGTCCTTATCGAAATCAAATTTCATCAGATCAAACTCCGGTTGCGGCGGCGTCAAGAAATAATAATTCATCGAACCCTTCGAGAGCACGATATTTCTAGCATTTGGCTCTGCCGTTTGCGAGTCGCCCAACTTCCACATGCGCCAGCCGGGCTGATTTACCCCGGCATCGTAAAACCAACCGCTGTAAATTTGCTCGCCCTTGCTGTTTTTTGCGCCCTCAAAAATCGCCTTTATCGCAGAAATTTTATCTTTGGGCAGATCAAGTCCGCTAGGACCAAACTCACAACGCTCCCAAGCGCCAATGATTCCGTCTTTTAGGCCGTCTAGCGCATCGCATTTATCCAAAACCGCCATGCTTAGCTTATCTAAATCCTCCTGCGTAAGGGCGTTTGCAAAAATTTTATCCCCCGCGGCGTTTTTAGGCGCGATATTCATCAACTGCTTATTATCCCACTGCTCCGCGATCGCCGCGCGCGAAAGCCTAAAACCCGGATTTGCCGCGATTACGCCGTCAAATTCCAGCGGATACCTCTGCGCCGCCATCAGAGCCGAGCGTCCGCCGTTTGAGCAGCCCATAAAGTAGCTGTGCGCTGGCGCTTTTTTATACGCCGCAAAAACCAGCTGCTTTGAGACGCTCGTGACCTTGCCGATAGCCTGATAGGCATAGTCTAACCGCGCCTGTTGCTCAAGCCCAAACTCGGGCGTAGGCGTAGGATGTCCCGAATCAGTCGTGACGACCGCATAACCCCTCATAAGCGCGGGTGTTGCGGTGCTAGTACGGACAGGCACGGCGCCAAGAGCCGGCGCTACGAAGCCGTCCAAACCGCCTCCGCCCTGAAATAGCAGCTTGCCGTTCCAATCGCCTGGCAAGCGCAGCTCAAATTTTATGCCGTAATGCTTGCCGTCCGAGCCCGTGCGCGAGGCTATCTCGCCGTGAATTATGCAGTGCGGCGCGGCTTTTAGCGTCTTTTTGGCTCCGCCGGTTAGCGCAGACATCTTATCGGCACCGATTTCGCCGCTTTGATTCCAGATCGCTTTACTGATCTTTGTATCGTAAATTTTCGTGCCCTTTAGCGCCGCGCAAGCCTGCTCGTCAAAATCGCTCGCAAGCGCTCCCTGTAAGCCCAAAGCGGCCGTAAAAGCCGCAACTAAAATTTTATATTTCATTGCCGCTCCTTTTGAAATTTTATTAATTGTAATTCTAACATAAAAATTTATCGTGATTTTACTGCGTTTATAAAAAATGATGGAATTCCGCACTAAACGGGGCGGAATTCCAAATTTAGCTAGAAGAGCGAAGCGCCCGAGCGGTCCGCGGGATCGGGCTCACCCGCCGCGCAATTTCGCAAATCGCAGTGGAATACTTCGATCGCCCAAAACCAAACCACGTGCCCAAAAAATCCCGAAACGAACTCATACCACGGAAGCTGAAAAAGCGGCAGCGTGATGCAATGCACCGCGATATTTATGACGATGCCAATGCGGCGCCCTGAAATAGCGTAATTTTAGGTAATTTCTCGACAGCGAAGTGTGCCTAATTTTAAATTTTGCTATTGTTGCGGAGTATTAAATTTCACGCGTGCCCTTAAAGCTTGCACGGTAAAAAATCAGCAGTACGACGGCTAACGCGGCAAAGCCGCAAAATAGCCCTTGGTAGCTTAAATATTCAAGCGCCTTGCCACCTACGGCAGTACCGATGCCGCCTCCGAAAAATATCGCCGTGCCTATGATCCCGGAGGATAGACCTTTGGCGGAACTACAACGAAGTGCCGCGCTTGCTAGGACGGACTGCGCGCAAACATAGCCAAATCCCAACAAAAATGTCCCTACATATGCGGTGGCAGCGAAGCAACTCGCCAAAAGGCACAGCGCCGAAGCGGACGCCAAAAAGCCGAGGGATAGAATTTCTTTTAGCGGCAACTTCTCTTTTAAATATCTAGCAGCGTTTCCTGCCAAAAAGCAAGCGACGCCGTAAAGCATAAGGCAGGCTCCGGCGAAATTTGAGCTCAAGCCCAACTTTTTAAGTAGATAAGCGCCTATGAATGAGTACGCCCCGAGCACAATTACGCCGTTACATAAAGCCAAAAAATAGCTTCTCAAAAGCGCAGCATCGCTGCGCAAGCTAGCTAGGGATTTCACGAAGCTTTCGCCTCCGCTTTTCGGAGTGTCTTTGAAATTTAGCGTAAATAGTGATACGAAAGATACTGCAGACAGCGCAGAAAAGGCTAAAAATATCTCCCTCCAAGAAAATCTAGCCACTGCCCATCCGCCTAAAGCCGCACTCAGCCCCTGTCCTAAAAATACCGAACCCAGAAATATCGCTACGATTTTTTGTCTATCCTTCTCGTCATATGCATCGCCTATAACGCCGAGGCAGACAGCGATTATACCCGCCGCCGCGCATCCCGTGCAAAAGCGAAATAAAACAAGCCACGCTAAACTTTTTGCAGTGGAGCAAAGAAGCGTAAATATCGCCAAAAAGAGCATTAGCGAGATTAAAATTTTACCTCTGCCGTAGCGATCGCTAAGATGTCCGTAAACCGGCTGAAGTAAGCCATAGGGGATCAGATATGCCGTCAAAACTGCGGAGGCGGCGCTTACCTGCACCCCAAACGTATCTGCGATGCTAGGCAGCAGTAGCGATGCGATCCAGTTATCTGCGGCAGAGATTATTCCTGAGACGATGATTAAGAGTAGTAGTCCTTTTTTGCAGTGCATTTTAAATTCCTAAATTTACGTAATTTTAGCCATTATAACTCTTTTGCTAGAAAATTTGGAATTTTAGCGAACTCAGCAAATATGAGACGAAAGGCATGGATCGCGAATTCGCAGCGGTGTCGCAATGCTGCGGCAAGTATAGCGCAATGGTCGGACATACAATGATGCATCTACCTTGAAGAGGTGAAGGTAGGCAGCAACGCGAGGCGGTGAATGCATGACTAGTTTATATTTATAATCCTCTTTTTTCGCGCATAAAGCCTTATAAGAAATAACGCAAATTTAACAATACCGCAAAACAGATCTATAGCATAAGGCAAATAAGGAAAGCTCTAACTTACAACACAAACCCTACAATAAAATTCAAAAATTCTTTAAAATTCTACGCGGATTATGATGCCTAAAAATCAACTAAAATTTTAAGTACGCACATCCCCGTAGTGCACGCTTTTTAGCCGCGCAATCCCGCCGTTTATCACAAGTCGCGACAAGCCATTCGGACGATCTCGTGCCGCTAGGTTAAATTTAATAGCAGCGGAATTTTGAAATTTTACGAATGCAGGGATTTCAACGGACGCTTGAAATTTTAATCCGGGGCGATGATTTTGATTTCATCCGCGCAAGATCCGCCAAAGTCCGCGCCGAAGGGATCTTGGACCGTGAAATAATGATCTATCGCGCCGCATCCGTGCCCGATCTGCTCACCCCAGCCCAGTGCCCTGCGCACGAAGCCCTTGGCATGGGCGACGGCTGCGGGCAGGCTAAGTCCCGCCGCTAGCGCGCACGCGATCGCGCTTGAGAGCGTGCAGCCCGTGCCGTGGGTGTTGCGCGTAGCAATTTTAGGTGCGGAAAACTCATAAAATTTACCGTTTTCGTACAAAATATCGACCACTAAATTTCTCAAATTCCCGCCCTCGCTATTTGGTTCAAAACCTGCATCTAAAGGCGCTGCGGATAAATTTTGTTCAAAAGAGGGCTCCGCGCCCGCCGTTAAAATTTTGCATTCGCTAGTAAAATTTTCATCCGCGAAATTTGCGCGCTTCGTCGAGCTCGCAGAATTTTCGTGTGTGCCATTTTCGCCCGTCTCGCGCCCAAAAGCTTTAAAATTTCGCGCCCCGTTCGTTTCCGCCGCGCCCGTTTCCGCCGCGCCGCAAGCTGCGCTCGCACCCGTCAGATCGCCGCCTTTAATCAAAATCGCGCCGCCGAAAAACTGCGAAATTTTAACCGCTGCGGCGCGCATACCTGCTAAGCTTAATATTTTCATCTCCGCCAAAACCTCGGCTTCGCGCACGTTGGGCGTGATAATCTCCGCGGCGGGAGCGAGCTCGTATTTTAGCGCATGCAGCGCGCTTTGTTTCATCAAAACTCCGCCGCTGGTGGCGACCATCACGGGATCTAAGACGACGTTTTTCGCGCCGTGCTTGCTCAGGCTCTTTGCGATGGCCTCGGCAACCCCCGCATTGGAGATCATTCCGATTTTAACGGCGTCCGGAAAGATGTCGCTAAAAATCGCGTCCAGCTGCGCCTCCACAAAATGCGGCGGAACGTCCAGCACGCCAAATACGCCGCGCGAATTTTGCGCCGTAAGTGCCGTAACCGCGCTCATTGCAAACATCTTATGCGCGGTGATCGTTTTGATATCTGCCTGGATGCCCGCGCCGCCGCCGCTATCAGAACCCGCGATAGTAAGAATTTTTCTCATAAAAAGCCTTTAAAATTTTAGCGCGATTATATCGAAATTCCGCTATAATTCCACTCGGTAGATTATTTTACGGGCTAAATTTAAGTTTTCTTTATGTAGTTTTTATTATAATCTACGTTCGTTTCGTAATAACTATTACAAATACAAAATTTTAACCCAATTAGAGGAAATTACATGAAAAAAGTCGCCAGTTTGATTTTCGCAGCGTTTTTGGTTTCGGGCTGCTCCTATTTTGAAAAAAAGGAAGATAAAGGCGCGAAGCAAGGCGGCGAGACGCCTGCGCTGCCGGTTGGCGTATTTATCGCCAAATCCGCCGACGTGCCGATAATTTTGAAATTTAACGGACAGACCGTAAGCGAGCTTGAGATAATGCTGAAGCCGCAGGTTTCGGGCACCATCGAAAAGCAGCTTTTCGAGCCTGGTCGTAGCGTCAAAAAGGGCGACGTGCTCTACGAGATCGACCGCTCGCGCTACCAAGCGGCATTTGATAGCGCAAACGCTAATCTGCAAAACGCCTCGGCGGACTACAAAAGAGCCAAGGCGCTAAAAGCCAGCAATACGATCTCTCAAAAGGATTTCGACACCGCAAAGGCCGCGTTTATGGTAGCTGAAGCAAATTTTAAAAGCGCAAAGATCGATTTTGACCACTCGCTCGTGACCGCACCTTTTGACGGCATGGCGGGCGATACGCAAAAGGACGTAGGCGCATACGTAAACGTGGGCGAGGATCTGGTTAGACTTTCTAAATTTGATCCGATCGACGTGGAATTCGGCATCGCGGATGTCGATAGGCTAGAGCTTGATGCAAATTTAAAAAACGGGCAGTGGAAGCAGCTGGGACGTCAGGTAAGCATAAATCTCGGCGGCAAGGACTACAACGGCACGCTAAGTTTCATCGATAGCGTCATCAATACAAATACCGCGTCCGTCAGCGCCAAAGCTCAAATTCCAAATCCAAGCTTAGA
This sequence comes from uncultured Campylobacter sp., assembly GCF_938030145.1. GTDB lineage: Bacteria > Campylobacterota > Campylobacteria > Campylobacterales > Campylobacteraceae > Campylobacter_B. The sequence goes on from NZ_CALHGM010000024.1 coordinate 8,358, forward strand.
AATTCGCCCGGGAATTTTTACCAAAGTAAGCGTCGAGGGCTTTTATCAGAAAAACGGCTTTAAAATTCCGCAAGTTGCGCTCAAGCAAGATCTTAGCAACACCATAGTCTATGTCGTGCAAGACGGCAAGGTCGCTAAAAAAGTGGTCAAAATTTCGGCTCAAGATACCCGCACGGCGACGATCTCAAGCGGACTGCAAGACGGCGATCAGATCATTTTGGATAATTTTAAAAAGATCAACGTGGGCTCCAAGGTCACTCCGGTGCCCGCGAGCACCGATCCTTACGTAGCGGGGCAGCCTGAAGCGTCTCAGAGCAATGCGGAAAGTGGGAAATAATGTTTTCTAAATTTTTCATCAACCGCCCCGTCTTTGCCTGCGTCGTTTCGATCATCATCGTAATCGCGGGCGTTTTGGCTCTTAAAAATTCCTCGGTCGAGGAGTATCCGCAACTCACGCCGCCGCAAATCGTCGTAAGTGCTACATATAGCGGCGCGGATGCGCAGACGATCGCCGACGTCGTCGCAGCCCCTCTTGAAAACGCGATTAACGGCGTTGAAAATATGATCTATATGGAAAGCTCAGCAAGCTCCTCCGGTGATGTTCGTATCAACGTATATTTTCAAATCGGCACAAATCCAGCAGATGCGAAAGTCAATGTAAACAACCGCGTAACGCCAGCTCTTACGCTACTTCCCGATGAAGTGCGCCGCTATGGCGTAACCGTCACTGAGCGCAGCAGCACGATGCTGGAAGTGCTCGCGTTTTACGATCCTAGCGAGCAAATGGACGTCGTAGAGATGCAAAACTACGTAGCTATCAACGTCGTAGATGAGCTAAAGCGTGTACCGGGCGTCGGAGACGCTCAGGCCTTGGGTACGAAAGACTATGCTATGAGGATCTGGGTTAAGCCTGAGCTACTTAAGAAATTTAACGTTACGACTGCCGAGATAATCGCCGCAATAAGTGAGCAAAACAGCCAATACGCCGCGGGTAAGATGGGTGAGCAGCCGATGAACTTAGGCAATCCCTACGTATATGCGATCAAGCCCGAGGGTCGTTTAAAAACCGTAGAAGAGTTTGAAAATATCATCATACGCGCGCAAAAAGATGGGAATTTCTTGCGCGTAAAAGATGTCGCCGAGGTCAAACTTGGCGGCGCAAGCTACAATATCTCGGCGAAATTTAACGGTAAAGAGATGGTGCCTGTGCTTATCTTTATGCAAAGTGGCGCCAACGCCCTAGCCGTAGTTGAAGCGGTAAATAAGCGCATAGACGAGCTTAAACCAAATTTCCCAGGCGAGCTGACCTACGACGTCGCCTACGATACGACGAGCTTCGTAAAAGTATCGATCGAAGAGGTCATTCATACCTTCATTGAAGCGCTAATCCTCGTCATCATCGTTATGTATATGTTCTTAGGCAACCTTAGAGCGACGATCATTCCGACGCTTGCCGCGCCCGTATCGATCTGCGGAGCGTTTATCGGAATTTATGCCTTCGGATTTTCAATAAATTTAATCACCCTTTTTGCGCTTATCTTGGCTATCGGCATCGTCGTGGACGACGCCATTATCGTGATCGAAAACATAGAGAGAATTTTACACGAAGAGCCGGATCTTAGCGTCAAAGAGGCCACCACGAAGGCGATGGGCGAGATCGTAGCGCCCGTCATCTCCATCGTGCTCGTGCTTTCGGCGGTTTTTGTGCCGGTTGCGTTTATGGAGGGCTTTACCGGGGTTATGCAGAGGCAATTTGCATTAACGCTCGTAGCCTCGGTATGTTTTTCAGGCTTCGTAGCCCTTACACTAACACCCGCACTTTGCGCTCTAATCTTGCAAAAAAAGGAATCTGAGCCTTTTTTCTTTATAAGATGGTTTAATAATCTTTTTAGCATCTCAACTAAAATTTACGCCGCAGGCGTCGGCATGGTTCTTCGCCACGTACTAATCAGCCTCGTTTTTGTAGGCATCATCATCTATGCGATGGTGAAGCTTCTTGTGCTCACTCCTAGCGGCCTGGTGCCTAACGAGGACAAAGGCTCGATTATGGCAATGACTACGCTTCCGTCGGCATCTACTCTACCTAGGACGGAAGCCGATCAGGATTTCATCGCAAGTATCGCTAAAAAGTATCCAAACGTAAAAGATATAACCCAAATCACGGGATACGATATGCTAGCCGGAGCGCTTAGAGAAAATGCGGGAGCTTTTTTTATGAAGCTAAAAGACTGGAAGGAGCGCCCCGGCGATGAAAATTCCAACTTCGCCATAGCCGCCGCGTTAAACGGGCAGCTCTACGGCGCGGATCGCAACTCGATGACCTACGTCGTCACGCCGCCGCCTATTATGGGGCTTTCGCTTACGGGCGGATTTGAGCTCTACGCGCAAAGCACGACAGGCAAGAGCTACGATGAAATTCGCGCAGATATGGATCGCGTAACTGCCAAAGCTAATCAACACCCCGCTTTAAAGCTCGTGCGAACGACGTTGGATACCGATTTCCCGCAGTATAAGCTCTATCTCGATAAAGAGAAGATAAAGATGCTAGGCGTTAAGATAGCCGACATTTTCACTGTGCTAAATTCTACCATCGGGCAGTATTACATCAACGACTTTAACCTCTTGGGCCGCACGTTTAAGGTCTATATCCGCGCTACGCAAAACTATAGAGACGATCCTAACGATCTAAAATCGCTCTACGTCCGCAGCGACAGCGGCGATCTGATCCCGCTAAATTCTTTAGTGAGGCTTGAGCGCTCTTTGGGTCCAGATTCCGTTAATAGATTTAACGCCTTCCCGGCTGCGCAGATTATGGGCGAGCCAAATACGGGCTATACCTCGGGCCAGGCGATAGCAGCGATCCAAGAGGTCATAAAAGAGGAGCTTCCTAGCGGATATTCGATCGGCTGGGCGGGCTCTGCGTATCAAGAGGTCAGCGAGACGGGCAAGGGCTCGCAGGCATTCGTATTTGGAATGATCTTCGTGTTTTTGATCCTAGCGGCTCAATACGAAAGGTGGCTCATGCCGCTTGCCGTACTTACCGCCGTGCCGTTTTCGGTATTCGGCGCGCTCGTGTTTACATATTTCCGCGGGCTGAATAACGACATATATTTTCAGATCGGTTTGCTGCTTCTAATCGGTCTGGCGGCGAAAAACGCGATTTTGATCGTAGAATTTGCGATGAATGAGCACCTAAACAACCACCGCCCTATCGCGGAAGCTGCCGTCGAGGCCGCCAAGATGAGGTTTCGCCCTATCGTGATGACGAGCCTTGCGTTCGGCCTTGGCGTGCTTCCGATGGTTATCGCCACCGGCGCGGGCGCTGCCAGCCGCCATGCGCTAGGAACCGGCGTCGTAGGCGGAATGCTCGCGGCATCTACGATCGCGATCTTTTTCGTGCCGCTGTTTTTCTACCTGCTCGAAAGCTTCAACGCTTGGCTTGATAGACGCGGCAAAAAAGTCCAAACTAACGAGGTGAACGATGAAAATAAATAATGCTCTTTTAAGCGCCTTGACGCTTGGAATTTTACTCTGCGGTTGCAACTTCAAGCCCGTTACGCCGCAAAAGCAGACCGGCTTTAAGGCGGATTACGCGAGCACGAACGTTAGCACGCAGTGGTGGAAAAGCTTTAACGATCCGCAGCTAAACGCCCTGATTCAAAGCGCACTGGAGCAAAATTCCGATCTGCAAACCGCGCTGAATAACGTCGAGTACGCACGCGTAAATTTAGGGCTGAACAAGCTTGAATATCTGCCGAACGTAAATTTAAGCGGCAGCGCAGTGCGTCAAAATAATTTCGGCAACCGGCCCGATCGCAACTCCCACGGCGCGTATCAGATCGGCGCCGTGCTAAGCTACGAGATCGATCTTTGGGGGCGCGTGCGCAACAGCGTAGATTCGGCGCGATCGCGATTTAATGCGACGAAATACGACTACGAAACCGCTAAAAATACGATTACTAGCACGGTTGCGACGACCTATTTTACGCTACTAGCACTAAAGCAGCAGGAGAAAATTTTAAAAGACAGCCTAAAAAGCTATCAAGATACGCAAAACTACCGCAAAAAGCAGCTCGATGCGGGCGCGGTTAGCGAGATCGTATTTTATCAGGCCAAAGCCGCGGTCCAAAGCGCCGAGGCAAGCCTCATAAACGTGCAAAATCAGCTCTCCGCAGCTCAAACTTCGCTAAATATCTTAACGGGCAAGAGTTATGATGAAATTTTACGCGGCACGGCGCAGACCGCCGCGAAAATGCCTAGCGCGCCGCAGATCCCAAGCGGAATACCAAGCGACGTGATCCTACATCGCCCGGATGTCGCAAGCTCGCTGGAAAATCTGCGCTCGAGCAACTTCTTAGTAGGCGTCGCCAAGGCGGGCTACTTCCCCACCTTCTCGCTTACCGGCTCGGCGGGATATGCAAGCGGCGAGTTTGACAGACTGTTTACCGCAAGCGCAAGCACGTGGAATATCGGCGGCTCGCTCGTAGGACCGCTGCTTGACTTCGGCCGCCAAAAAAGGCGCGTAGAGCTTGCAAATTTAGAGCAAAACGCGAGCTTCATCGCATACGACAAGGCGCTTAAAACCGCTTTCGGCGACGTTCGCGATGCGCTTGTCGGCGTGCAAAACGCCAAACTAAGGCAGACAAGCCTCGCCGATCTCATCGCTTCGCAGAGCAAAATTTATTCAAACGCCTCAAACAGGTATCAGGCGGGCTACAGCGACCATCTGGAGTTTTTGGATTCGCAGCGAAATCTGCTTAGCGCGCAGCTGAATAAAGTGCAGGCCGATCTTGACGTGCTAAGCGCGACGGTAAACGCCTACAAGGCGCTCGGCGGCGGATTTAGCATAGAAGATAGCGAAATTAGGGCGCTTATCGGCGCGGAGAAGGACGTACAGCCCGATATGTCCACCTTCCCGAAGGATAGAATTTTTAATTAGCTTTAAATTTACAGGCGACGCGAAATTTTAAAATACCCGCAAATTTAAAGCGCAGCTCGGTTTTTACGGTGCAAGCGGATGTATGAAAGAAAATCTGCTTGCGCTTTTAAAATTTAGCCCTGCGGCGGGCGGCAAGTCCAAATTTAAAAGATAATCTAAATTTTAAAATAGCCGCAGCAAGGTAAAATCGTCGCTCGACTGGGAGGCGCAAAGCGGCTGGGCTTCGCGGCGCGGCAGAATTTCTAAGCGGCGCGGCGAAATTACAAGCAGCGCGATAAAATTCCAAACGCTGCGGTAAAATTCTAAGCGCCGCGTTTTAAATTCAAAGGCGAAACGGGTTGCGCGCCGAAACGGAATTTGGCAAAATTTTAGATTTTCGCTATAATCGCGACTTTTAATTTAGATGGGTGTCCGAGCGGTTGAAGGAGCACGCCTGGAACGCGTGTAAAGTGCAAGCTTTCGAGGGTTCGAATCCCTTCCCATCTGCCACTACTTTAAAATTTCGTCCTCGCAAAACTCTAAAATTTCGCTTTTCAACTCGGCGAAAATTTTATAAATTTAAAGCCAAAATTCCACCCTTGCCGCAAATTTAACGATCAAAGATAAAAATTTCCTCCGCCGAAATCAAACCCGAAAGCCACCTAAATTCTATCTCTACGCCCGCCGTTTACCGATATTGCGCTAAAATTCCTTTTAAAATTTCACTTTAAAGGAGAGAAAATGAGTGAAGAAAAAAGTTGCGCCTGTGCGCACGTCAAATCCCAAAACGTAACCGACGCGCCCGGCAACAACACCGTATTTATGATCTGGCGCTTTGGTGCGGGCAAGACCGCCTGCAAAAAGGCTTTCGAGGGTCTTTGCGGCCTAGTGATAAATTTAAACAAAACCGCCGTTACGAGATTCGGCGCGGCTAGCGAAACAAGCTGCGTGCTCGGCGTGGGCTTTGAAGCGTGGAAAATGCTCGGCTTACCAAAGCCTTTGCCGAAGGAGCTAAAAAATTTCGAAGAGATTAGAGGCGATAAGCACGCTGCGCCCGCTACCGGCGGCGATATTCATATCCACATTAGAGCCGCGAATCAAGCCATTTGCTACGATATGGCAAGCGAGATCAGAGCCGCGCTAAAGGATGTCGCGACGTGCGAGGAGGAGATCTGCGGCTTTAAATATTACGACGGACGCGCCATCATCGGCTTTGTGGATGGCACCGAAAATCCGCAAGGCGCAGATCGCGACTTTTTTGTCAAGGTAGGCGACGAGGATGCGGCGTATAAGGGCGGCAGCTATCTTTTCGTGCAAAAATATATCCACGATATGAGCGCGTGGAACGCCGCGGGCGTCGCTGAGCAGGAGCGCGTCATCGGGCGCAGCAAACAAAACGACATCGAAATGAGCGAGGAGATTAAGCCCAACAACTCGCACTCCGCCGCCGCCAACGTCGGTGACGATAAAAAGGTCGTGCGCGGCAATATGCCGTTTATGCAGGGCGGCGAGACGGGAACCTACTTCATCGCCTACGCAAGCACCTTTAGCACGCTGGAGCTGATGCTTGAGAGTATGTTTATCGGCCGCCCGCGAGGCAACTACGACCGCCTACTGGATTTCAGCACCGCAAAGACGGGCGCGCTCTTTTTCGCTCCCACCTTCGATATGCTGCAGGCTTATAGCGCGGAGTAAATTTGGCTTAAATTTAAAGGTACGCGATGTTTTGCGATCTAAGCCCGTATCAGAGCAGGCGCTGCAAAGAGATCATAGAGGGCAAAGTCAAAAATAGTGAAAACGTCAGGGGTCTGATAGAGTTCATAGACGCTAAATTTAAAACTCGAGCGATCAGCGCGTTTTACGGCGCGGGCAGGGACTCGGCGTGGCTTAAGATCGTGCTTCGCTCCTAAAAAGACGCCGCAAAAATCACCGATAAAAAGTGCATCGAGCGCTACCTCGCCCGCACGCCGCTTTACGCGAAGCTAAACGAGCTAAAGCATTTTTATATCTCGGTCGAGTCCTTCGAGTCGCAGATCCGCACCGATCTGATCCAAGGCGCGGTAGAGGAGCTGCCGCGAAACCGAAACGAGCTTTTAGCGCCGCTTAAAATTTGATATATCGCGGCGGTGTCCGACGCGCCCGTAGTTTTTTATTTCACGAGGCAGGACGCGGCACGCCGCGAAGGGGGCGGAAAGATAGAGCGGCTGATAAGAAATTTTATAGAGAAAGCGCGGGACGCTAAATATCTGAGCCACATGGAATTTAAGCTCTATTTTGACAGCAAGGAGTTCGTGGATCTTGAGTGCGGCGGAAATTTGTTCTATTATTTCAAATGAAATTTAGCTAAGGAGCGAAAATGGATGCGAAGCTTTACAGAAGGTAACGCAGCTCTCGCGGGGGCTTGAGGAGGGCGGCGTGCAGAGCCTAAAAGCAGCACTTGAGGGCGACGGCGACGAGGTTAGTAAGATGCAAGCTCGCGTGATCTTAGGCGAGTACTACGTGATGAAGGGCGAGCCCGCGCAGGCTAGGGAATATCTGGGGCCCGTGGCGCAAGACGCCGAGCGACTGCGAGATCAATACGACGACCTGCTGGACGATGAAATTTGCAGAGCCGATATGCTTTTGGATATGATCGAGCGCTTCGGGTTTTTGGCGGAATAAAACGGCTCGCGATATGCGGCGGCAGAGATAAAATTTTAAGGTCGGAGCGAAATGCCGAAATATTCATTTCAAACCATAGAGCAAATGCTGCTAAAATGCGTGACCGAGGGCGGCGAGCCATAGCCCAGCTTTCGCCTGCGCGGCGCGCAATACATGATCATCGCTTATGCGGATCGCTGTTCGTTTCAAAGATGCGCAGACGAGGCGGGCACAAACGCAAGCGGCGAGCGGTATTTCGCCACGCTGCGGGAGTTCTACGGCGCGCCGCAGATAGACGGGTGCTCGCTAAAAGAACTCTGGAGCGAGACGGATGATTTTTACTGCTTTGATTTCGAGCTGTGAGATTGCAAGATTTTGTGCGGCGACACGGTAAGCGCACGCGGTGCCGATACGCGGCGCTGATAAATTTGAATGAAATAAAATTTTGAAAGGACGCAAGCAGGCTCTGCTTGGGATGGCCTCGCTAAAGCCTGCGGCGAGAATGGCAAATTTAGTGCCGCAAAGTGCCCGAGCCGCTAGCGATAAAATTTTAAAACGGGAGCAAAAAATTTAATGAAAAATTTTAACGATGAGCCGCAAAGACCGCAGCCGCCGCAGTCCAAACAAAGTGCCGAGCGCCGAAATCCGCCGCAATTTGACAATAAATCCCTCGTCGTCAAAGACTACAACATAATAGTATTCTTTATTTATAACCTATTCTTCGCTCCCTTGGCGGTACCGGTGTTTCTGTATATAGGCGATATTTTCCCATACTATACGCCGTTTGTTCCTGTAGCATTCGCCGTCGTCTCCTATCTAAACAGCGCCCATACGCGCTTTGTTCATTTGACGAATAGGGGCATTAACTACGTTAACAAGGGCGAAATCACAAAATCTATAAAATTTGATGAGATATCGCTCATAAAGCTCACCGCTACGCCGCTATTCGGACATATCGTGCCGGCTAGAAATTCCGCAGGCATTGTGTTTTCGTTCATCGTAATAGCCGTCGCGTTTGCCGGATTTTTACAAAGCCTTAGAGGATTTATAATTTTTATTATGAGCCTGACGGCATTGATTTTGCCGTTTTTCGCTTCTAAGCTGATTTTTTCAAAGATCACGGAGGGGAAATTTAGCTTCCGTGCGATCGATACTTTGATCATCTATGACGGCAAGGGCGAATTTATCAGTTTTATGATGAGCGGAGCGGATTTTGAAAGGATTTGCCGCTACATGCTAAAAGAGCGGCGAATCAGCCCGTCAAAATTTCAAAAGCAGTTTGTGATATTTCAATGAAAAGGTTTATTAAGCGATATTGGCTTTAAAATTTAGAAAGTCGTTTCGACTTCTTAGGTTGGGTGTAAATTTGTAATTTCGCATGCGTTAAAATTTTACGGCTTGCACGTTAAATCATACGATGCGCACGCTAAAATTTTACGGCGCGCGGCGTGAAATTTTAAGGAGCACGGCGTGAAATTTAAAATTCCGCAAAATGCCGTAAATTTCAGAAAATTTCACGAAATTTTGCGGAGCCCTGGAATTTTAAAAGCTCCGCAAATTTAGCTCACGCTACCACCGAATGCCCGCTTCCAGCCAAAACTGCCTGCCCGCCTCATAGACTAGATCGAGCGAGGTGTCGCTGCTAAGTCTTGCTTTGTTGCGCTTATTTAGGACGTTGTAGATATCTAAATTCGTAAAAAATTCCACCTCGCCCGCCATCTTCTTAGCATACCCGATGCGCGCATCCCAGCTGTAGCTTTTGCCGAGATTGACCTTTTCGTATTTGTCGTATCTGGCAGGATACTTGCCCGCAGGCGTCTTGCCCGTGCGGGCGATCGCTTCTTGCGAGCCTTTAAACGAGAGGAAGTTATTCACGCTGATGCCGTAGCTTGGAATTTTAGTGATGATGTTTAGGCTTGCAGTCCAAGGCCTAGCATAGTCCTGCGCCGGAAGCTCCGATAGCCTCATCAGCCTGCCGTCGTATTCGACGATCTTTTCATCTTCGAGCGTTTCTCTATCAAGCGATATGTCGTAAAGGGTGTTGTTCGTCTTCATCTTGATGTGCTCAAAGCCCAGCTCAAAGCCGTTTAGCGTCCCAAACGCCTCGTAATCATCGATCGTCTTAACGCCGAAGGTTAAAATTTTATTTTCGCTTCTGCCGTCATTAGTAAAGGTTTGATAGTTGTTTTGGTAGTTCGGATTCGGCGCTAGACCTAGATCTCTTCGCGTAGCTTTGATGATCTGATCCCTGCCCTTGCGGCTTACATATTTGCCGAAAAACTCAAAATTCCCAAGCTTTTGCTTTGCCCCAAATACCAGCTCATCCTCATAAGGCACCCTTAGCTCGTTAAATTTAGTTAGAGATGGATCTTTTGGCAGTTGCGTCCAGTTTTGCGTATAGGCATTGCGCGGGCGCGTGTAGGTAGTGGCGAGCCCCTCTCGCCCCTCTCTTAATTTGTAGGTAAAGAGATTGCGTCCGTAGTAGCGGTTTGCGCCGAAGCTAATGATCGAATCGCCGTCGCCAAAAATATCGTAGTAGCTGTTAAATCTCGGCGCCGCAGTCGTTTGCTTCATATAATCGTCCCTATTTAGTCTTACGCCCGGCCGCAAAGTAAGATCGCCGATTTTTATCTCATCCTCCAGATAAACCGCCAAGCTTTTCATATCCACCTTGGTATTGCCCTTGTAATAGCTTTTTCGCGTAAAAAACTGGCCGCTTCTACCACGCCTCGCAAAAGAATCGTCTATCGAGCAGAGCTCGTCATCAGGATCGCAAGCATTTACACCCACAGGTAGCGGTGCTATTCCGCCAGCGGTCATAAACTCTTTTCTTACGTTAAATTTAGCCTCTTGATTTTTAAACTCAAAGCCTGTGATAAATCTATGCTTACTGCCGCCGAGATCAAATTCATTAAACTCCAGATCCGCGTTGTATGAAAGGCTCTTTTGAGTCTGATCGAGATCCCCAAAGCCACCCTCTATCGCTGCGGCAGATAAAATTTTACTGCCCCAATTCTTTACGTTTGAGTATTGCCAAGCCCTGTAATATTCATTCTCGGCATCACGCGAACTCTCCAGCTTGCTGTAGGATAAAATTTGATTAAATCTAGCAAAATCGCCATCGTAGTCGGTTTTAAGCGCTAAATTTAAACCGCCTGATTTCATATCGACGTAGGAGTCTTTGACGTGGTCGTTAAACATCTTGTTTCTCTGCGGCGCATAAAAAACGCTAGGCGTGATCGTCAGGCGGTCGGTCGCGTACCAAAGCGCTTTTAGGAAGTAGTTGTCTATATTTCGCCTCTGGATCCGCTCGGTGATAGTCGTATCGGCGTTGTATCTTCTGTCGTAGGCCTTGAGCGGAATTTTACTTCTAGTATTGGTGTAGCCGAACATCAAGCCCAGATCCTCGGTAACGGTGCCCTCTAAATTTAGCCTCGTGATCCACTTATCAAATCTCGGCTGATTTAGCGGCGTAGCGGAGTTTTCAAAGCTCTGTTCATCGCCGTAGATATGGTATCTAGTCCAACTATCTTCGGTGTGCTGCATCGAAAACTTGCCGTGAAAGCCCGCGCGCGGATCTCGCGTCTTAGCCTCCACTACGCCGCCGGTAAATCCGCCGTATTTGGCGGAGATGCCGCTATCGTGCACCTCGACGCTCCGTAAAAAATCGCTATCGATCGCCATACCTTGCGAGACGGAATTCATCGTATCAAACGCCGAAAAGCGCGTAGGATTGCCGCCCGGATTTCTAGCGGGATCAAGATCGTTATTCATATTCGCGCCGTCAAGCATAAAGTTGTTTTGCCAATACTTCGCACCGTTGATACTGATATTTGCGGGGCTGATCTCGCCTAGCGTCGTGCTCTGGCGGTTTGTGGAGCTGAATTGCACATTTGGATTGGTACGCAAAAGCTGCACGAAGTCGCCGTTGCCGCTAGGCATCGACTCGATCATCGTCCTGCTTATTTTTTGCGTACCGCCATAGCTATCGCCGACGCTCGTCAGGCTAGAGTCAATGTTGCCGACGACCACTATTTCGGGGAATTTATAACTACTTGTCGTAGCAGCCGAGCTTCGTGCCTCCGAGCCTTCTTTGGTAACAACGCTTCTGGTTGCGTTATTTTCAGACGAATCCTGCGCGACGCTTAGACCGCAAAGACACGCCGCGACTATTAAGGAGCGTGCAAGCCCCCCCTGCAGCGATTTTGAGTGGATTTCTCGCCTTTTACGGAAGCGGAATAATTGCGGCCTGCGCCGCTTTTACATGGCTTACAGGCCCAAAAACCGACAATCATCTTTTCTCCTTTTTTGAAAATAAAAATTAAAACTGTGGAAATTTAGCCAATAATATTTTAAATTTCAATAAAAGTGATAACAATTATACGACTTATGCAAACAATAGAAAAAATGTAACAAAATAGCGATATATCAGCGAGGTAATTCTATTCTATAATAAAATTTATCTAAGATATATGTGCGGCGCAGATGGGTTTAATTGAGCTTTATTCTTGAGTTCGTTTTTAAACTGCATAAATTTACGAAGCCGAAATTTGCCGTGCAAGCGCCGTTAAATTTAAACTCGCCAAGTAAATTTAACGAGCAAAATTTAAATGCGCCGAGCTCGTTAAAATTTCGGCGCGTTTATCCTCACGGTTTCATCGGTGTCAAAAATATAGGTCTGCGCCGCCTCCGCGATATCCTTCGGCGAGATGGAATTTATGATCTTTTCAAAGGTCTTAAAATCGGCGATCTCCTCATTCCAAAGCGCGTATTTTACGAGCGCGTCGTTCCAAAACTCAGGGCTTTCGCGAGCGGTACGCGCCGTGATGATCTGGGATTTTTTAAAATTTTCAAGATGCCTCGCTACGTCCAATCCGCCGCCTGCGATTTCTGCAAAAATTTCTCTAATTGCGGATAAAATTTGATCCGTATTTTGCGGCGCGCAGGAAAACGAAATATGAAGGCTCGAGTGTTCATACGGGATGCGGCTTAGGCTCGAAGCGACCGAAAAGCCGTAAGTACGCCCCTCGTCCTCTCTGATGCGCTCTCTAAGTGCTTCCTGAAGCACCGAAGCTAGGGCTGAAATTTTAATTGCATTTTCAAGAGAATGCGGAGCGGATTTGTTTATCGCGGTAAGCGCGACGTCGCTTCTAGGGGAGTTTTGATAGTTGCGCATAAAGACGTGCCGTCCGCTTAAGCTGCGAATTCCGTCGTCTTTAAAATCCTCGCGTTCGCCGCGAGCGGGCAGGTTCGCCAGATATTTTTTTATGAGGGCTTCGGCGTCTTTTAACTCAAAATCGCCGCTAAGTACGAAAGTGTAGGATGCGGCGTTGCTAAATTTATCATAGACGATCTTTTTTAATTCCTCCGCATTAAGAGCTTTGATCTGCGCGGCGCTTAGAGGGCGCATTCGCGCATTGCCGCCGTAAAAAAACTCGCTAAATTCCCTGCTAAATTTATATCCGGGCAATTTCTCGTTTCGCGCAAGCTCATCGAGCGATTTGATCTTTAAATTTTGCAGCGCTTTCTCGTCCACGCGCGGAGAGCTAAGCTCTAAGTTTATCGCTTCCAGTAGCCATTTTAGATCCTGCGAGCCGCAGCTTCCGTAAAATCCGTGCGAGAACGCGGAGATATTTTTGCGGTAATTCACCTGCCGCCCGCTTAAAATTTGCGAAATTTCATAATTGTTAAACTCGCCCGCGCCGCTTTCGTTTGAAAGCATCGCAGCAAAACTGCCGAGCCCCGGATGCGCTAGATTGGACATTCCGCCTCTGCTTACCGCGGCAAACGAGATGAAATCTTTGCGCGTCTTAAGCGGCTTTAAGATCACGGTCGCGTTATTTTCAAGCAGGTAGGTATAAAATTTAAATCGCGGCTCAAAGCTCTTGCTTAAAATTTTGCCCTCAGGTAGGTTTTTAGAAACCAAGCTACCCGGCAGCTTTTTATGCGCGGCATGCGTATTTATCGCCCTAGCGCCGCTTTGCAGCTTTTTAAATTTAGCCTCATCCAGATTATATCCGGAGCCGCTAAAAACGCTTGCGTGCACCTCGCTTAGATCTGTCAGGCGCCTAAATTCTAAATTTAGCTCCTCCAGACTGATCTCACGCAGCAGTTTTACCTCCAAATCTCGCTGTTTTGCGGCGCTAGGCAGAGCGGCTCCTGATTTTACGGCATGAAGAATTTCTCTTGCAAAAAACGCGGAATTCGCGCTTTTTTTGCGCTCAAAGGCGCTGTACCGCGAGCTGATCAAAGCATCCTTTGCAAGGGCGAAATCGCGCGCATCAAAGCCGCGATCTCGCAGGCTTTTGATTAGCCCGAGCGCCTGCGAGATCGCGCCGTCAAAGTCTCCGCCCAAAACGGCGACGTCAAAGCTATAGATCGTTTTTTGAAACTGCAAATTCGATCTGGAAAAATTAACTCGCAGCAGCGCGCCTTCGCTAGCCTTCGCTCGCTCGTAAATCGTAGAAATAAGGCTTGAGATAAGCTCGCTTTTTAAAATTTTTCTCGCATTCGCCTCGCTACTTGGGGGCGCGAATTCCTCCCAAAACGAAATTTTGACGGAATTTAGCGACGTTTCGTTCGTATCGTAATTGTAAATTTTCAAACCCTGTCTCGGCGGAATGCCCATATCCTGGCGAGCGTAGGAGTTTGTATTTTTAAGAGGCGAAAAATTTTGCTTTAGCAATTTTAAAATTTTATCCCTTTTGAAATCACCCACGGCTATAAATTTCATAGACCTGGGCTGGTAAATTTTTTGATAAAGCTCCTTGATTCGCTGCGCGCTTACGGATTTTACGACCGCCATATCGCCGATCGGCGCGCGATTAAAATACGCGCTGCCGCCGTAAAGCTCCTCATCCATCCGCTCGTAAAGCCTCGCAATCGGCGTATCGCGGCTGCGCGCCTCCTCGATTATGACGCCTCTTTCTTTTACGAGCTCAAGCGGATTAAACTCCACTCCGTCCGCAATCGAAGCAAAAATTTTAAAAACGTCCTTTAAATTTTCTTCGCTAACGGCGATGTTAAGCGTGTAGATCGTGCTGTCGTAGCCCGTCTGCGCATTTACGTCGGCGCCGAATTTCACGCCCAGGCTCTGTAGCTTTTTAATGAGCTCGTTTTTGCTAAAATCGCGGCTTCCGTTAAAGGACATATGCTCTATGAAATGCGCAAGCCCGCGCTCATTAGGGGTCTCATCGATCGAGCCCGCATCCACGATGAGATAAAAAACGGCTGAATTTTTAGGCACGGAATTTTCTAAAATATAGTATTTAAGGCCGTTTGGCAGCGCTCCTCGCAGGACGGCTCCGTCCCACTCAAGCGCAAAAGCTCCCGCACAAAGCAGTAAAAATAGTAAAATTTTTCGCATTTAAGCCTTTCTTTTATTTCTAGTCAAATTCCGTCTCGCAGATATTTGGCAGACTTTTCTCTTTCGGCTTATCAAGCTGCCTACCTGCGCCATTCTGCGCTATTTTTTAGATTTGCTCGTTCGACCCGTCAGCCTACGATATCTCTTAGGCTCGCTTACTTTTAACTTGGTTACTCACCTGTTCGCCGCGCTAATCCCGGTCTGCTTCGCGAGCTTACCGGCTCCGGCTCCATATCAAGCAGCTTCTCTCATTTTGTGCATCGCCCGAATAGGTAAATGCATCGATCTTGCTCTGCGCGGCTGCGCGGGCACAAATTTTAAAATTTACTTGCACCCGGGCTAAATTTAAAAAGCGCGAATCAGTAAATTTTAAAATTTTACGCCAAGCACGGCGGGCTGTTAAGCTTTGAAATTCCACGGCTAAATTTCGCAATTATCTTTCACAGTCGCTTTTATGTCCATACGGACAAATATTTAAATTTTACATTGCCCCTATTCTTGCCATGCGCTGTTTTAGCACGTATCGATCAAACAAGCCGCTGACGCACGATCTTGGCATCTTTGCCGCATGATATTTTAGCGCTCCGCCTATAAACGCGCCGCCCTAAACTACCGTTTACTACAGGATAAAATTTTAGCCTAAAGAGCATTAAATGAAAATTAGTATAAATAAAATTTGAATTTTTTGAAGTTAAAAGGGAATTTCAGATTAGATTAAAATGGCCGGGAGATAGGGATTCGAACCCCAGGAGGCTTTCACCTCAACGGTTTTCAAGACCGCCGCTTTCGACCGCTCAGCCATCTCCCGATTAAGGGCGGGTAGACCCCGCTGAAAGTTCGCGTAGACAAGACCTGCGCGTAGAATTTATTCGGTTTTTTCTCCGACCCACTCAGCGCCGTTGTGAACCTTTTCTTTGGTCCATTGAGCCGCATTGTGTGAGTCCTCTTTTACGCCGTGCCAAGTATTAGAGCACCCGCTAAAAACCATCAATGCCAAAAGAGCCGCTAGTATGTATCTCATAATAACTCCTTTTTAGGATCTGGAGGCGACACCCGGATTCGAACCGGGGATCAAAGCTTTGCAGGCTCATGCCTTACCACTTGGCTATGTCGCCACGCCGGCTTATTAGGTGGTGCCCGGAGCCGGACTTGAACCGGCACGGAAAAAATTCCGAGGGATTTTAAGTCCCTTGCGTCTACCGATTCCGCCATCCGGGCACGTTTAATACAAAAACAGAATGTAAAATGGAGCGGGAAACGAGAGTCGAACTCGCGACATCAACCATGGCAAGGTTGCGCTCTACCACTGAGCTATTCCCGCGCAAAGAAATGAAATATTACCCAATGCAAGCTTAAAATTTCATTTTATAGCGGTCCTTGCAGAGAAAATTTTGGCGTAGCGCCGGAATTTAAAAATTTTGTAAGTAAAATAATGTAAAATTACAAAATCTTTATTGGGGTTATAGCTCAGCTGGGAGAGCGCTTGAATGGCATTCAAGAGGTCGGCGGTTCGATCCCGCTTAACTCCACCATTTAAGCTATTTTAAAGCTTTAATCACTTCTTTTAAATCTCTTTTACTTCCTTTAAATACCGATATCTATGGCTTTTAGTAATTTTGATTATTTTTGTTTCTTTTTATGTTATAATTATTTTAGAATAATTCAGTTAGTTATTAGGTTAGTTAAAAACCTATTAGGTCGGTTTTACAGAAAGAGCGATAAATATCGCCCAAAAGCCCTTTTGCGCATATATCGCACAAAAAAACCAAAAAACGGCATAAGCGAGAACTATATCGCGAAAATCATTAAGATGAACGAAAAATATATACCTCCATCTTTTGACGAGCGCGATATAAAGACGATGAAATATAGTGATATTTTAGAATTTTGAACCAAAATAATCCGAGTTCTAGTCGTCTCGAAACGCTTCATCACCTAATAAATGATATAGAAAAGTCTTTGCAATAAATTAAATTTTAATGAGAGGAGAGATTATGTCAGTTGAAGAAGATATTGTGTTTATAGATGAAGATTACGTAAATATCGTGCCGCAGGATCTGCTAGAGCGCGGTATACGTTTAAGGGAGGAGTACGGAATTTATGATATAGCTTGGAGATTTGACGATGTAATGGAGGTCCTAAAAATCACAAGAGATAAAGGTATGATTATCGTAGGAGGAGACGTATATCGCTTAAGCGGTAATAAGCCCATCATCACATACGACTACTGGGGCACTAAAGCGGAAGATGGCAATGCATTCGAAGTGGCGATCGAATATATCACTAATTATCGCGCTAGAAACGGAGATGACTTTGCATATTGCCCGGTCATTTGCCCTGGGCAGGTATCCAAATGAAAATTTTAGCTTACAATACAGAATATGTTGGTTTTGCTCATATTCGGATAAATATAAAAATGTGCGCCGAACTGAATGCTAATGTATGCGTATATGGGATATAAAAGATTTTTAGGAGCGATCTTGAAAAGCAACAAAGTAATCCTAATCCTATCGATCGAAAGCGATAGGGATCTATCCGAAACAATAAGCAGCAACGGCATATCTGCAACAAAAGTCTGGCAAAAAGGAGATTTGAAACTAAAAGGTTCTATTTTAAAATACAGAAATTTTGGCTTTAGCATAGAGGAAAAATTTTATGATATACCTTTTGCGGGAGATCTAATTAAAAAATTTTTAGCAGATATAAATGTCGCGAGGAGTATAAAATTACAAAGCGTGAAAAAGCTGCTAAGAGTCGTAGTTTACAGTTATAATAGCTTACCCGGTCTATATTATAATGCAAATTTACTGAAACTATTAGCAGATAATAATGTGGATTTGGACAACGACATATACTGCCTAGATGGATAAATTTGAATCTTGAGCGAGGTGTATTTATCGATGAAATTCTTGGGTTTTGATTGGATAAAAGGCGACAAACCGTCCTTGGAATTTCATATAAGGATAATTTAAAACCATGAAACCGGTAAGAATTGTAATGACGATATTTTTTATTATCCTATCGTCTTTAAATTTTCATAAACTATTAACGGAGGGCGGCTATCGCGGAGGGAAAGTTTATGTCGTAGCCACAACCCAATCCGTCATTATGCAACTACTACTTATTATAGGATTGATCCTGTATTTGATATATCTGATAAGAGTAAAAGAGTATTATAAGCCAAGCTCAAATTTTATGCTTTCTAAAAAGGAGAACAAAATGAACTTATCGAATAGAATAAAAGCGCTAAAGACGCAGCTTAAACTGCAAAAGCCGGAAATTATAACAAATCCTGTACAAAAGGATGAGCTTGTCGAACAAGATCTGTGCGGTAAAGATCTGTGCGATTTAGACCATGGCACGATCAAACTCCTATCGGGAGATTTACAGGTTTTCAATGACTATACTTTTAGGTATTATATCCTGGATTTTATTGATTTTTACGAGCGCTTCGGCGATGAGGCGATTATAGAGGATATGTTTATTCAGGCATTTGCACCACCTATGCGGCGAGCACGAGCGAAACAATTTAGCAGGGATGAGGTAAAAATAATCATAGATTTTTTACAAAAAAATTATGAAGATATTGCGAGAATTACGCATACCAAGAAATATAAAAAGTTAAAGCCCTACGAACAAGAAGAAATTTATATACCATTCAAACATTTTGAAAAAGAGATAAAAAATGCGATAAAATTTTGGGAGAAGTATTATAATGGTAAAAATTTATAAGGATTGGCAAATGCGCTTAATAAAGACCGATTTGGGTAAATATGAGGAATATATCTATTTCTTTATAGAGAAAAACAGGGCGTATTTTAACGCCTATCAAGAGCAGATATTTCCTTTCGATATGGAGTACATACCTAGCTTATTGTGGTTGCTTGCATCTTTTGCAGAAACTACGATTAAAATTTTTGATGATTTGGACGAAAAGACAAGAAATGAAATTTTTGATTTTGTGGAAAAGGGGGCGGCAAGCGAAGACGAATACATCGGCACGGCGTTTTGCACCGGCTTTGTTGAAACAATTATAAATATTGCGAAAGGGGACGAATATAATATAATTAGCAAATATTTTAGAAATGAGACACAAGAATATGCCGCCGCTTGGATGAAATTTGGCGAGTAATGACAAGAAATTTTAAGAAGAATTTGCATAATATCACGCAGCAAAAGGGCTTTGAAGGGTGGCGGCAATGATAAAAAGCATTATAGACCCCACTAATTTCGATATAGAATTTAGAAAAATAAGCAGAAATAAAAGGGGCATAGCCGGATCGAGAATAGATTTTGAAAATATCGATGTAGAGGCCAAAATTAGGCTAGTTATGTTTTTAATTTCAAAGGCAAGCCACTTAGATAGCATAGTTTATAAAATTCTTTTTTGGGAAAGAGATGAGAAAATAGAAGAATATCTTCTTAAAAATATGAAGGGGCAATACGCAAAAGCCAAGCCTTATAAAAACGGCGCCAGAGCGGGCGTTATCTTTATAGAAGAAAAGACGCTTGAGCCAAATTTTTTGAGATCCGTACTGCTACACCATTTTAATTTTGAGCTGGCAAAAGAACCCTCTTTGAACATTAGAGTTCAGTTAGCCGTAAACAATAAAGAGAAATTTTCGATTTTATTTGATATATACGATGATCGAGGCTGCTATGCGTATTACTTTTAAAATTTTATAATAAAAATATTTAAGGAAAGAGATATGGCAATTTGGCAATGTAAGTTTTTTATTCTGCCCAAAAGCGATACATATGATCTGCAATACGACCAGCAATATGGCAATATAAAGCTCTTTGAAGACGATAAGTATTGGAAAAAAGCAAAGATCAAAAAAGAGGTATTTTCTGAAATTTCGCGCCTATTAAAGCCCGAAAAATCTTGGTCTAACGAAATAGATCTATACGGAAGCGAAAACGGCAACCGCCTAGAGGTATTTTTTGATACTAATAATATAATAGAGTCCGTTACGTTTCGTATCGATTTTAGATCCGAGTATGAAGCCGTATTAAGGGGCATAACATCATTGTGTGAGAAAAACGGTTTTTACATTATAGACGGCAATTTAAAGAATTTAAAATTATCCTTTAATGCTATAAAAGAGGTAATCAACAAATCCAAAAACAAAGAATTTTTTACAGAACTTGTTAGAAATAGTATAATAGGCGATAAAGACAGGTAGCCCATCATAGAAACCGTAGATGATTTCAAATTTAAGGATGATTTTAAATGATTGTAAAATGTATAAAAGAAGATAGGCATGAGTATCTGGGATTAAACAGAACCTATTTTGTTCATGGCATCCAATATGAAGAGGGACGGATTTATTATTGCATATTACCGTTTGAAGACGATATAAATTACAATCGATTTAATAGCAAATATTTTCAAGTAATCGATGAGACGGTGCCTACAAATTGGAAATTTGGGATGCATAGGGGGTTTTTTTGAATGTTTTACCGCATCTTACGAAGAGCTCGTAGCCGATGAAGATCATTATGGAAAGCTTATTGACGGAGACCCAATAGAAGAGGAAATTTTTAGGAAGAGAAGAGCCGAGATGATCGATGATGTATATAATACCCATATCATCAAGGATCTTAACCGTTTCATATATGATCTAAGCCCTAATCTATCGGTACAGATGAATATCGCAAATAAAGTATTGGATATAGAGATATCGGATGCAAATGCTGAGGCCAAACATCGCAAAATGAATATTTTAAAGGATGACGGATATAGCTGGTATTTGATAGAATCGGGCGCGAGTACCTTTAAAGCCAACGTTACTAATGATTATTTAAGACCCGTATTAAAATATCTTAAATTGTGGCTAGGCAGAAAGAATTTTAGATAACCAGGCAGAAAGGTTTAATATGGCGAATGCGACCGATAAAGAAATTTTTATAAAAATTTTGAATGAAGATATTAACGTATGGCGCCCGGTAAAGGCTGTTCAAATCGCGCAATATATTTTTAAAATTACCGATACGACGAAATTTGAATCCGAACTGGATGAAATTTTAGAATTCAAATACGGCGATATTGTAAAATGCAGAGAAAAAGACGGCGATTTCTATGCTTTTGAGCTATTATAAAAAACCCGCCTTATAAATAGCAACGCGCTTATCATATGGCTTGATTTAATCCCATTTTTCGCTATAATGAGCGTCAAATTTCACTCACGGGGATAGCGATGAGCCTTGTTTCTTACGAATTAAAAAAGCAAAAACTAGATGGAGCGCGCAATGTGGCGCTTTGGAAGGCGCGTGGCGGCGTGGCGGTGGTGGTGCTAGCGCTGTTTATTGCTATGCGCAAGGATTTTGGAGATTTCTCATTCCTGTTTTTATTAGTGTTGCTAGCTCTTGCTTATCCTGCTTACAAATACCTAGCTGTGCGCATTTCGCGTAAATTTGAAGCGCTCAGCGAAGAGGCTTTTAAAAACGAATTTCTGCTCTGGATCGCAAAGGAGCTACGCCTTACCTTTCAGCCCTTCGGCGCGTTTTTGCTCGATGAAATTTATAAAAATCCGCTCCGTAAAGAGGCAAATCTATGCACTTGCAAGCACGCGATAGTGGGCAAGACACCCGAATTTGGCATAAAAATCGGCGACATCTGCCTAAGCCGCGATTTCGATAAAAACAGAGAAAATCGGGTATTTGAGCTGGATAAAATTCTGCATCTCAAAAAAAAGGATGATACGGCGATCTTCGACGGACTTTTTGCAAAATTCGATTTTAGCGAGACTTTCGATAGTAAAATTTTAGTTGTGCCGCGCGGAGAATTTATATTCGGCGCATCGGATCTGAAGCTGCTCAAAGACAGCCCGCACCTAAGCGCGTCGTTTGACGTATATCTCAACAATCCCGCCGCTGCCGCATTTTTACAAAATAAAAAAATTTTAGAAAATATGCAGACGATCACCCTAAATTTATTTGGTAAAACAGAGCTTTATCTGGGCGAAAACAGCCTTGTAATCGGCGTTGAAAATAGCGAAATTTTCAAATCCGCGCCGAGCTCACAAAGCGCAAAGCTGCTCGAAAGCCTAAATAAAATGATCGAGATCGCTAAAATTTTCGCCTATCTCAAAAAGCTCGGGCAGGTGGAATAATCTACGCTTTAAATTTGAGCGAGCGCCGTTGAAATAATTTAGTTCTTGCGAAGGCTGCGCTTTTTTGCTCGTCCGTTATTAAATCAAACTACTTCGAAAGGCAAAGAATCTTTTAATAAGCGCTTTCGCTTTGCTATCGACCTTAGCCGCTTAAATTTTATAAAAATTTTATAGCGGCTCTTAAAAATTTCAAAATTTTTCAAATTTTATATTCAACCATAGCGCCGCCGTATCCTATTGACACCCTTCGCACTCGATCGAGCGATCCGCGACGTTGTTTAACTTCTCGCTATCGGGGCTTTCAGAGCGCAGGTAGTAGGTAGATTTTAGCCCCAGCTGCCATGCAAGCGTGTAAATTTCGCTCAGATAGCCGCCGCTTGCCTTATCCAGGCTCATGAAGATATTTAGGCTCTGACCTTGGTCGATCCATTTTTGGCGGATGGCGCCCGCCTTTACTAGCAGGCGCTGATCGAGCTCGTACGCAGGTACGTACGCCTGCCACGTTTTCGGGCTTAAATTCGGCACGACGACCGGGATCATGCCGCTTAAATTGTGCTCGAACCATTTGCGCTTATACACCGGCTCGATCGTCTGCGTGGTGCCTACGAGTATGCTGATGCTCGATGTCGGCGCGATCGCCATCAGATAGCCGTTTCTCATGCCGTCGCGCTTTACTTTCTCGCGTAGCCCGTCCCAGTCGCAGCTGCTTTGCTCAAAAAGCCCGCCGCGCTTAACTAGCGCTTTGGCGTTTTCGTTCGCTAAATCGATCGGGAAAATTCCTTCGCTCCACTTCGAGCCCGCGAAATCGGGGTACCTGCCCTTTTCCACGGCTAAATTTGAGCTTGCCTTGATCGCGTTAAAGCTCACGTTTTCCATTATCCTATCGATCAGCTCGAAGTGCTCGTAGCTGCCCCACTTCACGCCGCGCTCGGCCAGCATCTGCGCTTCGCCCATTACGCCAAGCCCTATCGCGCGGGTTTTTAGATTGGTGTGTTTGACCTTGGCGTGCGGGTAAAAATTTAGATCGATGACGTTATCGAGCATCCGCACGGCGATTGGCATCACGCGAGCTATCTCTTCGCGGCTGTTGATTTTGCTTAAATTTACGCTTGCAAGGTTGCAAACCGCCGTCGCGCCTTCGCTGCAGCCCTTTTCTACGATAAAAATTTCTTTACCGCCCAGCGTGTCTAGCGCGGTGATCTTTTTCGCCTTTTTTACGATGCCCGCGTCGGTTCTTACATCTTCGTTTTCCTCAAACAGCCTCTCGCTGCCGTCAGCGAAAACGACCTTGATTTTGTAGTGGTTCGGCGCCGTGTTTTGAAAGATCTCGGTGCATAAATTTGAGCTCCTGATTAAGCCTTGATGCGCGTTTGGATTAATGCGGTTGGCGTTATCTTTGAAGCACAAAAATGGCATGCCCGTCTCAAAATAGCTCGTTAAAATTTTCTTCCAAAGCTCCTTTGCCAGGATGGTGGATTTTGAAATTTTATCGTCGGCCTCGTACTGCTCGTAGCGCGCCTGAAATTCCGCGCCATACAGATCGCTCAGATCGCTTACTTCAGCGGGATCGAAGAGCGTCCACTTGCCGCCGCTTTGAAGTCTTTTCATAAACAGATCGTTTATCCACAGCGCAGGGAAAATTTCATGCGCGCGGCGCCTCTCCTCGCCCGAGTTTTTGCGCAGATCTAAAAAGTCGCTCACGTCCATATGCCACGGCTCGATATACACGGCGATAGCGCCCTTGCGCGTGCCCAGCTGATCGACGGCGACGGCGATGTCGTTCGTGATCTTTAAAAACGGGATGATGCCGCCCGCGGCGTTTTTATGTCCGTCGATGCTGCCGCCCATTGCGCGCACCTTGCACCAGTCCCAGCCGATGCCGCCGCCGAATTTGCTCAGAAGCGCCATCTCCTTGTAGCTATCGAAAATCCCCTCGATATTATCGGGCGTAGAACCCACGTAGCAGCTGCTTAGCTGATGTCGCGTCGTGCGGGCGTTTGAGAGCGTAGGGGTCGCGAGCATGACTTCAAATTTAGATATGAGATCGTAAAATTTCTTCGCCCAGCCTTGGCAGTCTAGCTCGTTTTGCGCGAGGAACATCGCGATCGCCATAAACATTTGCTGCGGAAGCTCGATCGGCGCGCCGCTTTTATCCTTGATAAGGTAGCGATCGTAAAGCGTCTTGATGCCGAGGTAGTTAAACTGCAAATCGCGCTGCGGCTGCAAATAAGAATTTAGATCCTCCAGATCGTATTTTTCCTTTAAGCCAAGCATTATGCGACCCGCCGCCTCGCCGCGAGCGAAGTAATCCCCCAGGCTGTTGTAGCCGCTAAAGCCCGTTACTTTATGATACAGATCGTATAAAAATAACCGCGCAGCGACAAAGGTCCAGTTCGGGCGGTCCACGTCGATCTTCTCGACCGCGGTTTTGATGAGGGTTTGCTGGATCTCCTCCGTGGTGATCATATCGCGAAACTGGATCTTTGCGTCCACCTCAAGCTCGCTAAGGCTTACGTTTTCCAGCCCCTCTACTGCCTCGCTCGTGTATTTTTTGATCTTGCTTACGTCAAGTTCCTCGGTTCTGCCGTTGCGTTTGATTACTTTCATATCGTTCCTTGAAATTTAAAAATGCAAATTTAGCGTTAGTTTCCCAATATAAAATACGTCGTCAAAAGAGGCGGCGTAATAAATGCCGCTCATAATCCGCCGTCTTTTAAATTTACGCTAGCTGCGCTGCAAAAGCGCGCATTATAGCCAAAATTGCTTAAGTCTATCTGTCATTATTTTGGCTTATAGATTTAAAATTTAACGAAGCGGGCGGAAAAGATGCGGTAAAATTTGAGCGGAATTTTATGGTGGTGCCGCGGAATTTTACAGGGAAAAATTTGAGTGGAGTCTCACGAAATTCTGCGCCGAAAAAGCAAGAAACAAAAAGGGCTTCGCGAGCAGGTTTAAAATCCGCCCGCAAAGCTTAAGAATTTAGTTGCGCGGTAGCGGGATAGGCTTTCCGTTTAAGATCATAGAGTTGCTTGCCTTATCGAAGCTAAACTCCATCTTAACCC
>NZ_CALHGM010000025.1 GCF_938030145.1 uncultured Campylobacter sp.
CAAACCGCTCCAATAAAGCATTTTCGCATTCAGTGCACAGAAGTTCTGCCATTTCTGATGGATCCTCATATGCGTCGATTGTGGGATGAATAATATATTTATCCTGATATTCCAAAGAGGCCATTCGCCATAGATAAAACATAA
The DNA here is from genome assembly GCF_938030145.1 of uncultured Campylobacter sp. Lineage (GTDB taxonomy): Bacteria > Campylobacterota > Campylobacteria > Campylobacterales > Campylobacteraceae > Campylobacter_B. The sequence continues at coordinate 145 of NZ_CALHGM010000025.1, forward strand.
GACTACCTTTGTAGAATATCTCTCTTCCGTCAATTTGCATTTGGGTTTCCTTTTATTGGGATGTGGGTTTCGTTGGTTTTGGATTTTAAATCCCCACACTCATAAAAATCGTCAAGAGTGAAATCAAGTATATTCAGTAGTCTTAATGACTTCTCCATTATCTTTTTCCAAATTTCAGGCATATTATCATATATCTCATCGTAGTCATATTTGCTATAAAAATAATCGATCATCTCTTTATACTCTGCTATAACTTTTAGTTCTGTTTCTGTAAATAGAAATTTGTATTCCGGTCTCTGGGCTATCTCTAGAGGATTATATACATATTCGACTAATTCGCCCAGTGTTGCATATTCATCGATAGTGGAATTATCTATATATCTAATCTGATGTTTTCTCGATGCAAGACAATATAAAGGCTCGACAATAAAAGCCTTTTGTGCATTATTTTTCTGCATTTGGGTTTCCTTTTTATTTAAGTGCTGTCTCCGTTAGTTTAATATAATAGATCAAAGTCACCTAAATCATATCCGAAAATATGTAAGGTCTTTAAAGATAGCTCTCTAACCTCTATCCAGGATTTGTTCTGATAGACTAGATAGTCATAAGTATCTCCCTCTAACAAGCTTTGATCTTTAAAGTATTTATAAATAAGCTCTGCAAGCTCTTTTAAAATCTCTCTTTCATAGGGCAAGAAGCAGAATCTAAATTTTTCGTCAAGGGCACGCCAGCATTCATCGCATAGTAGTTCCGCCATTTCTGATGGGTCTTCGTAAGATTTAGCCGTAGCATGCACTAAATATTTGACTTGATGTTCCAAAGAAGCCATTCGGCTTAAATAAAACATAAGACCGCCTTTCTCAAATATCTCTTTTCCGTTAATTTGCATTTGGGTTTCCTTTTATTGGGATATGGGTTTCATCAGTATCATATGGTAATATTTTACCGGAATCATCAAAATACTTTTTTCTACTAGCAGGAATTCTTAAAACCCATCCGTTATTAGTATTTGCGGTGCTTGGCAATTTAGGATTGTTTTCCGGTGCATGTATTCTAACTCTTTCTACACCATCTTTATCGACAAATTTTATTCCTTTACCGTCATTTTGTAGCACTACTTTCCAGTCTTTCGGCGCTCTTGAGAATATCTCTTAAAATGATGCGCATGCTAGACCGGTAAAATCTCCTACATTAGTCGATGTTTCCTGTCTAGCCAGCCATTTTAAATTTCTTGACATTTAGCGCAAGCCATTTCCATCTACTATAAAATCTACTTTTACTATATTATTTCAATTCATTAAGCGAATTTGAAAACATTCTGCCTTTTTCTATTACGTGTTCTTCTTCTGATGTAAAATTAATATCCTCGGGCAGAAATTTTAAGTAATATTTTATCTGAGAAGCCGCCCTCCTTAGCTCTTTGTTTATGCAATAAGCGAATCTGCTTTTATTATTATCATAAACCTTAAAATATGCATAGTAGCAAGGATCTTTCCTTTCGGCATCTTGAGAAAACCGATAATCCAATGCCCAATACATTAGACCGCCGGCGATCAAAGTCACTAGTGTTAAAAATACCTGTTGAAAACTATTTTTCATTTTTTACTCCTTATATATTTGGTTTAAATTTCTCCATGCCTTCGTCGCTAAGGTTTGGTAGAAAAAATATAGGGCTGTAGCCATACTCTCCCTTTGTCCCATATACAACGACAGACCTTCCTGTTTTTGTATAGATTAAATTAGAAAGCTCCTGCGCATAATTTGCACTGCCACATGCAGACAAATGGATAGCTATTGCCCTCCCCTTTTTCCAGGTACTATCATTTTTTATAAATTTTTCATACAATTCTTCTGGTGTGTATGCGGCAGATCCTTGAGAGATGAGAGCGGCGGTTAAAAGAGCAAGGGTAAAGAAAGAAAGCTGTCTTGTAAATTTCATCGCTTCTGCTCTTTCAATCGCCTATTAAAAATTCATTTTCCACGCCATCTTTATTCCTATACAAATTAATAATATATCCCGTCTACGCAGACATCGGCATTTAGTTCGGCGCACATTTTTAGCATTTCTTTACTAAAGTCGATAGAATATACATCGTCCTTTTCCGTCGTATCTACCGCTACATAAATATTAACGGTTAAATTTAATTCCGATATCCTCTTTTTGATATCGCCAAAGTTCGTTTTTAAAATTTCATACAAATCTTTTAACGCATCGTCCGTGTATACACACTCTTTCTTGGCAGTACAACACGACCAGTTACATCTATTTATGACTTCGCCACGTCTTTTATTTATGTCACCAATTTTATTTTTCTCAATCTCCCCGCATAGGATCAAGTCCGAAAAATCAAAGTTATATTTATCCGAAGATAACCAAAAACCAACATACATAGTAGTCATTTACGCTCCTCATAAATTTACAAACCCACTAAACCTATATAATTACCCATTAACGGCTAAATTTTAAATTATACTATTTCTACCGATATTTGAGCGTCGATTTTGCCGTCGTTTTCTTTTAAAATTTCAGGAAATCCCAATTTTATAATCTGCTCTTCGGAGAGGCTATAAGAATAGTGGATATTTGCCTCTACGCCCAGCGGGCGGACTATTTTTGCAACTTCGCTAAAAGGCAGCTTAACGTCCAATAATGCCAAGTAAAAGGCGTCCTTATCGCTATCAAAGACATTTATATAGCAGCCTTTTATATTTTTATCTCCGTTATTTGGAGCTTTGATTATTCTTTCATGGCTAGCAGAGCAATCTAAGAAGTATGAAAAACCGGGCTTAACCATATCGATGCATCCAAAAGATCTCATCTGCTCTATGTTTAAGCTATAGCTATCTACATAGTAGGGATCGTCTTCATCCGATTTTACGATTTGTTTTATATCTTCTAAATCAAGATCTATTTGCCGCGAATCGGCGTAGCTCTCATCGATACCGAAAGATGTTATCTCATAATATGTCTTATAATACATATCGCGTATATGAAATTTAATTCGCTTATCTCTTAAAAGCTTTGGATCTATTTTTAGACCGAGTTTTTGCGCGTCCGATTTCGCAATCAATTCAGGCTTGAATATAAATTCTTTGCCAAAACGACCGCTTTGCCCTTTTGGAATTTTAAGTCCATAGAGTTCCTGTCCATCTCTTACCGGAAAAAGATAACGGAAAATACCTTTTATGCTTTTCATTTTTGAATCCTTCTTGTTTTATCCGCAGGTTTAGTTTGTTTGCCAGTTATATAGTCAAATTGACCCAAATGCCACCCCTGCTTATCATATTTTTCTAGCGCCCCATGCCGAGAATCCCACTCATAAATATTACCCTTTTTGTCTTTCCATCGCTTCCTTAATCCGCCGCCGCCCTGATTTGGAGTTTTTCGCCTGTCCTTAGTCAATCCAGGAAAGCCTTTCAAGTCTTTAGTTTTTGGCGGTGGTATATACCCAATAATATTTTCCCCAAATCCCGTTTCTCTACCCTGAACTCCGCCGCCGATTGTTAATTCTGGTTTTATAGGCGATTGAGGCATTTGAGTATAAGGGCGTCCTCCGCGCTCTTTTTGTAGCTGCACTCCGCCGCCGATTGTTAATTCTGGTTTTATAGGCGATTGAGGTATTTGAGTGTATGGTAGCTTTTCTTCTCTATTTTTAGGGAATATTTTTATATGATCATTTTTGTCCCAGCTTCTTGCCTGTATATTTTTATTTTCTAAATCGTTTAGAATTCTATCATAATTTATGTTTGATCGTTCCTTTGTAGTGCCGCCATTATCAGGATATTTTCCAGGATAATTCCAGTAGGCATTGTATTGATCACCTTCATACCAGTTTATTAACCAATTTCCAAAATCTTTTGATAACTGTCTAGTTTTAATAAAAAAGATAGAAGCGGAGGCTGCCTCTATAATAGGCAGAATAGCTGCCACAGCAGCATCATCGCTCTTCCTCTGATCCAGCGAGTAAAAGTATCTGGTATCGGCTACGACGGTTTTGTCGTTAGGATTTACTTTAGGCGAATAGTCGTTAAGGCTTCTACCGTTTAATCTTAAAGCCTTTTCCGACATACTTAGCATGCCTAGGGCATAGTTGGTAGCGAATTGATTTTGCGCGGGATCTTTAGGTATGAAAGTACCTCGTTTATTATCGCTGCGATGAACGAGCTCGTGTCGCAAAGATGCCATAAATTCTTTTGCATTGCTAATGTGCTTTGTATTGATATATACGGCATTCGGATCGTCTGAGTTAAATTTTCCTCCGCTTCCTCTATTTAGATTGGCAAATTTAACCTTTACCCCCATTTGATTTGCTATATCCTGTGCGGCTCGTTGCTTTTTAAATATATCGGCGCGAGGATCGTTTAGTACGTCAAGATTTGCCGCAAGCGACATACTATCTTTATCGTATCCACTAACAAAGCCTCCTATATAGTCAAATATTTTATAGGCTTTTGCATTCTCAGTAGTTGCTATTAAATTTATAGCTTCGTATATCGCGCTACCCCTATTAAGCTCATCCTTTATCTCATTCCTTCCCCCTTCGCTAAACAACCTCATATCCACGCTTGCATCAACGTTAGAGTTTAGCTTGGTAGAGTATAGCTCTTTGCTTAGCTTGGAGCTGTCTCTGTTTAATCTCGTAAGATCGTCTGAGTTATATAGAGCCTTATTGTTAGGATCAGATTGTAAAGAAGCAAGCTCATCCTTGCTTAAAGAGCTTATATCTTTATCTCCTACTATAAGCTCTCCTTTTCCTATAGTAGCTAAGCTTTTACTTATAGAGTAGGATAGGTTTCTATTATTAGCGTAGTTAATCGATGAAATTTTAGACTTAGGATCGGTAGCGCTATCTTTAGATTGAGCGCTCCAGCCATCCTTTCCTGCGCTCATATCTGTACTGCTTGTTTGCATACCGCTCATTTGATTTGAGCTAAAGGAGTTTGATCCCGCGGTGCTCTCTTTAGCTTCGGAGCTCTTACTATCACTAGCTTTGCTACCTCCATCTTTACTTCCGCTTCCCTCTCCCTGTTGCGGATCTTTAAAAGCATAATTGGTTCCTATGCTTAAAGAATTTGATTTGTCGTATCTGGTGTTACTTAAATTTGAAAAAGTTAGGGTATCTGTTTTTAATCTAAGCTTGCCGTTATCTATGAAATTTCCATTCTCATCATAGTAGCCTGCAGCTATTAATGAGCCTTTCAGATCGGTATTAGCTCCTACTTCTATATCAAGCTGCTTAGCGGTTATACTAGATAGCACGGTCTGTTTTACCATAGTGCTTGATTTTGATCTGGAGTAGTTAGCGTTTATGCTTGAAAGTTTGGAATTTGAATACCTTACTATATTGTTGCCTATGTCATAGGGATTGTCCGGATCGGAGGTTGTTTTACTGCCGCTTATGCCTATACCTGCCCCTATAGAGCTTGATTTGCTATCGTAATTATAGCTATCTCTTAAGCTATGAAGGCTTAGATCATGTCCTACCTTTAAAGCTAAAGCATTATCCGCTCTAAGGTTAGCTCCTTTTATTAAAGCGTCGTTACTAGCTAAGGCGTATATATTATGTCCTGCATAAACTTTAGCGTTATTGTGGCTAAGGCTTTGCTCTTTCATATTACTTTTAGAATAATCAAGCCCTGCGCTTCCTCCTCCGCCTCCATACATGGTAGCGGATACTCTTCCGCTTACGGTTTTAGAGTTTTGCTTAGCTTCATAGCTATCTTGCGAAGCATCCATAAATAGATTATGAGTGTTTAGATATATATCATTACTAGCATATAAATTTGAGCCTTTGATATTTATAGCGGTATCTTTATTGCTATCAGTTAAAATTTTAATATTCTTACCGCTAAGATTAGAGGCTACGGAGCTATTTGATTTGGAACTATCTTTGGAAGAGGTTCCGCTAAGCTCTGCGGAGGCGCCGACGCTAAAGCCCCAAGTAACCCAGCTAGAGGATGCAGCAGATCCTTGAGAGATGAGAGCGGCGGTTTTAGAGGCTACGTTGGCAGTAGCCAGAGCGATATTTGATAGATAGTATTTCTCCTCGTCCTTTACGTCCTCTATTATGTTTTGTAGATCTTCGATATCGGAGTAGTCTATGCCTACCTCTTTAGCCTTATAGCGGTTTTTTAACTCGACAAGTTTGTCTTGTAGAGCATTTTTCTGATCCTTATACTCCTTATATTGCTTTTTGGTCTGATTTAGCTGTTTTATCGCTTCTTGCAAGGCGATAGCCGCAGGAGCAATCTGGGCGTATTCGTTTTGAACGGTAAGAGATAGGGAGCCTTCCAGATGCTTAGAGTTAGATGAGGAGCTTGTAGTGTCGGTGGAATTTATTATATTTATATTCCCATCTTTGGATATTAAGTTAAGATCCTCTTTGGCCTTTAAGTTTGAGCCTATAACGCTTAGGCTATTATCCCCTCTAAGAGTTATATTTTTAGCTTCCATATTAGAAGAGATGGCCTTGGTGCCGTATAGGTTCGTATTGGATTTATCGTATGAGGCATCGGCTAACTTTATTTTGATACTGGTATCCTTCTTAAATTCATCTAAGGACTTAGGCTTCATCTGACTTAGAATATCTTTTACTTTAGCAACAGATACAGAGGTACTTTTTTGCAAGCTTTGTTCGCTATATTCGTTAGCGGCGGCGGATATCGTTAGGTTTTTGGCGTCTATATTTATATCTCCGCCCGCTTTCATATTTGAAGTTATAAAAGCTGTAGGAGAGTTTAAGCCTATATCACCCGCGGCTTTGATATCAGATAGTTTAGATATACCTTCTTTTACCTGCTTGCTATTATAATCCGATCTATATATCTCAGTAAAGGTCTTGCCGCCTATCTTTTCTACTCCTATAGCGGCTATAGCATTTTCCGGAGCTATGATAGATGCTGCTACCAAACCGGAATATGTTAGAACCGATATAGGGTTGAATCTTGTTCTTTTATGGGCGCTTAACTCCTGCTTATACTCCTTGGCTGCTAGGATATTTATGGAATTTCCCGCGCTTAAGTTTAGATTGCGTCCGCTTGAAATATCCGCAGATATTAGACTTAGATCGTTCTTCGCTCTTAAGTTTATATCTGCCGTTTCGCTAGATAGGGAGGAGCTTTGCAAATTTTGCTTATAAAGCGAGTGCATATCCATACTAGCTTTCAATCCGCCCAAAGAGGATTTGGAGCTATTTTTATAGTTTAAGGAGTTATAGCTTAGAGGCGATATATTGATATTGTTTCTCGCCTGCATATCTATAGCTTCTTTAGCTTTTAACGCAGAGCCTGCTATATTGATATCGGCTTCTTGCGAGC
>NZ_CALHGM010000026.1 GCF_938030145.1 uncultured Campylobacter sp.
CCGAAATTTTAGTGCTCATATCGTCAAATTTAACCACATCTATGCCGCCCATCGAGTAGTGTGCGGTCGGACGAATCGGAATCGGCTGTTCGATTAGATCGATACCCTCAAACAAAATGGCGGTGTGTCTGATCTTAGGAAGGGCTTTTAAAATTTTATCTTTTCCGAGATGTCTTACGTCAAGTAGCACGTATGCGCCTAGCCCCTCGCCGTAGCCCCTACCCTCGCGGATCTCGGTTTCGATCGCGCGAGCTACGACATCGCGCGGCGCAAGCTCCATCTTTTCGTGGTAGTTTTTCATAAAGCGCTCGCCTTTGTTATTGAGCAGATATCCGCCCTCGCCACGCGCAGCTTCCGTAATGAGCGCGCCGCCGCTTTTGATACCGGTCGGATGAAACTGCACCATCTCCGGATCGCTAAATCCAAGACCCACGCGCAGTGCAGCCGCGATACCGTCGCCGGTAGCGATATAAGGCACCGATGTGCGGTTGTAAAACATCCTCGTATATCCGCCCGTAGCGATTACCAAGGCTTTGCAAAGCACTGGATAAAAATCGCCGGTTTGGATATTTCGAAGCACGACGCCCTCGCATCTGCCGTCAGGTGCGCTGATCTCAAGCAACTCGTGATCGATTAAAAATTTCACGCCATTGCTGACCGCATCGTCAAAACAGGCGTGCATCAAGATATGACCCGTCTTATCGGCGGAGTAGTTGCATCGTTTTTTAGACGCGCCGCCCATAAAGCGCTGTGCTACGCCGCCTGGAACGCCGCTTTCTTTGCCATCCACGCCGCCGCTAGCGTTTCTGGAAAACAGCGTGCCAATATAATCCATCTCGGCAATCATAGGGCCCGCAAGCTCGCAAAATTTAATCGCGGCGTCCTGATCTACGAGATATGCGCCGCCCTTTACGGTGTCGTAGGCGTGAAGTTTGTATGAATCGCCGCCACTGAAACTCGTAACGCCGTTGATACCGCCTTCCGCCATACAGGTGGCGTTGCGCGAAGGCATCATCTTCGTAGCCACGACTACGCTAAGATTTGGATTGCTCTTTCTTACCGCTACGGCTGCACGCAAACCCGCGCCTCCCGAGCCGAT
>NZ_CALHGM010000027.1 GCF_938030145.1 uncultured Campylobacter sp.
CCTTCGAGTCCGATTTTTGCAAATATCGCAGTCAGTGCCGCAAAGAGTGCTGATGTGAGTGCCCAAGCCGCCCATGTCTCCATGATATTCCTTTATGAAATGAATTATTGGATTATAGCCCTATTTAGGTAAAATTTCCTTATAATTTCGCGAGCGTCGCAGCAAAAAGCTAAATCGTAAGCGAGCAATCCTACGAAGGCGGCATTTAAATTTTAAAATTTTAGCCGCAAAATACGGCTAAATTTCAGTTTCGACAAGCAAAGCTCGCTTCGCGCTACCGAATGAGTTTGAGCGCCGTTTGAGGTATGCCGCAAGACAGGGTTCGCAGAAGCTGCTATAAAATTTCGCTTCGGCAAGATAAAATTTTAACGAGGCAAGACGAGCTTTCCTTCGAATGCAAAATTCTATTTTAATTCAGTAAAAGCACGACCAAATACGCCTTCGCAAATCCAAACGCGATATAAATTCCCTCCGTGCATAAAGATCTTAATTTAAAAAATATTTATCGTTTGTATATAGAATCTCAAAATTTCTACGAGGAGAGCTTATGAAAAAATTTCTACTCGCGCTCATTGCGATATTCGTTCTAGCAGGCTGCGGCAGCGATCCAAAAGGCGTCGCCGAGGACTTTGTCAGGGCCCTATACGAGGGCGATTCTAAGACTTTGGTGGATGCTATAGACATACCCGATAAGGACAGATCGGACGACGGCTCTATGCAGATGATAAACGGTAAACTGATGCAAATGGCAGGTGCCGGCAAAGAGGAGGCTTCCAAGCGCGACGGGCTAAAAGGCGTCTCGGGCGAGCTGCAAAATAGCGACGAGAAATCAGCGCTCGTGAAAGTCGTCGTGTCTTTTAAAAACGGCACGAACCGCACCGAGAGCGTTAAACTCGTCAAAAAAGACGGCAAATGGAAGGTTGTGCTTTAGCCAAAAAGCTTCTCGTCTGCCTGACCTTCGCTCTAGGCGCATTCGGCGAGCTTTGGATGCTCACGCGCGCGCCTACGGCAAAAGAGCCGCTGCGGGTGCCGGATGAAATTTTATCAAATCTACGCACGGGCGATCTCGTCTTTCGCATGGGCGACGTCACCGACAGCCGCATAATCGCAACCGCAACAAATTTTAAATACTCGCACGTAGGCATAATCGTGCGGGAACGCCCGCTTTTGATAGTGCACGCCGTAACGGGCGAGGGCGAGCGAGACGGCGTCGCGACCGTTTCGATGCGGGAGTTTTTGGCGCATGCGCGAGACTTCGGCGCGGCGCGGATGAAATTTTTAAACGAGGAGCAAAAAGCGCGCCTCGCCGCTTCTTTACTTAGGCGCGTCGGCGAGGGTTTTACGCTAAGACCTCGCGGCGAAGCGAACCTCTACTGCACGACGCTGCTCGAGCAAGAAATTTCAAAAATCACGGAATTTTCTCCGCAATATTTTAAGCTTAGCTTAGCCGTTCTAGGCGGCGAATACCTCGCGCCGAAGGCATTTTGGCACTACGGCGGCGTCGAAATTTTATATGAGCGGTAGGCGCGACTTAGCTTGGGGTGCAATTTTGCGCGCTGTGTAAATTTAAATATCGCATCAATTCAAGTGCATGTAAATAAAATTTGATCTTAAAATTCCGTGCCGCAAAATTTCGGTCAGAATTTTGCTTTGACGCTAAATTTTAAAATTCCGAACGACGTAAAATTTTATATTAGAATTCCGCAGGGCATTAAAATTTTATAAATTTCGCTAGCTACCGAATTCGCAAAATTACCGCTCGCTTCAGATTCTGCACATCCTACGCGCAAAACAAAATTCCGCCTTGCTGCAGAATTTTCAAAAGACGAAATTTACAATTCATAAAATCCTAAAAGAATAGAATTTTATAAAAAGCGCAACTTGCAAAATTTCAAAAAGCGAAATGCGCGAGCTCTACAGCTCGCCGAAAAGCGCTTCGAGATTTTTAAGACCCTCCTGCGTGGAGACCTTTTTCTCGCTCGCTGAGCCGGTTTCGATAAGCTCGATCTCGCAGCCGCATAGCATCGAGGCGAGGCGGATATTTAGACCGTTTTTGCCGATCGCTTTGCTTTTTTGATCGGGGTTTACGTAGACGATTGCCTTGCCGTCCTGCGTTATTTTGACCGAGTTTACGATCGCTGGCGCCATCGCGCGAGTGATCAAAATTTCGGGGCTTGCGGAGTATTCAAACGCGTCGATGCTCTCGCCGCCGCTTCCGTCTTGCAAATTTTTGCTTAAAAATCTACTCACCGCATCGATTCGCGCGCCTCCTTTGCCGACGGTAGCGCCTACCGGATCGACGTTTGGCGAGACGGCGCTAAGCGCGATTTTGGCGCGCCTGCCGGGGATTCTGGCGCAGGCTTGGATGATGACGCTGCCGTCTTTGATCTCTGGGACTTCGGCAGCGAGCAGGGCTTCTAGGAATTTCGGGCTGGTGCGCGAAAGTTCTAGTCTGATGCCGTGAGATTTGTCGATCGCTACGTTTTTGATGACGGCTTGCAGCACGTCGCCCACTTTGAAATTTTCGCCCTTGATGCGGTTTTTAAGCGGCATAAAGGCCTTCGTATCCTCGATCTCTACGTAGGTCGTGCCGTCGTGATCGATTTTGGTAACCGTGCCGTGGGTGAGAGCGCCTACTTTGCTTTTATAATTTTCAAAAATTTTCTCTTCGAGCAGTCGCTGGATATGAAAATTTAGCTCTCTAGCCAGCACGCCGGAAGCCGTGCGGCCGAGGTTTTCGATATTTATTTCGTAGCTTAGCTCATCTCCGATCTCCGCGTTTTCGCCTATTTTTT
>NZ_CALHGM010000028.1 GCF_938030145.1 uncultured Campylobacter sp.
CTCTCTATCTCAGTGAGATATTTAGCCGCACCGGCAGAGTTTTTCTCTGCGCCTATGCGCCCGTTTGATCCGTCGCCCTCTTTCGCGTCCGTAGCCTTTGCGCTTGGCGGCAGGTCAAATTCCTTTGCCATATCTTCAGGGCTCATTCGGTATCCCATATCGTGCAAAATTTGAAGCATCTGTGCGCGCTGGAGCAGATCCACATCCTTTTCGATTTGAATGTTTAGATTTGCCCTTTTGCCAAGACGCGCATATATTCGCTCGACTAAGCGGCTTGCGAATTTCACGTCCGCAGCGACTATCTCGGCGCGGTTTTGCTCGTGGGTTTTGCTCATTGCGTAGCTGCCGCTTTGTGCGGTGTTTGCGTTGGAACTAAGCACCGAGCCGTTTATTACTTTGGCTATCTCGGCGTCGCAATAGCGCACAAACTCCATAAAGTCGGCTTGGCTTCCTCTACCCTCAAGTACTTTGATAATGTCGTTCGGACCTAGTACCGCGTAACTGCCGCTTTTGATACCCTCAAGCGCTTCAGCCATTTGGGTGATGACGTTTTCATCCCCGCTTGAGCTATTGCCGATCAGCGGCGGCACGCCTAAGAATTCCACAAATTTAAGATAATGGCTAAGCACGAAATGTTTAGCAAACACCAGCCATAAAATTTTTAATAATGCCGGATCTTCCTGCCTAACTACTATAAAAAACGGCTCTTTGGCTTCAATATCGCGTGAGCCTATCCGCAGATAGGGCTTGTTTTCTACGATATTAATATATATTCTATCTACTACGTCAAATTTTATATTTGCGTCCTCGTCCGCATACACTTCTAAAACGCTAAGACCGAAAATCCTAGCGCTCACCGCAGCCTTTATGATTTGCTCGATATTTTCGTTTTGATCCTCGCCTAGATCGTGGGTAAAAAATTTATTCTCTACCGAGCTTAAACGCTTTTCTATTTCAGCCCCTACGGCGCTATCCTTATCCATTATGAGCGAAAATGCAGGGAATAGATAATTCTGCTGTTTAGTAAGCAGTGCGGCGCGGATCTTAGAGGGGCTTAGCTCTACATATCCCGCTACGTCGGTCTTGGAATAAGCCCCCTTGGGTCTTAAAAGCTTAATGAGCGATCTTAAATCTTGTTTTTTCATCCATCATCCTTAAATTTCATTTGCGTGCGTTTTAAGCGCTTTTAGCCTCTTGGGCGATAAATCACACGTCCAAAAATATTTAAACGCTTTTAAACGGCTTTTAAAAGCGTTTAAACGGCATTGTTCTTATCAGCTTTGCAACATATCTTTTATCATATCGCGTTTGCGCTTTCGCTCTTTGATGATCCGGCTAGCCTTTGCATAATCAAACGCCGGCACCTTTGCGATGCGCCATGCCATCTCTAGCGCATCCAATCCATCATCATGCGCGCTTTTAGGGTAGGTATCAAGCTCGTCTATGAAAACGAGCGAGTTTTTATCGCTTAGGATCACGCCGTTATTTATAGGCGGGGTTAGGCTATCGATACGAAGCTGCTTAGGCACGCTATTTTTAAGCTCTATGATAGGCAGATAAAGCCCTAATTCGCGGGCTTTTTTGTCGAGCATATCCTTAAAAAACTCCTGAAACTGAATAGTTTCGATCGCGATTTTTAGCGGGCGGTTAAGTCGTAAAATTTCAAGCGCCGCTGCTATGATGCGATCCATCATAAGCTCGGGCTTTACTTTTGCCATCTTAACGCTTACATAAAATTTGCCCTCATACGCCCCAAGCGTAGCTACGGCGAAATAATCGCCCTTGCTTTTTCCTAATGCGGGGTCAATCCCCATATAATAGGCGTCGCAAAGAGGCATCTGCTCGAAAGTTTGATACCCGCTAAAGCTTGCCTCCTCTTTACTCAGCGGCTCGTTTTGATATTCGCTCATAAAGGCGCCTTTGGAGCTTAAAAACTCCTGTTTTATGGGCTCTTTATCCAGCCTGCTGTCATCTAGCAGCAGCTCTTTCATATCCCACTTTTGCTCATCTACGTTTGCGGGAAAAGCGCGCACCAGCGGATAGGATAGAGTTTTGAAATCCGCTCTTGCTTCGATGCGAAATAAGAGGCTATCGTAATGCAGCGTCGTGCCGACTACTACGATATTATAAGCGTTATCGCCGCGGGCGGGCAGCTTCATAATAGCCTTTTCAAACCACTCATAAAGTTTGTCGCGCTGCGCTTTCGTTTTTACGTTTTCGTCGTTTTCCAGATCGTCGCAAATGATAAGATCCGGACGAAATCCTCGCCAGTTTTCGCCGCGGATCTTTTTGCCTGCGCCGTAAGCGGAAATTTTAAACGCCGTTTTTCCGCTATAAAATATGATCTCCTCCTCCGTCCATTTATCGCCCTTGCTGATACCAAAGTCCCTAATCAAAAGCTCGTTTTCCTCAAGCTCGTTTTTTATAAATTCGATCGTCTTTTTGGATAGATTTATCGTCGCGCTAATGATTACGCAGTTGCGCTTTCGCGCAGTTACCGCAGTATTAAAGAGTACCCAAAGCCTTGAAATCAAGGTAGTTTTGGCGGCTCCTCTGTAAGCCTTAAAAAGCAGATGCCTATTTTTCGTGCTTAGCTTCGCCTCATTTTTATAAAAATCCGCTCGAAATTTTGAGGTTTCGGGCAGGCGTACGTGAGCGTTAAAATAGATCCGCACGCACTCTTTAAAGCTTGCGCGCGCAGCCTTTATCCTAGCGTCTCTTTGCGGATCGGCGGCGCGCTTTAGGGATTTGAGCTTAGCGCGGAGCGTTTCGATATTTTCGTTTGCGATCATTGTTTAAGCACTCGTCTTAGAATTTCATCGGCGTTTGCCGCCAAAAACTCCGTCACGGCATCGCATTTTTTCTTCGTGGCAAGATCAGCAATCTCATTTATCGCGCGGCTTGCGGCGTCTAGCATTTGAGCCTTTATATCCGTTTTAAGCGGGGCTTTAAGACTATAATAGGTTTGCGTATAATCTTTTAAAATTTCTAGTCTCTCTTGAGGCGGCAGCTCCTGCATCTGTGAAAACACCCGCTCGAAGCTTTCTATCAGCGCAAGGATAAAACCTTGCTCGCTTTTGATGGTATTGCTTTGCTCCCTGTTTTTTGCAAGTGCCAGCTCATCCCAGTCCTCGCCCGCGGCTTTTGCTCTAGCCTTGGCGGCATAGATGCTTTGGCGACTTACGCCGCAAGCAGTTGCGATGTCGGTGATTGAGTAGCCCTTAATAAACATATCGCGTGCGGTTTTAACGTCCAAAATATTCTCCTAGTTGTGTCGCAATTCTTGGGGGACAAGAAGGGAGCTAATGGCGAGGCGCCCCCTTCTTATCCCCCAAACCCCCAATTAACCCCTGCACGCTTACAAGGTGCGAGCCTGCGGCTCG
>NZ_CALHGM010000029.1 GCF_938030145.1 uncultured Campylobacter sp.
TTCTGTCGTAATTTAATACTTTATCCGTTCGCTTTAAATTTCAAATCACTTTTTCAATTTCGTAAATTTAAAATTCTAAAATTTAAATGTGCCTGCTAAGCTGAGCGGCCGCACAAAATCTATTTTAACCGAGATTTTATCTTATTTAGTTAGAATTGTTGTTATTTTTAAAGGAGAAAAAATGAAAAAACTACTAGTTTACGCCACCAAAGGCGGCGATACGAAGGTCGTGAGCGAATACATCGCTTCAAAGCTCGGCTTTGAGATCAAGGAGGCCAAAGAGCTAAATGAGGAGGATTTGGCGGGCGCTAGCGCGTTTATTTTTGCGGCTTCGACGCACGGCGACGGACAGATCCAGGCTAAATTTGACGACAAATTGGAGCTTTTGAATAAAACTGATTTTGACGGAAGGAAGGTCGCGCTCGTCGGCGTCGGTAACGTCGAGCGCCACGGCAACGATTTTTGCAGCGGCATGAGTGCGTTTTTGCCGGTGCTTAAAAAGGCCGATCTCATCGGCGCTTGGGGCGTGGAGGGCTATAAATTTAAACATTCACGCGCCTTCATAAACGGCAAATTCGTGGGTCTTACGATCGATTTTAAGGGCGACGAGCACTGGCAGGCAAGAGCCGATAAATGGATCACCGCGGTTGGAAGCGAGTTTTAAATATTTCAGCTTTTGCACGACCGAGCGAGCTTTGGGCTTATCGAGCCTAAAGCTCGTTAAATTTCCCCATTAAATTTCACGCTTCGCTTGAAAGCGGAGCCCTCTTAAATTTTACTCGCCACAGCGTTAGAATTTCCGCCGCATTCAAGCGCCGCCTGCTCATGCCGCGTAAAATTTATCGCTAGCGGAGGCTGTAAATTCCAACTTGCCGCGTAGATTACTATAAACATAGCAAAAATTTAATTTGCGATGTTTTGTTTATGCACTATAATTTCCGCCCACAGCGCCAGTGTAGCACCTGCGCATTAAAATTCTAATCTCATATTAAAATTTTACTTACGCGTCAAAATTACGCTCGCGGCACCTATGTATCGCCCGCACGTTAAAATTTCACGCTCTGCTTCCGAGCGGGGCTCCCTCGTCAAAATTTTAAAATTTTTAATTCAAAAAGTCGCTGTGTTTTACAAGCCGTACCGCTTAAAATCGCGTAGATAGGCTAAATTTTATCCGCCCAAGCTTCAATTCTGCTCGCGCGGCGGTCAATTCAATACGGCAAATTTAATGCGATCGATTTATAAAATCATCGCCCGAACTTCAAATATCAGCGCCGCATTAGAAAAGTTATTTTATAATAACCGCATATCAAAATTTAAGGCGATCTATGAAAAGGCTTCTAATTTTCGTCATTTTTGCGCTGGCCGCTCTCGCCGCGGCGATCTACTTCAATCTCGATAGGCGCGAAGAGGTCACGCACAAGGCCTACGGCATCATCGATATCAGGCAGAGCTCGCTTAGCTTCGAGCGCAGCGGCCGCATTAGCGCGCTTTATCGCGACGAGGGCGATTTCGTGCAGGCTGGCGACGTCTTGGCGGCTCTGGATACGGCGGATCTGAGTTTTCAAAGACAGGTTCAGATCGCGAGATGCGACGGGCTTAAATTTAGCTTGCAAAAGCTGCAAAGCGGCTTTCGTAGCGAGGAGATCGAGATGGCGGCGGCGAACGTAAGCGCGCTGCAAAACGCCCTACAGCTCGCTACTTTGACGAACGAGCGCCTAAAAAGCCTAGGTAAAACCAACTCCGCATCCAAGCAGCAGATCGACGAGGCGTTTTACTCGATGAAGCGCACGCAAGCCCAGCTGCAAAGCGCGCAGGCTAATCTGCGCCAGCTTCAAAGCGGCTACCGCAGCGAGGATGTAGGCGCTGCGCGCGCAAATTTGGCAAGCTGCGAGGAAAATCTAAAATATCTGAACTACCAAATCGAGACGCAAAGCGTGCTAAAAGCGCCCTTTAGCGGGCAGATCAGAGCGCGCCTGAAGGAGCTTGGCGACATCAGCATACCCAGCGTGGGCGTTTTTGAGCTCAGCGAAGTAAAAAACAAGCGCGCGAAATTTTATCTAAGCGAAAATCAGCTCCGCTTCCTGCGTGCCGGACAGAGCGTGCGGATCATCGCTGCGGACGGCTCTAGCGCGAGCGCAAAGGTCGCCTACGTGAGCCAAACCGCGATGTACACGCCCCGCACGGTGCAGACCGAGGAGCTGCGCGCAGATCTCGTGTGGGAGGCGCGCGCCGATTTTAGCGACGAAGATGAGCAGTTTCGCTTAGGTCAGCCGATCAGCGTGGAATTTTAACGCGCAAGCGTTGCGCGCGAAATTTTAATGCACGAGCGAAATTTAGCGTGGGCGGCACTTTGGAGACTGCGGGCGAAATTTAGATAGTAAAGCTCGCTGCCCAGCAAATTTTACGCAATGTCGCGCGAGCCGTGCATACGGCGTGGGTCTGATGAAATTTTAAAAGCGCGCTTCGAGATGGAATTTAGACGGTGCTTGCTCGGCAGAGCAGGGCGATAAATTTTCGTCGCGCCTAAAATAGATCGTCTCGGCGGCGAGTAAAATTTTGGCGAAATTTTGGCGCAAAGCAGCGCGGGTTAAATTTTAAAATTTGCATCTCGGCGGAGAATAGGTAAAAGCCGGACGGTAGAGCGGGAGCGGGCTTTGTTTCTAGCAGGCGTTTTGCGATAAACAAACAGCGATTGAACCGA
Source organism: uncultured Campylobacter sp. (assembly GCF_938030145.1). Lineage (GTDB taxonomy): Bacteria > Campylobacterota > Campylobacteria > Campylobacterales > Campylobacteraceae > Campylobacter_B. The sequence continues at coordinate 2,702 of NZ_CALHGM010000029.1, forward strand.
GCGCGGACGGCGGTAAAATTTCGCTACGAAACAAGCGGCGCGATCAAATACAGGTTGCAAACGGCGGTGAAATTTTACCCCAAAGGACGCGGTAGCTGAGTCGGTACTATACAAAGAAAGCCGAAACTAGGTATAAATTCGCCAAAAAGCGCGACGGCGGTAAAATTTCATCGCAAGAGGCGCGACGCAGATAGAGAGCTCGGCGCTCACAGCTCGCCAGGTGTCTGAAAACTCGCTTGCGTTTTGAAGCGAATTTATCGCGGGCGCTCACGGAGCGCTCGATGTTTAGGATCGCGACGTTTTATGCGCGGATAGTTCGCGGCGTGCGACGCGAAATTTAAAGCGCGCGGCGGTTGTAAAACCAAGATGCCGCGGCTGTCACAAAACTAAGACGCCGTAGCGGTCGCAAAACCACGACGTCTCAGCGGCTGCAGAAGCAGGGCGTTGCGATAAAGAGCGCCTTTTAGGCGTGCATAGGTCTCGTTCGTCGCGCCAAGCGACGGGGCGAGTAAATAAAATTTGGAGCTAGGCTTGGATCTACTAAATATCGTAAATTTAAAGAAATTTTACCTGCGAGAGGATCGTAGCAAAAACGTCGTTTTTGAAAATTTCGATCTGCGAATCGGCGCCTCGCCGCGGCTCATCAGCCTCACGGGCCCCGACGGCGCGGGCAAATCCACGCTTTTAAAGCTCATCTGCGGCATCATCGCGCCCGATTACGGCGAGATAAAATTTGCCGGCTTCACCCCTAGCGGCGAAAATAAAGAATTCGTCCGCGCAAACGGCTATATGTCGCAGAGCTTGGGGCTTTACGAGGAGCTTAGCGTCTGGCAAAATTTAAACATCTTCGCGGGCCTAAAAGGGCTCGATCTAAAAGACGGCGCGGAGTATCTGCGCGGGCTTTTGCGCCGCGTGGGGCTTTTGAGCTTTAAAGATTACGCCGTGGATTCGCTCTCCGGCGGGATGAAACAAAAACTTGGCGTTGCGTGCGCTATCGCGGCTCGTCCGCGGCTTTTGGTGCTCGACGAGCCCACCGTCGGCGTCGATCCGCTCTCGCGCAGCGAGTTGTGGGCGATCGTGCGCGAGTATCTGGATCAAAGCGGCGCGAAATGCATATTTTCGACGGCGTATTTCGACGAGGCGGCGGATGCCGATCTGACGCTGATCTTACTCGGCGGTAAGATCATAGCGCAGGAGCGCGCCGCAAAGATCACCGCAGCGCTGCGGGATCGCACCTTTCGCATCGACGGCGAGGATTATCAGAGCCTGGCGCGCCGCTTGATGTTTAAGACGCAGAGGTTTTTAAAAAACTCCCCGCTCATCGACATCTGCCCCAGAGACGGCAGCGTCGATCTGCTAAGCGAGGAGCCGATAAGCCTGCGCGATCTGCAGGAGTTTTTAAACGCAAGCCTAGAGGGTGATGGCGAAAATACAGAGCGCGAAAACGGGAGCGACAAAGACACAGAGTGCGAAAACGGGCGCGACGAAAATTTTAAAATTTCAAACGAAAACGAGGGCGTTAAATTTAGCGAAAACGAAAGCGCGAAATTTAAACTCAGTCCGCGCGAAGCGAGCCTGGAGGATGCGTATATTTTTCTAAACAAAGCAGAGATCGGTGCGGCAAACTTCGGCTACGAAAAAAAGAGCTTTGATGCGGCTCAAACCGTCATCAAAGTGCGCGACGTGAGTAAAAAATTCGGCTCCTTCACCGCCGTGGAAAATACGAGTTTTGAGGTCAAAAAGGGCGAGATTTTCGGCCTTCTGGGTCCAAACGGCGCGGGCAAAACGACGACGTTTCGTATGATCTGCGCGCTTTTGGGGATGAGCGGGGGCGAGATCTCGGTCATGGGCGAGGATCTGCGCCGCGCCAAATCATCGATCAGATCGCGCATCGGCTATGTCTCGCAAAAATTTTCGCTTTATAAAAAGCTAAGCTGCTATCAAAATTTAGAGTATTTCGGCCGCAGCTACGGCATCGGCGGAGTAGCGCTGAAACGGCGCATAGAGGAGCTTTTGAGCGAGTTTGGCTTGCAGCGGCTGCGAAACGAGACGTGGCAGAACCTGCCGTTCGGCGCGGGGCGCAACCTTTCGATGGCGTGCGCGCTCATCCACCGCCCCGAGATTTTGTTTCTCGACGAGGCCACCAGCGGCGCCGATCCGCTCTCGCGCAGGCTCTTTTGGAACCGCATAAACGCGCTGGCGCGCACCGGCGTGAGCGTGGTCGTGACGACGCATTTTATGGAGGAGGCGGAGTATTGCGATCGGTTTTTGATCCAAGATTGCGGCAAAATCCTAGCGCTGGGCAGCCCCGACGAGGTCTGCGTACAGCACGGGCGGCGGCTTAGCGTGCAGCAGGCCTTCATAAACGAGGTGCAAAAATTTAGAAGCGAGGCGGGCGATGAGGGCTTTTGATCTAAATTTTACGCGAGCAGCGAGGATTTTTGATCCAAATTTTATGCGGGCGGGGCGAAAACCGGTGCGCCCGCGCGATAAAATTTTAAGCGGCGCAAGGGTCTTGCGGGGCGATGAAATTTTAAACGGCGGCGGAATTTTGAGCGGCTTGGCTCTTAATGTCGGTAAAATTCTAAGCGGCGGAATTTTAAACGGCGGCAAATCTTGGATCGATAATAAAATTTTGAAAGGTTGCGAAATTTTAAATGAGACGTCGCGCGGCGGGACACGGCGTGGATTTTTTAGATGGATACTGCGCGAGCTCTGCGCCGAAGCGAGTTCGCTTCATCTGCTCCACAAATTTCAAAGCGCGAGCGGCTCGCAAACGGATTATAAATTTAAAAGGGTGACCGCTCTGCAAACAGATCGTAAATTTAAAATGGCGGTCAGTCTGCGAGTAGCTTGTAAATTTAAAACCCCGATGCAAAAATTTCATCGCGGATCTTCCGCTGCCGTAGAGCTTTTGCGTCAAAAATCTCACAGCAAGACCGTGCCGCGCAACTGCTTAAAATTTCAAAGCCCGCCGTATGTGCTCGCACGATTAAATTTTCAGGGCGCGATGAGCGAAATGGGCGCGGGCAGTCCGTCTGCGCCGTTAAAATTTCAAATCTCGGTTGCCGCACCTTCGCAATTAAAATTTAGGGATGTGCCAAATGCGATCCCGCGGCTAAAATTTCAAAATGCGGTAGCTGCGGTCGCCGAATTTGCGCGATCAAAATTCGGGAGCTCGTCGCGCGCAGCGCAGCGGCGCAAAATCCGAGTACAGGGGAAGGGCGGATGAACTTTACCTTTTTAAAAATCCTCGTAAAAAAGGAGTTCGCGCAGATCGCAAAGGACCGATCGGCGCTCGTGATCGCGTTTTTGATGCCGCTAATTTTGGTCGTGATCTACGGATACGCGATGCGGATGGACATAAAGCCCATCAAGGTGGGCTTCGTAAGCGATCTGGGCTCCAAAATCGAGCGGGATCTGCTCGGCGGATTTTTGGGCTCAAAATACCTGCAAACCCGCGTTTACACGGATTTAGAGAGCGCGAGGAGAGATTTTAAGGTGCATGAGATTGAGAGTATTTTATATTTTGATCCACGCTTTGCAGCGAAATTTCAAAGCACTTTGGGCGGGCTCGGCGGCGCGGGCGGCGGCGTAAATTTGAACCTCTCTGGCGATGAAAGCTCCTCCACGCGCGGCGCAAGCGATATCCAGAATATGAACGGCGGCGAAAATGTCCGTCCGCTTGAGAACGACAGCGCGGGCGCTAGCACGGAGAGTGGCATAAACACCTCCACGGGCGGCTCTAGTGCAAGCGGCGAGGGTTCATACGGCAACGGCTCGGAAACGGGCGGCAACGGAGTAAATTCAAGCAGCGCGACCGCAAATTCTAGCGGCAGTAGTATGGGCGCGACTGCGAATTTCGCCGGCGCAAATTCTCGCAGTAACGATACGGGCGGTATGAGCGCAAATTCCGGTAGCAGTGCAGGTGACATAGGCGCAAATCAAGGCGGCGTAAATTTAATCGGCGACGTGGGCGATACGAATGCTGGTTTTATCGGCGGCACGGACGATCTCCAAAATACTAGCGGCGGCGCCAATACAAACCCTTACGCTAACGGCGCGGGTGGCGCTGTAAATAACGGCGGCTTAAGTAGTGCAGGCGGCGCTGCAAATAACAGTGGCAGCTCAAGTAATGTAGGCAGCTCAAGTAATGTAGGAGGCGGTGGCGCGAGCAACTCAGACAAAGACGGCGCCGAAATTTTTCTTATCCAAAACGCCACGCAGTCGCAGCTCGCGCTTCTTAGCTATGTTTACGTTGCAGGCGTAATCGAGCAGGTTTTGGCGCAAGATTACGGCTTTTTAAACGCAAATTTAAACTCCGCCGCAAAGCCCGTCAGCGTGAATTATCGCAGCTGGTTCAACGAAGCCAACGAATCGACGTGGTATCTCGTATCTGCCGAGTACGTGGGGATTTTAGGGCTCATCTGCCTATTTATGGTCGCGGTCGTGATCTCGCGCGAATGGGACCGCGGCACGATCGCCTCGCTTTACAACTCCAACGCAAGCGCGCTTGAGATCGTCACTGCCAAGGTCGGCGCGTATTATTTCCTGGCGCTTTTGGGCGGCGCGATGACGCTCGTTTACGGGCAGGTGCTTTTGGGCATCCCGATCCGCGGCAGCGTGGCGATGCTGCTGGCGACGCTGTGCGTCTTCGTGCTGGAGATGACCTGCCTAGGCATGCTGATCTCGGCGATCTGCAAAAATCAATTCCTAGCGCAGGAATACGCCATCGTCATCGGCTACCTACCCGTGACGCTGCTTAGCGGCATGATATTCGATCTGCGCGGACTGCCCGCGGCGGTCAACTTCATCGGGCACCTGCTGCCGCCCACATACGCGGTCGAGTCCTTTCGCATCTGCTTCCTCTCGGGCGGACAGAGCGCGACGCTGTGGGTAAACCTCGCTATTCAGGCGCTCGGAGCGGTTCTGTTTTTCAGCTTGTGCGTACTTAGCGTAAAAAGGGGCGCACGATGAAATTTTTAAAATTTTCGCGCAAACAAACAGAGCGTGGATATGAAATTTTAAAATTTCTCGGCGCGAGACGCTTTAGCTTGCGAACGGCGACGACGGAGTTTTTAAATTTAACACCCGCGCCGTCACGCAATGGATTTAGAAATTTAAAATTTACGTCCGTGCCACGCAATCGGTTTGAAATTTTAAAATTTACGCTTGCTTTAGCGCGTCTTGCGGACACAGCGCAAAATTTCATATCGCGAAATGGATTTAAAATTTTAAAATTTATTCAAGAGCTACCGTTCGCTCTGCGCTGCATTTTGTCGCGCGCGAATAAAGTCAAAATCGAAGCAGGGCGCGGATGCGGCATAGCAGAAAAACGGCGCGCGGTTAAGCTTAACCATGCGGGCGGATATTTGAATTCTGCGCGGCACTACATAGCGCGATTTTGTAGCGCAGCTGCACGGCACGGCTACGAAGTAGGGCGCGTGGAAAATTTTAGCAAATTTGGCCTCACAAGCGCGCTTTTAAATTTCATCTCCTTGCTGTCGCGTAAATTTAAACTTGCGCTTTTAAAATTTATGCGCGAGATGCCGCGCGATAGATCTGAAATTTTAAATTTTACGCCCAAGCCGAGTAATCGGTTTGAAATTTTAAAATTTACGCTCGCGCCGCATAAATTTAAACCCGCGTCCATTCCGCTTTTAAATTTTATTTCAAATTTCACTCCGCACGCACGCACCGCTAAATTTGAAAATGGCGTTAAATTTAAAGGTGCCGCTAAATTTAAAAGGGGTGCGCGATGAACGCTCTGCGAAAATCACTGCTTCGAATTCGCGCGCTTATTAAAAAGGAATTTTTGGCGATGTTTCGCGACAAGGGCACGCGCATGGTGTTGATCGTGCCGGTGCTGGTGCAGGCGATCATATTCGGCTACGGCGCGAATTTCACCCCCGAGCAGGTGCGCTACGCGATTTTGGACGATGCCCGCGATGCAACGTCCGCTGCGCTGGTACAGCAGATCGCCGCTACGCCGATGTTTAAGACCGAACTTGGCTGCAAAGACCCAACCTGCCTGCGCCGCGCGGTAAGCGAGGGCGAGGCGATAATCGGGATCTATTTCGGCAGCGATTTTAAGGACACGCACGAGCTTTTGATCATCGCGGATTCGCGTAATACGACCTTGGCAAACACCGTCATCGGCTTCGTGCAAGCCATAGCGGGGGAATACAACGCGCAGCATTTTGTTAATTTAATCAGCATAAATCCGCGCTATGTTTTTAACGAAAACACGATCACGCGCTACACGATCATGACGGGGATGATTTTGGGGCTTTCGATGATTCAGGTGCTGATGCTATCGGCGTTTAGCGTCTCCCGCGAGCGCGAGGAGGGGAGCTTCGATATGATGCTGATGACGCCCGCGAACCCGCTTGAGATGCTGATCGGCAAAGCCGTGCCGCCCGTGCTGATCGCGATCGCGCAGGGGCTCGCGCTGTTTTTGATCTGCGTATTTTACTTCGAAATTCCGTTTCGAGGGCACTTTGCGCACCTTTTTGCGATCATCGCGATCTTTAGCGCATGCAACGTAGGCATCGGCCTCGTGATCTCGACCGTCTGCAAAACCTCGCTACAATCGGTCGTGAGCTCGTTTTTGTTCCTGCTGCCGTGCATTATGATAAGCGGGCTGATAACGCCTGCGGACGCGATGCCGCGGTGGTTTTACTACATCGCGCACCTCGATCCTATGTATTATGCCAACAACTGCATGTGGCGGATCTATCTGGAGGGGGCGAGCTTGAGCGAGCTGTGGCATCTCATCGTGCCGCTGCTGCTGATCGGCGCGGGTACGATGGCGCTGGCCGCGTCGCTTTTTAGAAATAAGCTGGATTAGGGATTAGATCGGAATTTTAGAATTTCAGCTGGAATTTTGGCTTGGATTTTGCTTCGTCGGAATTTTTGGATTGAACCTCTGCTTAAAATTTTAAATTGATCGCGGAATTTCAGTTTGGAATTTTGCCCTAAATTTTGCGCGTTCGTAGCGGATAAAATTAAATCAAAATTCCGTGTTTCCACCCGATGCGTCGCGCGTCGCGATAAAATTCCGCGCCTTAAATTTTAAAAATTTTGCGAAATTCCGTCTTGCGAATAGAGTTAGAATTTAAATCCAGGGTTGCCCGGGCGTCTTGCGGCAGTCGTATCATCTGCGCTCGCCTTGGAAGCGGGCTTTTTCGCATCGTCTGCGTCTGATTTCTTAAAAAGTGGCGAGTTTTCTGTAAATGCTTGGTTTTTCGCCGTCCGCACCTAGCTTGGCGCCGTCAAGCTCGCTAGAATTTTCCGCGCCGCATAACCTTGCGGGGTTGAATTTTATCCACGCTATGATTAGCAAAATCCCCGAAAACGCCGTTACCAGCGACACTGCGATTAGATACGGCAGAGCGAGGATTACGCCTATTTTAGCTAGCGCGCCCGATGCCGCTTCGCAGGGCCACGTCACGGACACCACTATGCCGTAGATTTTAAATAAATCCACGCCGCTAAGTGTGGCTAGGCGGCAGTTTAATACGCCCCAGATTATCACCGCTGCGCACGTCGAAAGGACGTAGAGCAGGGTGTAGAGTAGATCAAGCATCGCGCCCTCTTTTAGCGCTACTACCATGGCGCAGTAGCACAAAATCGCGACGATTGGGATACTTTCTATCAGTCTATAGGTCTTAACGAAGCGCACGCCTAGTGCCTTTTCTAGGCAAACGAAGCAGTCGTAAAATATCGCTAGTGTCGCTAGCGGCGCTAAAACTCTAAAAATCGCGACCGCGTCCTCGTCTATGCTGCTTACGCCCACCGTGCCGCTTATGCCGATGCCTAGCAAAATCACGGCACCTAAAACTCCGCGGAATTTCGCCTTGCGAAGCAGATCTTGCTTTGAAATTTCTTTCATTTTTATCCTTTGAATTTTCTAAATTTACGTGCTATCTTACGGCTTTACTGCTGCGGCAGCGCGCTTGACATTGCTATAACAGCGCGGCTTGGACGTTGCGGTTTAGACTTACAAAAGGCGTGGTCGCCGCAAAACGAAAGCGCTTCGGCTTAGGCGAGCTTTTCTATCTTGCTCCAAGCTAGCAGGTGCACGACGCCGGTTATTATGAGGGCAGCAAACGGCAAAAATTCCTTAAATGATGTGGCGACTAAAACCGCATCGGAATCGCCAATTTGCGGCTTGGAATTAGCCAAACCGAAGGGTCCCGCGCCGCACAGTATATTTAGCGCTAAAAAGCCCACGCAGAGCCATACATAGGTGCGAAAGGCGCTCACGCCGCTTACTCGCGCCAAAGAGAAATTTATGCGAAGCCACGCTACGATTATGTAGATTGCGGCTGCGGGTACCGCTAAATTCCATATTGTCTCTCCTGTTGTCTCTCTAACCATCTCTTCTCTACAAGAACTTATCGGATGAAATAATGAAAACACCGAGATGCAGATGAAAACAATTATGCAGTTGCGGTAAAGCGCCGCCGCTTTTATCCCGCTAAGAGCTGAAATTTTGCTGAGCGCTCTTAACCTATAAATCACCGAGAAGCAAATAAAAGCGATAAAAATTCCACCTATGATCACGATATTATATGGATACCCGGTATGCCCTCAAAAACAAAGTCTATCGCCATCAAAACCACTGGTAACGCCGCTAAAAACAGATCAATGCCGGTGCTGATCATCCCATTTTTTCTTGCTTGAGATACGGTGTCTTGCACGTCGTATAACTCCTTTTAAAAATTTATTTCAATATGCAAAAAGCAGATGTAAAACGCTAATCAAACCGAAAAGAGCGAAATTTTATCGTGACAAGAGGTTTATGAAATTTAAAATTTAAACCTCCGCGCTTATCTTTTCTATCTTGCTCCAGGCTAGTAGGTGCACGATGCCAGTTATTATGAGAGCGGCAAACGGCAGGAGCAGTTTAAGCATTACGACAGCAATAGCTAAAGCCGAGACCTGCTCGGTCCGCGGCTCGGAGGAAATAGCTATAGCAATAATCGCTGCATTGCATAGTATATTTAGCACAAAAAGCCCCACACAAAGCCACACATAAGTCCGAAAGGTACTCACGCCGCTTACGCGCGCCAAAGAGAAATTTATGCGAAACCATGCGACGATTATGTAAATAACGCCTGCGAAAAGCGCTAGTCCAAATATCGCCACAAATGGGTTATCGCTCTGCCCGCCGTCTGCGTCAGGCTCCCTCGGATAAAGGTAATTAAGCACGAGCGCTAGCGCAAAAAAGCAGACGCAGATTATTATGCAGTTGCGGTAAAGCACCGCCGCTTTTATGCCGCTAAGCATTGAAATTTTGCGGAGAGCTCTTAGCCTGAAAAATACCGAAACACACAAAAGAGCAAAAATAATTCCGCCAGTGATATAGGTAGCCGTCTTGTTGGTGCTAAGCCCTAGCATGCCGCCAGTAGCAATATCTAGCGCAACTAAAGTCGCAGGCACTGCCGCTAAAAACAGATCGATGCCGGTGCTGATCATCCCCTCTTTTCTTGCCTGAGATACGAGATCTTGCATAATAAGCCTTTTTAAAATTTATCCCGAAGTATACATAAATCGATGTAAAGCAGGAATTAAATAGCTAAATTTAAAATTTCAAAATTTCGTCGCGGCAAGCTTGCAAACTACGAAATTTCGGAATTCCAGGAATTCTACCAGAGCGAGAATAAAATTCCGTCACTGGATTTTAAAACGAAATTCCGCCTGTGGATTTGCGGGGCAGAATTTCGCGGCGGAATTTCAAATCTCAAGCGTGGCATACTTTCATCGCACGTTTCGCAAACCGGCAAGTCGCAAGTAGAATTCCGCTATGAGATTTTGATTGAAATTCTAAGGCAGGATTTAAAGGTTAAATTCCGAGATTTAAATTTAGATCAAGGCAAAATCCCGCGATTTAAAATTTTGCGCCGATTGATGAGTTGCTTTGTCGCGCCGCTACTTCACCTGCGCGCTGAAAATTTGCGTGATGCTGGGGATTTGCTCGCCCGCAACGTCAAATTCCGCCGTTTTGATCTGTACGCTGTAGAGCGAGCTAAGCGCGGCTTCGGTTAAAATTTCGTTGCTTGCGCCGTAGTTGTAGCTAAGATCATTTCGCAAGATTAGTGTGCGATCGGCGACTGCGAGGGCGTGGTTAGGCTGATGGGTGGTAAAAACTATACTCGCATCGCTATTTGAGCGTAGATTTGTGATGAGGCTTAGCACGCGGTCTTGGTTTTTGATATCAAGCGCGCTGGCAGGCTCGTCCAAAAACAGCACGTCGCTGCCGCTAGCTAGGGCTCTAGCAAAGAGCACGAGCTGCCTCTGCCCGCCGCTAAGGGCGTTAAAGCTGCGCTTTTGCAGATGGGCGACGCCTAGCGTATCCAGAGCGTCAAGGCAGATTTGAATATCCTTTTTGCCCGGTTTTGAAAAGAGCGAGATCTCGCGTACCCGCCCCATCAGTACGATGTCAAGCACGCTGTAATCAAACGCGACGTTAAAGCTTTGAGGCAAGAAAGCAAATTTTGCCTTGCGTACGATCTCGCCTTCTTTAGGCTGTAAAATCCCCATCATACACGACATTAGCGTGCTTTTACCTTGCCCGTTTAAGCCCAAAATCGCTAATGTTTGAGAGCTGGCAAGCTCGAAGCTTAAGTTGCGAAAGCAGAATTTTTCCGCCTCGTAGTAAAAGCCAGCATTTTTTACCTCAATTAGATTTTGCATTTTTGGCACTCCTTTTTAGAAGTAGGGCAAAGATCGGGCTTCCTATGAGAGCGGATAGAATTCCTAAAGGAATTTCGGCGCTACTTAGCGAGCGAGATAGATCGTCGATTGCCAGCATAAAGATCGCTCCTGCGATGAAGCAGGCAGGCATTAGCTTCACGTGGTCGTTGCCCGCGATGAGCCTGGTGGCGTGCGGCACTACAAGACCTACCCAGCCGATATTTCCGCTGACGCTAACTTGTACGGCGATCAGAGCGGTGCAAAGCGCTAGGATAGTGCAGCGCAGAAACTTAACGTCCACGCCTAGCACGCGCAAATCATCATCATTTAGGCTGAGTAGATTAAACCGCCATCTCAGCGCGATTAATACTGCAGAAGCGGGCAGGGCGATCGCGCACATCAAAATTACCTTATCGTATCCTGCGCTTACGAAGCTTCCCAGTAGCCAAAAAACGATATTAGGCAGCACTTCCTCATCGTCTGCTAGATACTGCACTAAGCTCGTAAGTGCGGCAAATACGCCGTTAATGACTATACCTGCCAAAATGAGCGAGAAAATATCGGCGCGTGCTACGAATTTTGCCAAAAGATAGAGCAAAAATAGCGCCGCAAGTCCGAAGCAAAATGCAAAACCCGCAAGCCATAAGCCGCTCAATCCTAGCAAGATACAAAGCGCGCCGCCGAATGCTGCTGCGGTACTCACGCCTACGATGTGCGGGCCAACGAGCGGGTTTTTAAATACCGCCTGCAAGCTCAAACCCGCGATAGCAAGCGCTCCACCGCAAAGGCTGGAGAGTAGAATGCGCGGAATTCTAACATCCAGCATCACACTTTTGGCGGCTTCATCGCCGCCTCCGCTAAAGAGAATTTTAAAAATTTCTTCTAACGGTATATGAAACTGCCCACTAGCGAGCGAGATTATCGCCAGCACTACCCAAAAAAGAAGCAGGATCACGTTTAGCATTATTTTTGATATTTGACGCGGTAAAATTTCTCGTAGAATTCCTCTACTTTTTTATCAAAGTTTGCGTCCTTAAAATTTTGCGGATAAAGTTTCATCGCAAGCCATTCCTCACCAAGCGCCATTGCTTCGGCAGTCGGATGACCCCAGGCTTTAACGAATTCGGGCATTAGATAAATTCTATCCTCTTTCACGGCGCTAAGACCTTTTAGCGCAGGGTTTGCTTTAAGCTCGGCAGGTACTTGAGGATAGCGGTTTTGCACTAAGATAATCTGCGGATTCCATGCTAAAATTTGCTCCGGCGAAACCTGTTTGTAGCCCTTTATATCTGCAGCGGCAACGTTCGTCGCACCCGCTCTTGCTAACATTACGCCAGTATATTTGCCGCTACCGTAGGTCGTAAGATCAGGATTTGCCATATAAACTCTAGGTCTTTTATCTACGATAAAATTACTAAATTTGGCATTTAAATCAGCTTGCGATTTTTTAACGAAATCTATTAGTTCAGCGGCATCCTTTTCGTGATTGCTTAGTTCGCCTAGAATTTTAACCCCCTCGTAAAAGCCCTCATCGTAAGCAGCGAAGCTATCGCGCTCATCTTTAAAGGTCGGATTTAGCTTAGCTTTTTCCTCTTGTGCAGAGCTGAAAAATGAAATACCTACGACTGGGATTTTCAACTCCTCCATTTTAGCGATATATTCTTTAGGGAAGTAGTTGACCACTACGACCGCATCGGGCTTTAGACTAAGCAGAGCTTCGTAATTGACATCTTTGATATCGCCTGGATTAGGTAGGTTTTTAAAACTCGGTGCCAAACGATTATACTCTTTGCCTAGGCGCTGCTCCCAGCTTTTTAGGATGCCTACGACCTTATCTTGGGCGTTGATTTCGTTTAAGACATTGAGCGCTTCGTGGTGTAGCACGACGATACGATTTACTTGATCCGGGATCGTGACCTTGCGACCGAGCTGATCGGTAATCGTGCGATCTGCAAAAGCCAGGCTAGCGCAAAGCGCTGCACCAAGAAGGATTGAGTGAAGTTTAAGCATTTTTTCTCCTTGAAAATTCCGCAAAATATGCGGGGTTAGAATAGCGGAATTATAGCTGATCGGCATAAAATCCAGATAAATTTTTATATAAATTATTTCATTTTGTCGTGGGGGATTTCAGATGTTTTCGTAGGGCAGAATTTTGTGATTTTACGCAGAATTTTGCTGGCAAAAATTTTTACCCGTCTCCTCTAGGCTGGCCGGATACTGCCAGGTGCCAAGCGAAACCGATTAGTTTTTTGATTTATTTTGCAGGCGTCGTCCATAAGTTTTTATTCCAAAGCTCCGCGCCCGCAATGCCTTTAATCCTAATCCAGGCGATAAGTTCTAAAATTTCAGATAAAAAAATCGCTATAAGTATGATACATACCGCTGTTACATTGCTTATTTTCGGAAGATTAACGAATACATTCATAATATTTAGAAGTATCCAATACATAAAATATAATCCTCCACAGAAGTAAAAAATCTTATTTGTAGCAGCTTTGCCTAGTTTATAATACATTAGTATCAACACTATGTAATTAATAGTTTTAAGTGCTGGAATTACAACAAGAAAGATATTGCTCCATATGGCAATCAGCGTCGCTTCGTTTTGATAACTAAACCCTATATTTTGAGTTGTTCTAATAACAGAATAGAATGTATCTACAAAAGATTCTCTGTGGCTATGAAAGAAGTAATTGAGAGTTTCCGAGCTCGCGATATTTATAGCATACAATAAAAATGCGATAACCATGATAGTCCAAAGCACTCGAGCAATAAAGGTAATTAAATACGTCCTAAAGACCTTACTATCGGAGATATCAGAGATAATTTTGGTTGCCGAGAGTTTAAAAATCATCGAGGTGAAAATCATGGCAACAATTACGGCGGCAACGCCTAAAAATTTGCTTATTTCAACGTTATGCCAAAACTCACAACAAACCCAAATGATCAGATAAGTGCAGATTGCCAAAACGCTAGAGGTTATACCGCGAAATTTTATGGCGCTTAAAATTTTAGGGTTCATAAAGTTGTGCCTTTGGAATTTTAAAATCTATGGCGGATTATACTTGCGGGGTTTGAAATTTAGATAAATTTAGAAACTGCGAGTTGCCAAATTTTAGAATTTAGCGTCGAGTGTGAGAAATCTACTAATAGCAATACGAGGGGGAGGGCGCAAGCAAAATTTGAATGGAATTTAATCTATTTTGTTTAAAAGGTTGAATTCCGAAAGAGGGCAAATTGGCAATTTGGGAGTAAACGTAGGGTAATTTGGCTTTTGTGCTAATAAATTATGAAATTTTATTTTATACCGCACAGCGTGTTTGCATCATAAAGTAATTAACTTTAAATTTAAAAGCTAAATGGAACGATAGTAAAGTAAAAAAACTCATATATAGAGAAAACTCGCATTTTCGCATTTTGTCTCTTTGGGTTCTTTGAGTCGATATACGATAAATAGTGTTAAAAAGCGCTATGGTTCCCATAATCTTAGATATTTTATATTGAAAACTATAATTTTCAAGTAAAAATCTAATACGAAATTAACATATAATTATATGAATAATTTCATGTATTTTTGACGTATTTGGTGTTTTTATTAGAAGAATTTTTACATAAATCTATATTCAATAATTTATCCGTGACTTCAAATAAAATCAGCAGGATAATGGATGGTATTTATTACAAGAATGAAATAGGATAAATATCTAAATTGGGCGGAAATGAAATTTTACTTATGTGAATAGTTTAAAATTTGAAATATGGGAAGCTATCGCGCCAAGATGAGTGTCCTCTTTTATTCAATAACCAGGCGCATTAGATACATATCTTCGCCGTCGATTACGCTGATTTCGGAGCTTTTGCAGCGCGGGCAAGAGAAGTCGTTTTGCGTCAAATCTCCGCTAAAACCGCAGTTTTTGCATTTTACGACGATCTCTTGGGTATGGATGACGAGATCAGCATTTTCGCAGACGGTGCCTGCGCGAAAGACTTCATAGCAGTTTTGCAAATAATGCGCTTCCACGCCGCTTAGCCGCCCTATTTTTACGTGCAGTTCCCTTATTTGCGGACTTTTTAAACCAAATGTATCGTAAGATGCCTCCGGATTTGCATCCAAATTTTTATAAAAATCACCGTTTTTTCCGTTCGAGTCCGTATCCGCAACACCCGTATTTTCGGTATTCTCGGTGTCCATGTGAGTATTCGCGGAATTCGTATTTTCATTGGCGGTATCGGCGATGTCGCAACGATTTTTATCGCCTTGCTCGGCTGCGCCTTTTTTCTTTGCTTTTTCGGCGTTTAGCGCCTTTTCACATAGCGCCACAAGATCCACTACGATCGATAGTTCATGCATTTTTTCCTCTAAATTTTACGGCCGTGCCGTATTTTGTGCGAAATTTTGTTGTAAATTTAAAAACGTGCTCTGAAATTTAGGCTTAAATTTGCACGCAAATTTAACAAATCCGCGGCAGTAGCTCGCCTTTTGGAAGCTCCAAAAATCGCTGCGATCCGTAGGCGTTTTGCAAAATCACTCGCCCTTTTGTCGCATAGGGAGCTTGAAATTGTTCCGCCCTATTTTCTGACGCCGCGTCCGTATCGCTTATGCCCGTAAATTCGTCTTGCGCGCTAAGCTTCGGCGTCAAAGTACCCTCAAATTCGCCCCCGCCGTGCCCTACTTCGCGTACCTCGCCGATGATTGCGGCGTTTGCGTCAAATTCGCGCAGTATCTCAAGCGCCCTATCCGCCTCGGCGTCATCTTTTACGATCGCTACGAAAGTGCCTTCGTTTGCAAGCTCGTAGGGCTCGAAGCCCAGTAGCTCGCACACGCCCACTACTTCGTCGCTGATTTTGATATCCTCTTCGCGCACCAAAAATTCAAGCCCGCTAGAGTTTGCAAATTCGTTCAAAACCGCGCTGAGCCCGCCGCGCGTCGCATCTCGCATCGCCTGGATCTTCACGCCTTGCAAGATCAGCTTTTCGACCGCGCCGCAAAGCGGTTTGCAGTCGCTTTGTAGCTCGCTACTTAGCGCGATCTCGTCGCGTGCCGCGAGTATCACCGCTCCGTGCCGCCCGATGTCGCCGCTAAGTAGGATTTTTGCGCCCGCTTTGATGTTTTGCACGCGCGCAGGTCGCAAAACACGGCCGATGCCGCTAGTGTTGATGAAAATTTTATCGCATTTGCCGCGCGGCACGACCTTTGTGTCGCCGCAAACGATACGAACGCCGCAGCTTCGCGCAGTGCTTGCCATCGAGTCCAGGATGCGTCGTAGCTCGCTTAGGCTAAACCCCTCCTCGATGATGAGCGCGCAGCTTAAAAACAACGGCTTTGCGCCCACCATCGCAAGGTCGTTGACGGTGCCGCAAACGGCGATCTTGCCGATATCGCCGCCGTTAAAGAACAGCGGCGTAACGACGAAACTATCGGTGCTGAAAGCTAGCTCGCCGCCAAAACTCGCAGAATTCAAAGTAGAGCTCGGCTTCGCGCGATCAAAACCCGCCCTGGCGTCTAAATTTAAATTTAGTATCGCACTGTCGTTGTTCGCGCGTAAAATTTCATTATCAAACGCCGCAAAGATCGTCTCGTTGATGAGCCTATTCATCTCCTCGCCGCCGCCGCCGTGGCTTAAAAGTATAGTTTCGTTCAAATTTTTCCTTTTCACTCGGTTTTAAATTTACAAGTCCGTATTGCGCAGTTAAACAAGCCGTGCCGCTACGGTGCCGCGCAAAATTTTAAAGCAAATTTAGTGCAACGATTCCGCTTCGGTTAAAATTTTAAAGTACGACTTGTTTTTAAAATTTACGCTCTGCTAGCCGGATACCGCGCGCAAAATTTAGCCCGCGTTTTTGACGTCGCCGTATTTATAGTACGCCGCGCATGCGCCTTCGCTTGAGACCATGCACGATCCTATCGGGTTTTGCGGCGTACAGTGCTTGCCGAAAACCTTGCAATCATAGGGGCTTTTTTTGCCTCGCAAAATTTCGCCGCAGATACAGGCCTTGCTCTCGGGAGCGCTCTGTACGCTGCAATCAAACTGCACCCTGGCATCCAGTGCCGCGTACTGCGGGCGCAACTTCATGCCGCTTTTTGGAATTTCGCCGAGCCCTCGCCACGGAAAATCGCAAATTTCAAAATATTTATCTATTAAATCTTGCGCTTTTTGGTTTCCGCCCTCTTTTACGACGCGCTCGTATTCATTGAAAACCTCGTAAGTACCGGCGTTTTGCTGCTCCACCAAATTTAATACGCCCGCCATTATGTCAAGCGGCTCAAATCCGCTTACGGCGATCGGTTTTTTGTAGTCTCGCGCAATGCTCTCGTAGACCTTCGCGCCGGTGATCACGCTTACGTGACTAGGCCCTAAAAACGCGTCTATCTGCACGTCCGCGCCGTCTAAGATCGCTCGCACGGGCGCGGGCACCGTAACGTGGTTGATGTGAAAAAAGAGATTTTTTAGCCCCAGGCTTAGCGCTTTATCGATCAGCACGGCGCTCATCGGCGTCGTCGTCTCAAAGCCGATCGCAAAAAATATCACCGTTTTTTGCGGATTTTCCTGCGCGATCTTTATGCAATCAAGCGGGCTATAAAGCGCTCTGATGTCGTGCCCCTCGCTGCGCAGCTTCTGCAAGCTCGTGCGAGAGCCGGGCACGCGCAGCATGTCTGCTAGAGTGCAAAAAATACTCTGCGGCATCGCGGCGAGCTTGATCGCCTCGTCGATACGACTGCGCGGCATCACGCATACCGGACAGCCGGGGCCGTGGATAAATTTAATATTTTCGCCGACCAGGCTCGGAAGGCCGAATTTCATGATCGAGTGCGTGTGTCCGCCGCAAATCTCCATGATGTTTAGCGGCTTTTTGCTTTTGGAAATTATCAGCTTGCTAAGCGCTAAAATCAGCTCCTTATCCCTAAAATCCTTGATTAGATCCATTATTTACCTTAAATTTTACGGGTTTACAAGCCGCTTTAATTCTCTGCGCCGGCTCTCGGCTCTATGCTTTCATATACAGAGCCCTCTTCCGCCCTCATCTGCTTTGCGATCTGCTCGTAAATTTCGATACTCTCCTTCGCTCGCTGCGTATCGATCTTCTCCATCGCAAAGCCCACGTGGATCAGCACGTACTCCCCGACGGTCGCTGGCTCTGGAAGTAGATCCAAGCTCACGCCGCGGCGCACGCCCAGAGTCTCCACGGTCGCGAAATTATTTTCGTCGATCGAGATGATTTTTGAAGGGATTGAAAGACACATTAACGAAATTCCTTCTTGTATTGTAGGAATTTCAGCCATTTCTCCACGCCCTCGCCGCTTTTACTATCAAGCGCGATTACGTCGGCTTTCGGATTGAGTTTGTGTACCTCGCGCACTACCTCCTGTATATCGAAGTCAAAATGCGGTAACAGCGCGGTTTTGGTGATTACGACGCAGTCTGCGCGACGAAATATCACGGGGTATTTTGCGATCTTATCGCTGCCCTCGGGCACGCTTAGAAGGACCACGTTCAGGTGCGCGCCCACGTCAAATGCCGCCGGGCAGACGAGATTTCCGACGTTTTCTATGAAAACCAGATCTAAATTTTTAGTATCGATATGATGAAGCCCCTCGTGAACCATAAAGGCGTCCAGATGGCAGGTCTCGCCGGTGCTGATCTGATGGGCCTGCGCGCCAGCTTTTATGATGCGATCGGCGTCGCGGTTAGTTTCCAGGTCGCCCTCAATGACGCCGATTTTAAATTTGCCGCTTTTGATAGTGGCCTCAAGCAGCGTCGTTTTGCCGCTACCGGGGCTACTCATCAAATTTAGACATAAAATTTTATCCTCATCCAAATGGGCTCTGTTGTGAGCGGCCTCCTCGTCGTTGGCGCTTAGAATTTTACTCATCACCTCAATCGTCTTGGCGTCATTAATAGCGGCATTTGCGTGGATGTGATCGTACGCGTCGTGCTCGTGATCAATCCCCGCTGCGTGGATATGAGCGTGAGAATGAGTCGTACCGTCCGAGTGGGTATGGACATGCTCGTGTGTCATATCTGCGTGCGAATGGGCGCCCGCTTCGTGAGTGTGGCCGATGGAACAGCCGCAATCTTTACACATTTTTTCTCCTTGGATAATAAATTTTGCGCGTAAAATACCACGTTTTTGCTTTAAATGGCGTAAATTTGATAAATTTTATATCGAAGCGCGAAATTTTATGAAATTTAACGGGCTTGGAAATTTATGCGCTTCGGTTTTATCTAAATTTCATACGTTGTTTGCGAAGGCTCGACGTAAAATTTTTAAAGCTCGCGAGTAAAGCGCTGCTTTAAATTTAATCGCCTGCTCGCAGGCAGCAAAGCCGCGCTCTGCAAATTTAGACCTCGCAGCTCGCAACGGCTCAAAATAAACCAGAGATCGCTGTAGATAGGGGCGGGAAATTCAAGGCTTGCGAGCGGATTTTACCGGCGCTCTACAATCTCGCGCGTGCTCTCCGGCGTGCCGAACATCAATGCGGCGACCATTTTAATATCGATTTTGCGCTAGCTCGGCTTTACAAATACGGCATGAAGGTGGCGCCTATAAAATTTAGTCGCGAGCTGCTGCGCCGGTTTCGTGCCTGTGCGTAAATTTAAACCCGCGGCAAGAATACTTTTTGATTAAAATTTATAAAATTTTGCACTTTCGTTTGCCGCATAAATTTAAACAAATTTTATTTGCACGCCTTGCGCAGCCGCGCCGCCCGAATTCTCCACTCGATCGAGAATCGCGCTGCACAACTCGCAAAAGTCGCGCAGCCGCTGCGTTTAAATTTAAAAGCGCGTAAATTTAGCACGACGCGCTGTTTTTAAAAACGTGCAAACGCCCTACGCTTCGGTGATGACCGCCTTTACGAGCTTGGAAAATTTCACCCCTTTTAGCGCGCCGATTTTGGCGCTGAGCCGCTCGATCTTTGAAATTTTATCCCGCATCGTGATCTCCTCGAAACAGTGGCGCTCGTCGATGTGGAAGTGGCTGGTGCTGACGATGGTGACGTTTGCGTGGTGCTCGATCTCTACGAGCTGCTCGATCAGATCGCTTTGGTGATGATCGTAAGCGATGCAAAGCACGCCCACACAGTCATCCTCGCCATCTCCGTGAAGCACGCCCTCGACCATCTTTTCGCGTATGAGATCGCGGATAAACTCGCTGCGACTTAGGTATTGCTTGGCGCGCACCATCTCATCGAGATCCTCAAAAAGCTTCGTCGGCAGCGAAATGCTAAATCTTACGGCGCTCTCTTTTTCCTCTTTTTTCATAGCTCCCCTCATTTCGCGTATTTTGAATGTAATTTTACCGAAATTCCGCTCAAATAGTAAGAATTTCGCGCTAATTTGGCTTATTCTTTAAAATTTAAAGCTCCAAAGCATCGTGCATATTTTGAAATTTTGCTCTCGATTTCACGTTGTATTTTAGTGCTAGCGCGATGAAATTTACCGATGCTACGTTATTTTGAATTCTACCGCGAGCTTGCGTCCAAATTTTAAGAATCGGGCGTTAAATAGCGTCTTAGTTTGGGATCTGCGCAGTAT
The DNA here is from genome assembly GCF_938030145.1 of uncultured Campylobacter sp. Lineage (GTDB taxonomy): Bacteria > Campylobacterota > Campylobacteria > Campylobacterales > Campylobacteraceae > Campylobacter_B. Next base: position 22,939 of record NZ_CALHGM010000029.1, read on the forward strand.
CTAGCCACGCGCCGCGGTAGAATTTTGCATCGATTGCCATAGTGGTGCGCCGTGACGCTATGGCAGGCGACGGCGCGCCGTTAAATTTTTAAAATTTTAACGTTTCGGTTGTGACATATAGAGACGGTAAGGCGCAAATTTGTTCGTTACTTTTGCGATTTTAGAAAGCTAGCCGCGGTGGATTTTATCGCCGTAGCGTTAGAATTTGCGCAAAGCGCAAGCAGGGCGCAGAGTTTATTAAATTTAGCGGCGAATGAGACTAATAAATTTTACAAAGAGCGAGCTTAACGGCTATAATTGCGTTTTTTGTGGACGAGCTTAGCGCGAAATTTCGCTTAAATACGCCGCGAGCTGTCCGTATGCGATGCCGCTGTCGTTGCACGGAACGGCGCGATTTAGATGAAATTTTATCCCTCGCGCGCGCAGCTTTTCGCACGTAAGATTTAGAAGCGTGGTGTTTTGAAAGACCCCGCCGCTTAGCGCGACCTCGAGCCCTGCTCTCTCGGCGAAAGCGGCGATGAAATTTGCGATGCCGTTGATAAATTTCGTCGCGGCCAAGCGCGGCTCATCGCGCAAAGCCTGCAAAAACGCCTCTTCGTAATCGATCACATAACATTCGCCCTCAAGGCTCGGCGCGCAAGCTCTATTTTGCGGGGATTGATCCGCATCGGCGGCGTTTTTGCTTTCAAGATTTATTAAATTTAGGGCGGATGCTCGGTTTATAGAATTTGCGGCAGAACTTTCATTCTTTTTGCCGCTGCCTTCGGCGATGTTTTGAGCCGCCGACCCAAGCTTGCCTTTGCTCGCCGTATCGTTCACAAGCTCTTTAAAATCGCCTTGTAGTGCGCAGTTATCTTTCACGCCGCTATGATTTTGCGCATTTAAACCGCCCTGCCCCGCTTCGCGCGCCAAATCATCGGCGCTTCGTTGCTGCGAAGCGGATTGCGGCGCGTTTTGGATAAAATTTTCTCCCTCCTTTCGCAGCGTAAATTCGTAACTCTGCTCGCAGCCGTCGATATATAGGTTCTCAAGTCGCATGCCCGCTTCGCCGTCGAAGCTTACGGTTCGCAGGCCGCAAATGACCGCAGCAAACGCATCAAATAGCCGCCCTAGCGAGCTTGAGCGGATGGCACGCGGCGCGATTTTTTCTAAATTTGCGACTTCGCTTGCATTAAATTTTGCCAAAAACTCGCGCGCAGCGTCCTTTGCATTAAATTTAAACACGAGCGCGAGCGCAAGTTTGTAGATGTTTTTGATCGCATTCTCGCCGCCGATAAGCGCGATCTCGTCGAATTTTGCCACGCGATTAAAGCCGAACTCGTTAAAAATCATCACCTCGCCTCCCCAGATCGTGCCGTCCGTGCCGTAGCCGGTGCCGTCGAAGCAAAAGCCGAGGTATTTTTTGCCGCTGCCTAGCAGCTCATTTTGCGCCAGATTCGACACCAGATGCGCAAAATGGTGCTGGTAGCGGATCACGGGGTATCCGCGCTGCTCGAAAAATCGCGTGTGCGAAAACTGTGGGTGCAGATCCGCGATGACGGCGTCAAATTTCAGCTCGTAGGCGTGCACGAACATATCCAAAAGCGCGAAAAATCGCTCATTCGTGGCGATGTTTTTAAGATCGCCGATGTAGGGCGAGATGAAAATTTGCCCGTCTTTGTAGATCGCAAACTGATTTTTCAGCTCCGCGCCGAGCGCCAGGAAAGTGCCTTTGAGCTGGAATTTGCTAGGGAAAATTTTTGGATTCATTCCGCGAGAGGTTCGCAAAAACAGCGCGCGATTTAGAGCGTTCGCTTCGGCGGAGGAATTTGTGTAGCTCGCTAAATTTGCGCTACTTGCCGGTTTTGCGGCATTCGCGAAATTCACAGAACTTGTGGGATTTGCAATGTTTGCTAAATTTGCGATACCTGCGGCGCAGGCGGATTTCGTTTCACAAACAGGTTTCGCTTCGGCGGCAGAATTTGCGTCATCTTGGTTTTTTTGAGGCGCCGAATTTGTGTCGTCCCAGCTAGTTTTGGAAGTAAAATTTACGATATCGCAACTTGTATCCGTATCGGAAGGTCTTTGCGGGTTCTCGAAATTTAACCCGCCCGTGGAATTTCCATTAAAATTTTGCGGAGTAGTAAGAGTTTGGATAGACACGGAATTCGTCGTAGAATTCTGCGCTAAGATTAAATTTTGCACGGAGTTTTTCATCTCGGTGCAAGTCGCAAGCGACGTAGCAACTTTGCTCGAATTGCAAGCCGTTTTTGAATCAGGCGTTAAAGTTTGCGCTTCAAACGGCGGTAAAAACGCGATACTATCGTCGCTCGGCGTTAAAATTTCGCGGTCGTTATCCAGGTAAAACGAGATGACGCCGCCCAGCTTCGCGCGCAACTCCTCGCTGCTAAAAATGATGGGCTCGCTGCTAATGTTGGCGCTTGTGGCGACGATCGGGCGATCAAAGTATTCAAAAAGCAGCAGATGCACGCCAGTGTTGGCTAGGAAAATGCCGATTTTATTAAGGTTTGGCGCCACGCTTGGAGCGATAAAAATCGCACCCGCCTTAAAAATCGCCGAAAAGCTCGCGGGCAAACGCACGAAATCTCCCACGTTATCAAAATATGCGCCACGCGCGTCCGCCACACACGCCTGCGCAGAGCATGAGCCTTCCGAATTTATCGTCTGTTGCGGACTCGGCTCGCACGTCGCACGCTGCAAGTCTACCCCATCCTCAGCATGTCGCAAGCTCTGAATATTTGCCAAATTTTGCGAAATAGACTCGTCCGTCGCAAGCCGAGAATCAGGCTCATTTGCCACGCATTGCAAAGCCGCCTTATCTGCAGCATTTTGCAAGTCCTGCTCGCACGCCCCACGTCGCGAGTTCGTCCTATCCGCGGCATATTGCAAACTCGAAGTATTCGCAGAGTTTCGCGAAACGGGCTCGCTCGCCGCAGGCCGCAAATCAGATCCATTGTATGCGCGTTCTAGCTCGTTTACCGTGCTCTGCGAATCGTCTGCAGTTAGCATGTCGCAGGCGAAATTACGGCGCGCCGTTTTACTGAAAATTTGCGTACTCTGCAATCCGCCCTGCTCTGCACAATCTTCAGCGCCTTGCGTACTAAAATTTTGCGCTGCGGAATTGCGTAAATTTTGTAGCTCAGAGTCCTGCTCTTGCGCCGATTTTTCTTGCTCGCCCGCAAATCTCGGCGATATAGAATTTTTGCCTTGCGCCTTTAAATTTTGCGTGCTGAAATCCGCCGCAAAGCCCGCCTCTGTGCGCCAAGAAAACTCACGCTTTTTTAAAATCACGATCGGCTTGACATTGCAATCTATCAGTGCCTCCTCCTCTGCGCTTAAGCTAGCTGCGCGCCATGCTTGCGCTGCGTCGCGGCACATGATCGCGAAGGGCTTGCTCGGGCGCTTTTTGAGCGTTCGCAGCATGCGTACCGCGCGCTCGTTCGTCGCATCGCAAACGATATGAAAGCCGCCCATCCCCTTGATCGCGCCGATCTGCCCACGCCGCAAAAGCTCCGCCGTGCGCGCTATCGCCTCCTCGCCGCTTGATAAAATTTCGCCGCCCGCGCCGCATAAAAACAGCTGCGGACCGCAGTGCGGGCAGGAGATCGGCTCGGCGTGGTAGCGGCGCGTGAGAGGATCCGTGTATTCGCCGCGGCAGAACTCGCACATCTCAAACGCCCTCATCGTGGTATTTGCGCGGTCGTACGGCAACGCGGCGATGATGCTAAGGCGCGGGCCGCAATCCGTGCAGTTGATAAATGGGTAGTGAAAGCGCGGATTTTGGGGGTCGTAAAACTCTTTTTTGCACTGATCGCAGATCGCAAAATCGGGCAAAATCGGGTTAAATTTACGTCCCTCCTTGGATTGCGTGATCTTAAAATCAGTAAAATTCTGCGTAAAATCTTGCGTATTTAGATCGGTGCGGATAATTTTATCGATACGACAAAGCGGCGGCGCTTCGCCGCGAAGGCGCCGCTCGAAAATTTTTAAAATTTCTTCTTCGCACAGATATTGCTCGACACTTTGTGAATCGTGTTTAAAGTCCTGCAAGTCCTCTTTCGCATCTTGCAAGTCACGTTTAGTATTTTGCAAGTCTTGCAACGATTCATTCTGCGACATACCGCGCTTTTGCACGACGAAATTTTGATCCGACGAAGCGGGCAAAATGGAGCCCTGCTCGTTTAGATCGGTCTCGAATAAGTTCGGTAAAAATTTCTCGCTCGCTGCGGCTTGCGAATCGCTCGTCAAATTATGCGACAAGCTCGTCAAATCTGAATCAGGCAGGCTTGCTAAATCATTCAATAAATCTCGCGGCAAGCCAGTCAAATCACTTGGCGAGTTCGGCGCGCTCTGCGGCGAAAAGGGGCTCTCGTTTAAATTTGAACTTGCAAAATTTTGTGATGAGTTCGCGGCTTTGTTAGAATCCGACTCGGCAGAATTTAAAGACCGAGCAGCTGATAACGATACTTTCTGCGCTTGAATTTCGTTAGAATTCGGCTCATCTAAATTTAAAGGGGCGGAATTTTTATCAATAGAGCCTTTTTGCGGCTCGGAAAGGTCTGCGCAAACGATGATTTTAACGCCCTCGCCGTCGTTATAAACCTCGCCTTTCAGCCCCAAATCCATGGCGAGTTTGTAGACGAACGGGCGAAATCCTACCCCCTGAACTGCTCCGAAAACCTCAAATTTAGCCGCTTTCATGCACGTGCTTTCATAAATTGCGCGCCACAGTAGCTGTTTTGCGAGCAAGTTGTGCTCGCAGCGGGCGGATAAAACGTACCGGGCGCCTCAAAATATGCTCTAAATTTAATAAAATTTGATCCTTCGCGCCCGCGCCCTTTGCCGCTTTTTTTGAAATTTCGCGCAATCTCGTTTGCGCTAAGCTTACCAGCATAACGCAGCTATCGGCGCCGCAATGTCCGCGCAACTCGCTGTTTTGCGGACAAGACTTAGGAGTTTTACCAAAAATTCGCATATATGCCCGATCTAGCGAGCTTGAAGCGCGAAGCTGTCGCTAAAGCTCGCGTCAAAATTTTTGCAAAGCTTAAGCATCAAATCCGCAAATTTGCGCCCGCTAAACATCGCTCCGCCGAAGATCAAAACGTCAAAATCCTCTTTGCGCTCATCCGCCAGATCGCTTAAAAAATAGCCTAAACTATCGAAGAATCCGAACGCAAACAGCTTTTCATTGGCGCCTGCGAGCGCATAGCTCATCGCTGAGCGCAAAATTTTATCCGCTTGCACGCAGCCGCGCTCGTCCGTGCAAAAATCGAGTCGCACCCCTTTGCCGCCCGTAAAATCCTCCGCAGCCGCCGTCAAAAATTCCGCATCGCGCCCCCAGATAAGCTGTGCAGCCACACTAAAGATACCGTAAAATCCCGCATTTGCGCTTTTTAGAATTTCATCGATTTTTGCGGCGTCTACGTTAAATTTGGCGTTGAAATTTTCAAGCAGTTTCGCGCCCGTCTCATCCGCGCAAATTTTAGCTTTAAGCTCGTCAAAGCTGCGCGGCAGATCGAATTTAAGTAGAATTTTTTTGGAGCTTTCGCTATAAATTGCGATCTCATCATCCGCGCCCACGCCCAAAAAGCAGCGCAAAACCCGTTTTTTGGGATCATCTAAAAGCCCTTTTTCACGGTACGTAAGCGCAAAAAGAGCGGAGTTTTTGTCCTTTGAGTTTTTTAGATATGAGCTTGCAGCGTCGCTTAAAAAGTCCTCGTTTTGCACGATCAAAAAGCCATTTTGCAGCGGCGCGACCTTAAAAAGAGGGTATTTTTGCGCCGCGCTTTCGCATTTTACGCTTAAAAAATAGATCCCGTCGCTTGCCAAAGCGCGCACCAGCGCAAACACGAATATGTCGCCCGCAAGCTTTACGTCAAAAAATTTAGGCGCGTTCTCGTGGTTTTTTCTAAAGATCGCATTGGTTTTTAGGCTTATGAGCGGCTTTTCAAAGGCTGCGAGCGCGATTTTACTCTTTTCATCGCTCACAAAAATCCGATCCAGCGCGCCCACTCCTGCAGCTATCAAAAAATCGGCGCTAAAATCCACATCCGCCTTGAGCGTGAAAGTTGCGCCACCGCGCTTAATCTGCACCTGCTGAGCATGAAATAAGTTTATGCGGCAAAGCTCCAGTAAGCCGGCGAAATTATCCCTGCATACCGCTTTAAATTTTCCCTCATGAAGCACGTCGGCGCTGCTTATTATTCCGAATTCATTTTGAGACGGCTCGGCGTGAGCGAGGTATTCCTTCATCACTCGCGGAGTGAAATTATTAAATTTAGTCGTGCTACGGGCATTTGAAATTTCATCCTCGAAAAATTTGCTTAAATCGCCCGAGGAGGCATCTTCAAATGTGCCGTTAAATTTCAGCGCTTTCGCTTCGGCGCCGCCTTCGTCCACCACGCGCACGGAGGATTTTGCCAAAAATATGGAGTTTGGAATCAGCGGCATCGCCTCGTCGCTAAATTTTAAAATTTCATCCTCGCTGCCGCGCACGAAAAGGCTTATTAAGCTCGCCTCTTTTTTCAGGCAAAACTCAAGTGCGCTTTTGCGAGCATAAAACAGCAAGAAGTGCGCTATCAGCGCGTTTTCATTAAGGTAGTTAAACTCATATGTTACTATCATCTCGCCCCCTTTTTGCAAATCGATCCGCGATATCTTGGACGCTGAGATCGGCGATTTTTTCATGCGCGAAGCCAAGATCCGATAGGTACTTAAGCGCCGTTTTTTCCATGGTTTTTGAGGACTCTAATATCACGGAGCTTAGCTTAAAGCTCGCCTCCTCGATGCGCCGCGGCACGACAGCTAGAATTTTAACGTGAGGCAGATCGCCGCAAAGATCCATCATCTGCAGGGTTTGAAGCATTTCGACCTCGTGTGCCGAACCGCTCCAGCTGATCTGCTTAGGCATCGCGTCGTAGTCGAAAAAATACACCTCGCCGCCCTTTGCGCCGTCCGCGTCTATGCAATCTACGAGCAAAATTTCATCAAATTCCGCTATCGTAGGCATCAAAAAGCTAGCTAGCGTCCCGCCGTCGATAAATCGGATCTGATCCGCGCTGTTGCTCGGCGCGGCGGAATTTTCGGCGATAAAGTCCGCATTGATATAGCTTTGCGCTGCGGAATTTATGACGGAATTTTGCGAAGTAGAATTTGAAGCTGAATTCTGCTTTGCGGAATGTTCTGGAGTAGAATTTCGGTCTAAATTTACTGCCGCGGAATTTCGCTCGGAGTTAGAATTTTCATCCGCAAAATTTTGCAAGGAGTCTCGCTCTATGGAATTTTGTGAGGTAGAATTTTGTATCGCAGAGACTTGGGCGGAATTTTGCATGAAATTCTGCGCCGCGATATCCTCGCCCGCCATAGAATTTCGTGCGGCGGCTTTAGGATAAAATTTATAGTTCTGCGCGAGCGCGCGGACGAAGTGCACGCCTATGCCCTCGTCCGCGTAGATGACGTTGCCGATACCCAGTACCAGCACCCTCAAGCGTGCTCTTCCTTTTTAAATTTATAGCCGCTTACGATCGCGTCCATCGCGCCGTCTCTACCCTTGACGGCGTTAAAGACCGCCATATAGACGTGGATCGGTACGAAGATTATGATGATATTCATGCAAAGATGGTGAATCATTCGAACTTCGCTTAGACCGCCCATTGCAGCTTCCAATGGGCGTAAGAGCCCGTATAACGCGCCGCCTAACCCCTCGTGATAGACGTGAACGTATAGAATCATTCCCGTTAGGCAGATTACGAATAGCACTAGATAAAAGCCCAGATATGATATGAACTGCAAAGGGTTATAAACGCCGCGAAGATGCGGGTGCTCGCCCAAAAAGATATAGTATTTGATCTGAGCGATCCAGATGCGAGGGCTAAAAAAATCCTTGATGCTTAAAAGCTCTTTTCTACTCTTTTTATCGAAGAAGAAAAGATAAGTTTTAAAGATCGCCGCACCGATCATCGCAAAGCCGAAGATCAGATGCACGAATCTAAATTTAGCCTGCATAAAAAGCACCGGCTCGGGACTCACCTCGGGCGCGGTGAAAACGAAGGCGATGTAATATCCGGTAATCACCAAAATCGTAATGCAAAGCGCACGCAGCCAGTGCGTGAGCCTAAGACCGATGGAGAACTCGTATTCCGCAAATCTTTTTTTCATCGTTTATCCTTTACTGGGATCTACCCTATAGCAGCCGAGCTCCGCTCCTTTAGCGTCCATTACGTGCACGGCGCAAGCGATACAAGGATCGAATGAATGGATACGGCGGATGATCTCTAGTGGCTTGGAAAGATCGGCAAGTTTAAGCCCGATCAAGCAGGATTCGTAAGCGCCCATAGCGCCGTCTTTATCCTTCGGAGTGGCGTTCCAAGTAGACGGCACGACCGCCTGCCAGTTTTTGATGACGCCCTTTTCGATCCTGCACCAGTGGCTAAGTGCGCCGCGCGGCACGTGACCGATATAGCGACCTTTGTACTCTTTTGAGTTGTCGATTACATATTTTGCGCAGGTTTCAGTGTCGCCGCTTTTGATGTTTGCAATCAAATTTTCTAGCGCGATCAGTCCGTTGTCGGCAACGACTTTAGCTTCGATCATACGGCACGCCGTTCGTCCAAGCGTCGAAAATACCGCCTCAAGCGGCAAGCCGGTATCTTTTAGGAATTGATCCACGACTTTTACTACGCGCTCGTTTTTCTTAGCGTAATTTACCACGATATTTGCAAGTGGTCCTACCTGAAGCGGCTTGCCGTCGTAGCGCGGAGCTTTGATCCAGGTGTATTTGCCCTGGGTATCGAGCACCTTCGTATGCGCTTCTTTGCCGTGCGCGTCGATGCTCTGTCCGTCCTTAAGGCCCGTATAATTCGGCTCTTGCTCGCCGTCGTAAGGATGAAGCGCCGCGTCGTTTTTATACCACGCATGCGTTGCCTCCTCGGTGATCTTGTTCTCATCCAGCTCCAAAACCTTGCTAATATCGCCGTCAAGGATCATGCCGCTTTGAAACAGCCATTCATTCTTTGAAAGCTGAAATTCTTGATGAGTCCATAAATTTGCCACGCCGATATCATTTAGCACGCTAGGCTCGTTGCCGTAAGCCTTCGCAGCCATTACGAGATCAGGATAGTAGGCGCGATTTACGAAGTCCGCGACCTCTTTAAATTTAGACATATATTCGCCCAGTCTCGCAGGACTTAGGATATCCATCACGCAGGTTACGCCGCCTACGGTGAGGCTTTGCGGATGAGGCTGCTTCGCGCCGAATATCGCCATCATCTGAGCCGCCGTGCGCTGAATGCGCAAACATTCAAGATAGTGCGAAAGAGCGATTAAATTTTGCTCCGGGCTAAGCTTATATGTTGGGTGGCCGAAGTAGGCGTTGGCGAAAGGTCCCAAAGCGCCTTTCTTAACAAAAGCGCCCACGCGATCTTGCACCTCTTTTAGTTTATCCGCACCGCACGCATAAGGGGTGTCGCAGTATTTAAACGCCTCCTCGCTTGCTTTTTTAGGATCGGCGCTAAGAGCGCTTACTACATCTACGAAATCAAGCCCGTGAAGTTGATAAAAATGCACCGGATGATCGTGCAAAAATAGCGCGTTAGCCATCAGCGTGCGCGTCAGCAAGGCATTTAGCGGCGGAGTGATACCAAGGGCGTTTTCTACCGCGACGATACCTGCTTTGTAGTGCGAGAAGGTGCAGACGCCGCAAATTCTTTGCATAAAAAATCCCGCGTCGCGCGGATCTCTATTTTTTACTATGGTCTCAAGCCCGCGCCATAAAGTGGAGCTACTATAAGCCTCGCGCACGATGTTTTCATCATCCACTACGACCTCTATTCTTAAATGTCCCTCTATTCTGGTTATCGGATCTATTACGATTCTTTGCGACATGATTATTCCCCTTTATCTTTCTTAAATGACGCAATCGCCGCGTGTGCCGCTACCGCAACACCCGTGATCGCCAAAATTCCGACACCTATCTTATCTGCAGTAGCATCAGCGCCGAGCCCGCCGAAAACGCTTTCGTAAAGGCGATCCGCCAAAGGCTCCTCAAAAGGTCCCATATGATCCCAAAAATCAGGCTCCGAGCAGCCTATACAGCCGTGACCCGCCTGTACCGGCCAGCTAGTGTGGGAGTTGAAACGCTCGCGCGAGCAGTTGTTAAACGTGTAAGGACCCTTGCAGCCTACTTTATAAAGGCAGTATCCGTCCTTCGCACCCGCATCGCCGAAGCTTTCTACAAACTCGCCCGCGTCGAAATGTCCGCGACGCTCGCATAGATCATGTATTCGCAGCCCGTAAGCCCATTTAGGCCTATTATAAACGTCCAAGCTCGGAAGCGTGCCGAAAAGGATAAAATTTAGCACGTTGCCGACGATGTTTTTTTCGCTAGGTGGACAGCCTGGGATGTTGATGACGGGTTTGTTTATGATTTTGTCCAAACCTTCGGCACCGGTCGGATTCGGAGCTGCGGCTTGGATACCGCCGAAGCTCGAACAGGTGCCGATCGCAAATATTGCTGCAGCGCCTTCGGCAGCGTGCTTGCAGTGCTGAGCTCCGCTCTTGCCCTCAGGACCCACGGTTAGGAAAAATTCATTCTCGCCGCTTGGAATTCCACCCTCTACCATCAAGATATAGCGCCCCTTGTATTTTTCGATCGCGCCCTCTAAATTTTCCTCGGCTTGCCAGCCTGCGGCAGCCATTATCGTCTCGTGATATTCTAGGCTGATGTAATCAAATATAAGGCTGTCGATGCTAGGCGTGTCGGTGCGCAGCAAGCTCTCGCTACAGCCCGTGCACTCCGCCATATGAAGCCAGATCACAGGCAAGCGATCCGCAAGCTCCGCCGCTCGCGCCACGCTCGGTGCAAATGCGGCCGGAAGACCGAGCATCGCGGTCATCGCTCCGCTCCATTTCATAAAATCGCGGCGCGAAAAACCCTTGCTTTTAAGCCTTTCTTGTATGCTTTCCTCCGTTTTTATTCGCGGCAAACGCTCAACGGCATCAAGTCTAGCCGAAATTTGAGCCAAATCAACCATAATGTCCTCCTGAAATTTAGGATATTTTTAAATGGCATTCTATCAAAATTTAGAATTCATGCACCTTAAATTTCGTTAGATTTAATTAAAATTTTATATTTATTCATCGTCTAGTAGGTTTTAAATTTAAAAATAAAAGGCGGATTAAAATTTAGCACGGCGGGCGAAACATTAAATTACGGCGGAG